>NZ_LGEB01000069.1:0-90621 GCF_001279555.1 Micromonospora sp. NRRL B-16802 | reverse complement strand
TGGCGCAACCAACACGCCCAACCCAAAACCGGATACGCGATCAACTCCAAGATCCGCCATCCCGATTACCCGTTCAAGGCCGCATGACGAGGCACTAGCTGCGGTCGGCCCGGCGCGCGTCGGCTTCCCCGGAGGTTCACCGTGCCCCCTTTGCGCTGCTTCAACGGACGCAACGGCCGGCGTCCGATAGTCGGACACCGGCCGTTGCGGTGGTTGAAGCAGAGCAAAGGACGCGCGACGACCACCCGGCACGGTTGTCGTCGCCGCGCCGACCACAGGCGGCGCTACATCCACCGCTCAGGGGGTGGCGCTGGCGTTGGCCGCGATCTCCGGAAGGTCGGCGGGGCCGGGGTCGGCGGCGGGGAGCGGGCTGGGGTTGTTCGCGGCAGCACGAACGGCGGCGGCGACCGCCGGGGCGACCCGAGCGTCGAAGACGCTCGGCACGATCACCGTCGGGTTGATCTTCTCTTCACCGACCACGTCGGCGATGGCCTGGGCGGCGGCGATCGCCATCTCCTCGGTGAACTCCTCGGCGTGCGCGTCGAGCATGCCGCGGAACACGCCGGGGAAGGCGAGCACGTTGTTGATCTGGTTCGGCTGGTCGGAGCGGCCGGTGGCGACCACCGCGGCGTGCTTGCGTGCCTCCCGGGGGTCGACCTCCGGGTCCGGGTTGGCAAGCGCGAAGACGATCGAGTCCTTGGCCATCTGCGCGACGTCGTCGCCGGTGAGCAGGTTCGGCGCGCTGACCCCGATGAAGACGTCCGCGCCCCGGATCGCGCCGGGCAGGTCGCCTGCGTAGTTCTCCTTGTTGGTGTTGTCCGCCAGCCACTGCCAGGCCGGGTTGAGCCCGGTCAGCCCTCGGTGCAGAGCGCCGTCCCGGTCGTACGCGATGATGTCGCCGACGCCCTGGCGCAGCAGCAGCTTCATGATGGCGGTGCCGGCCGCGCCGGCCCCGGAGACCACGACCCGGACGTCCGCGAGCTGCTTGCCCACGACGCGCAGGGCGTTGGTCAGCGCGGCCAGCACGCAGATTGCGGTGCCGTGCTGGTCGTCGTGGAAGACCGGAATGTCCAGCGCCTCGCGCAGCCGGGCCTCGATCTCGAAGCAGCGCGGCGCGGCGATGTCCTCCAGGTTGATCCCGCCGTACGCGGGCGCGATCGCCTTGACGATGGCCACGATCTCGTCGGTGTCCTGGGTGTCCAGCACCACCGGCCAGGCATCCACCCCGCCGAAGCGCTTGAACAGCGCGGCCTTGCCCTCCATCACCGGCAGCGACGCGGCCGGGCCGAGGTTGCCCAGGCCCAGCACCGCCGAACCGTCACTGACGACCGCGACGGTGTTGCGCTTGATCGTCAGCCGCCGTGCGTCCGCCGGGTTCTCGGCGATCGCCATGCAGACCCGGGCAACCCCAGGGGTGTACGCCCGGGACAGCTCGTCGCGGTTGCGCAGCGCGACCTTCGAGGTGACTTCGATCTTGCCGCCGAGGTGAAGCAGGAACGTCCGGTCGGACACCTTGCGCACGTCCACGCCGTCCAGCGTCCTGAGCGCGTCGACCACCTGGTCGGCGTGTTTGGCGTCGGCGGTGTCGCAGGTGAGGTCGACGATCACGTGGGTCGGGTCCGAGTCCACCACGTCCAGAGCCGTGACGATCGCCCCGGCCTCGCCGACCGAGGTGGTGAGCCGGCCGATCGAGGAGGCGTCCGCGGTCACGGCGATCCGGATGGTGATCGAAAATCCGGCGCTCGGCAGTCGGGTGATGGCCACGGGATCCCTCCGTCACGGCTGTACGGCCGGTCGACCGTCGCCCCGCATTTCTACCGGGTTGGCGGGGCACTCTGGCATTCGCCCCCACTTTTGGCGAGCTTCAGCACGGGCATATAGCAGGTGCATTGGGCGTTGTCTCATGTCAGGATTACGTTCTACTTATCAAATCGGACAGGAGAACCGCTTGCGAGACCAGGAGACCTTCGTCGGCGTCGAGGACGAGTTCGACGACGTCACCACCGGTGAGATGGAGCTGTCGGAGCGGCAGTCCCTCCGACGCGTCCCGGGCCTGTCTACCGAGCTCACCGACGTCACCGAGGTGGAATACCGGCAGCTGCGGCTGGAGCGGGTCGTCCTGGTGGGCGTCTGGACCGAGGGCACGGTGACCGATGCGGAAAATTCCCTGACCGAGCTGGCCGCGCTTGCCGAGACGGCGGGCTCGCAGGTGCTCGAGGGGCTGATCCAGCGCCGCTCACGGCCCGACCCGGCCACCTACATCGGTCGCGGCAAGGTCGACGATCTCAGCGCTGTGGTGCTCTCCACGGGCGCCGACACTGTCATCTGTGACGGTGAGTTGTCCCCGTCGCAGCTGCGCAACCTGGAGCAGCGCACCAAGGTCAAGGTTGTCGACCGGACGGCGCTGATCCTGGACATCTTCGCCCAGCACGCCAAGAGCAAGGAAGGTAAGGCGCAGGTCGAGCTGGCCCAGCTCCAATACCTGCTGCCCCGGCTGCGTGGTTGGGGTGAGACGTTGTCCCGGCAGACCGGTGGGTCCGGTCGCGGCGGCGGCGCCGGCGGCGGCGTGGGCGTGCGTGGTCCCGGTGAGACCAAGCTGGAAACCGACCGGCGACGCATCCGCCACCGCATCTCCCGGCTGCGCCGCGAGATCAAGAGCATGAAGACGGTACGCGTGACCAAGCGCTCCCGCCGTTCCCGCAACGCGATCCCCGCGGTGGCCATCGCCGGCTACACCAACGCCGGCAAGTCCAGCCTGCTCAACCGGCTCACCGGCGCGGGCGTTCTGGTGGAGAACGCCCTCTTCGCCACGCTGGACCCGACCACCCGTAAGGCCACCGCCTCCGACGGGCGGCTCTACACGCTCTCCGACACCGTCGGCTTCGTACGCCACCTGCCGCACCAGATCGTCGAGGCGTTCCGCTCGACGCTGGAGGAGGTCGCGGAAGCGGATCTGGTGGTGCACGTCGTCGACGGCACCCACCCGGATCCTGAGGAGCAGGTGCGGGCGGTCCACGAGGTGCTCGCCGAGGTGGGCGCGGACCGGCTCCCCGAGCTGCTGGTGGTCAACAAGACCGACGCGGCCGACGAGGACACGCTCCTGCGACTCAAGCGGCTCTGGCCGGACGCGATCTTCGTGTCGGCGTACTCCGGGCGGGGCATCGACGGCCTGCGTGAGGCCATCGAGGCGCGGTTGCCGCAGCCTGCCGTGGAGGTCCGGGCGATCCTGCCGTACGACAGGGGTGACCTGGTGTCACGGGTGCACCGGAGCGGTGAGGTGCTCAGCACCTCGCACCTGGCGGAGGGCACGTTGCTGCACGTACGGGTCAGCGCGGCGCTCGCCGCCGAGCTGGCGCCGTTCGACGTCGAGAGGCAGGGGCAGGCTGCCGTCAGCCTGCCCTGACCGATCCCGGCGTCATCCACCGGAAACGCTCGGCATGCGACACTGGCCGAATGCGCCGCGTCGTTTCCTCGGCCACGGTTGCCCTCGGCCTGCTCGGGGCAACCGTGGCGCTTGCCGGAGTGGCCGTTGCTGCTCCCGCACCCGGGCAGTCCGAGCCGCCCGCCGTCACTCCCGGTAAGAAGCGGTGCACGGTCACAGACGAGCGGCTGCGGGAGTTGTCCGGGCTGGTGGCGACCAAGTCCGGCTACATCGTCATCAACGACAGCACCGAGATCGCGGCGCGTAAGCGGGTCTTCTTCCTCGACAGCAAGTGCAAGATTGCGAAGGAGCCCGTCCAGTATTCCGGCGCTGGCCCCTTCGACACCGAGGACCTGGCGCTCTCCCCGGACGGTAAGACCCTCTGGATCGCCGACACCGGCGACAACATCACCGCGAAGGAACGCCGTAAGCGGGTGGCGCTCTGGTCGATGCCTGTCACCGGCGCCAAGCAGCCCGTGTTGCACCGACTCTCGTACCCGGAGGGCAAGCCGCACGACGCCGAGGCCCTCCTCATCGGCGACGACGGCAAACCGCTGATCATCACCAAGGTGACAAAGGGCAAAGCCGAGATCTACACCCCCGCGGCGGCCCTGAAGACCGGTGACACCGAGCCGGTGCCGATGCGCAAGGCCGGCGAGATCGCACTGCCCGCGACGGAGACCGACAACCCGCTCAACACGTTCGGCCGGGTCGCGATCACCGGCGCGGCCCGCTCCCCGGACGGCACCAAGGTCGTCCTGCGGACGTATGCCGATGCCTTCGAGTACGACGTGTCCGGCGGTGACATCGTCGGCGCGGTCACGACCGGAAAGCCGCGGGTGACTCCGCTGGCCGATCCGTTCGGCGAGGCGATCAGTTACTCCCCGGACGGCAAGAGCTTCCTCACCGTCTCCGACGGCGGTCAGTTCAGCGAGGACGACCCGGTCGACATTCTCGCCTACACGCCGTCCACCTCGACGGCTGCGCCGCTGGCGGCGGCCGGTGCCGCGAAGCCCGCGGCCTCGCAGTCCTGGTTCGACGGGCTGAGCCTCGACGAGATCACCTACCTGGTCGGCGCCGTCGGGCTTGTCGGCCTGCTGCTTGTCGGCGCGGGCATCTTCGGCATCGTGCGGGCCCGCCGCCGGCCGCTGGCCGCCGGGTCCGAAAAATCGGATCCGGACGGCGACCCCCTCGACCCGGTTCCGGGGCGCGGCGACGGCGACGGTCGTCCGGCAGGCGACGAGCGTCGGGGCGGCGTCTACGGCGGCGGCGCACCGGCGGGCGGCGCGGTCTACGGGGCCGGAGCGGCCCGTGGTGGGGCGGCGCCGGCGGCCGGAGCGGTGTACGGCGGTGGGCGTCCCGCAGCGGCCGACAACGGCGGCTACGGTGCTCCTCGACCGGGCGGCGGTGCCGCTGGCGGTGGTGCCGGTGGTGGCGGTGTCTACGGCGGCGGCGGTCGTCCTCCGGGTGGCGGCGGTCGGCCCGGCGGCGGTGTCTACGGCGCTGGCGGCGGCCAGCCCGGCGGTGGCCGGGGCGGCAGTCAACCCGGCGGTGGCCGAGGTGCTGGCCAGCCGGGCAGCGGTCGAGGTGGCGGTCAGCCCAGTGGCGGCAGGGGTGGTGGCCAGCCTGGCGGTGGCCGTGGTGGCAGTCAGCCCAGTGGCGGTCGGGGCGGTCAGCCCGGCGGTGGTCGTGCGGAGCCTCCGCGGCGTGGCGGGCAGGAGCAGCCGGACTATCGGGGTCAGCGGCCCGCCCGCAGGCGCGACGACGAGGCGCCCATCGACCCGTACGGGCAGCATCCGGGTGGCCGTCGCGGCCCTAACCGAGGCGACCGCTACTGACGGCTCGGAGCCTGCGCGACGCGCGAACGGTCGCAAGATGGTGCTCGGTCGAGGGGCAACGCGTGCGCTCGACCGTGACGCGACGCGCGAACCGTCGCGGGTGAGCGCCGTGGGGCACTCACCCGCGGGCCGGTCAGATCCGGCGTAGCACCGCCACGACCCGGCCCATGATGGTGGCGTCGTCACCGGGGATCGGGTCGAAGGCTGGGTTCTGCGGCATCAGCCAGACGTGGCCGTCGCGCCGCCGGTAGGTCTTGACGGTCGCCTCGCCGTCGAGCATGGCGGCCACGATCTCGCCGGAGTCGGCGGTCGGCTGCTGCCGGACGACCACCCAGTCGCCGTCGCAGATCGCCGCGTCGAGCATCGAGTCGCCCTTGACCTGGAGCATGAAGACCTCGCCCTCACCCACCAACTCGCGGGGGAGGGGGAAGATGTCCTCCACGGCCTGTTCGGCGAGGATCGGCCCACCGGCGGCGATCCGTCCGAGCATCGGCACGTACGCCGGTGTCGGCCGTTGGGCGCGTGACAACTCGTCGTCGATGGCCTCGCTGGGGGCCCGGACGTCCACCGCGCGCGGCCGGTTGGGGTCGCGGCGCAGGAGGCCCTTCTTCTCCAGTTCCTTGAGCTGGTAGGCGACGCTGGACGGCGACACCAGGCCGACCGCCTCGCCGATCTCGCGAACGCTGGGCGGGTAGCCGTGGTGCTCCACCCAGGTGCGGATGAACTCCAGGATGCGACGCTGGCGGGCGGTCAGGTCGACCGTCGCGGGGTCGGGAAAGGCGCTGACCACCGGCGTGACCGGGCGCACGGCGGGCTGACCCGTCCGGCTGCGCGCGGCGCTGCGGCGTCGGGTGGCCGGCGGGCCCGCCTCGGTGATCTGCTGCGGGCTCTTCGGCCGGCTAGCCCGGTCCTCGGTCACGTCCGTCCTCCCTGGTCGGCGCTGGGTGCCTCGTCGGCTCGTGGTGCGTGCGGGGTGCTCTAACAGTGGTGCTCGAACGCTCGTGCTCGAATGGTGCCGTGCGCCGGGTGCTGAAGATCCAACGCGCCCGGCTGTTCCTGACCGTATAGGTGAGATCGGTCATTTTCAAACATCTGTACGACCTCTCACCGGCGTGTCGGGGTGAAAAACCACTCCGGTCGTACGGATGTTCTGATAAATGGTACGTCGGGTAGCACGGATGTTCGAACAGCGACCGTTTTCCGGGCGACTTCAGCCGGCTGGCCGGTAACCGGGTCGGGGTCGCGGCGTTGGGTCTTCCGGCGGGGGCGATGGGTGCGGATGACCGGATGGTCCGTGACGCGCCGGACACGCCGGTCAACTTGACCCGAGTACGCCAGCGACATACGGTCGACCCCTAGATGTAGTAGTGACACGGGCGTAAGTTGCCCACAGGTTGGGTTCGACTACCGACCGCACTCCCGCAGCGCCGGCCACGGCGGGCGTCAGCTCCAGCTGGCACCGCCGGGTCGAGTCGTGCCCGGAAGTGCCCGCTACGCCGTGGTTGATCATGATTAGGAGGTAGGCGATGCGGTGTCCGTACTGCCGACACGCCGACTCCCGGGTGGTCGACTCGCGGGAGGCCGACGACGGCCAGCTCATCCGGCGGCGGCGGTCCTGCCCCGAGTGCGGCAAGCGGTTCACCACGGTCGAGGAGGCGGTCCTCGCTGTCGTCAAGCGCAGCGGGGTGACCGAGCCGTTCAGCCGGACGAAGATCATCGGCGGGGTGCGCAAGGCGTGCCAGGGCCGGCCGGTCGACGAGGACTCGATCGCGTTGCTGGCCCAGAAGGTCGAGGAGACCGTGCGGGCCAAGGGTGCGGCCGAGATCCCCAGCCACGATGTGGGGTTGGCCATCCTGGGCCCCCTGCGGGACCTGGACGAGGTGGCGTACCTGCGGTTCGCCAGCGTCTACCGGTCCTTCGACTCGCTTGCCGACTTCGAGCAGGAGATCGAGACATTGCGCGCCGCCGCCCGCGCCCGTGCGGGCGCGGCGGAGGCCGGGGCGGCGGGGACCGCCGGCCGTACCAACTGAGGTTTGTGTTCTGACAGGTGGACGCGCGGCGTGGCCGCGCGGACGAGGGGGCGGATGAGATGTCGGGGGATGGTGTGACGACAAGCAGGTCACGTAGCAAGGCCGGCGCGAGCGCGGGGCTGAAGATCGAGCGGGTGTGGACGACCGAGGGGGTCCACCCGTACGACGAGGTCGCCTGGGAGCGTCGCGACGTCGTGATGACGAACTGGCGGGACGGCTCGATCAACTTCGAGCAGCGCGGCGTGGAGTTCCCGGAGTCGTGGAGCGTCAACGCGGCGAACATCGTGACCACGAAGTACTTCCGGGGCGCGGTGGGGACCCCGGAGCGCGAGTGGTCGCTCAAGCAGCTGATCGACCGGGTGGTCACCACCTACCGCACCGCCGGTGAGGAGTACGGCTACTTCGCCAGCCCCGCCGACGCCGAGGTCTTCGCCCACGAGCTGACCTGGATGCTGCTGAACCAGGTGTTCAGCTTCAACTCGCCGGTCTGGTTCAACGTCGGTACGCCGTCGCCGCAGCAGGTCAGCGCGTGCTTCATCCTCGCCGTGGACGACTCGATGGATTCCATCCTCGACTGGTACAAGGAAGAGGGGTTGATCTTCAAGGGCGGCTCCGGTTCCGGCGTCAACCTGTCGCGGATCCGCTCGTCCCGTGAGCTGCTCTCCTCCGGTGGCACCGCCTCCGGCCCGGTCAGCTTCATGCGCGGCGCTGACGCGTCCGCAGGCACCATCAAGTCCGGCGGCGCGACCCGGCGGGCGGCCAAGATGGTCATCCTCGACGTGGACCACCCGGACATCGAGGAGTTCGTGATCACGAAGGCGCGCGAGGAGGACAAGATCCGCGCGCTGCGGGACGCCGGCTTCGACATGGACCTCGGCGGCTCCGACATCGTGAGCGTGCAGTACCAGAACGCCAACAACTCGGTGCGGGTCTCCGACGAGTTCATGACGGCCGTGCAGAACGGCGGCGGCTTCGACCTGCGCGGCCGGCTGGACGGCTCGGTGATCGACACCATCGACGCCAAGAAGCTGTTCCGTACCATCTCCCAGGCCGCGTGGGAGTGCGCCGACCCGGGCCTGCAGTACGACGACACGATCAACGACTGGCACACCTGCCCGGAGACCGGCCGGATCACCGCGTCGAACCCGTGCTCGGAGTACCTGCACCTGGACAACTCCTCGTGCAACCTCGCCTCGCTCAACCTGATGAAGTTCCTCCGCGCCGACGGTGGCTTCGAGGTGGAGAAGTTCGTCAAGTCCGTCGAGTTCGTCATCACCGCGATGGACATCTCGATCTGCTTCGCCGACTTCCCGACCGAGAAGATCGGCGAGACCTCCCGCGCCTACCGGCAGCTGGGCATCGGCTACGCCAACCTGGGCGCGCTGCTGATGGCCACCGGCCAGCCGTACGACTCGGACCAGGGTCGCTCGGTCGCCGCGGCGATCACCTCGTTGATGACCGGCACCGCGTACCGCCGCTCGGCCGAGCTGGCCGGCGTCGTCGGCCCGTACGACGGCTACGCCCGCAACGCCGAGCCGCACAAGCGGGTCATGCGCAAGCACGCCGCCGCGAACGACGAGATCAAGCCCACCAGCCCGGTGGCCACCGCGATCGTCCGCGAGGCGACCAAGCAGTGGACCCAGGGCAACAAGATCGGTGACCGCAACGGCTGGCGTAACTCGCAGGCCAGCGTCCTCGCGCCGACCGGCACCATCGGCTTCATGATGGACTGCGACACGACCGGTGTTGAGCCGGACCTGGCGCTCGTCAAGTTCAAGAAGCTTGTCGGCGGCGGCTCGATGCAGATCGTCAACCAGACGGTCCCGCGCGCGCTGCGCAGCCTCGGCTACCCCGAGGAGCAGGTCGAGGCGATCGTCGAGCACATCGCCGACAACGGCCACGTGGTGGACGCCCCCGGCCTCAAGCCGGAGCACTACGCGGTGTTCGACTGCGCGATGGGGGAGCGGTCCATCGCCCCGATGGGCCACGTGCGGATGATGGCGGCGATCCAGCCGTTCGTCTCCGGCGCCATCTCCAAGACGGTAAACATGCCGGAGGCGGCCACCGTCGAGGACGTCGAGAAGATCTACTTCGAGGGCTGGAAGCTCGGCCTCAAGGCGCTGGCGATCTACCGGGACAACTGCAAGGTCGGCCAGCCGCTCTCGGTGGCGAAGAACAACAAGGCCACCGAGCCGGCCGCCGTCGAGGCCGCACCGGCCGCTGTGGAGAAGGTCGTCGAGTACCGCCCGGTACGCAAGCGCCTGCCCAAGAAGCGCCCGTCCGAGACGGTCAGCTTCTCCGTCGGTGGCGCCGAGGGTTACCTCACCGCGTCGTCCTACCCGGACGACGGCCTCGGCGAGGTCTTCCTCAAGATGTCCAAGCAGGGCTCGACCCTGGCCGGCGTGATGGACGCCTTCTCGGTGGCCATCAGCATCGGCCTCCAGTACGGCGTGCCGCTGGAGACGTTCGTCAGCAAGTTCACGAACATGCGCTTCGAGCCGGCCGGCATGACCGACGACCCGGACGTGCGCATGGCGGCGTCGGTGATGGACTACATCTTCCGTCGCCTCGCACTGGACTTCCTGCCGTACGAGCGCCGCGCCGAGCTGGGCATCTTCACCGCCAGCGAGCGGGCCGCCCAGCTGCGGGCCGAAGCCGACGCGGAATCCGCAGGGGTCACCGGGGCTGAGCTCACCGCGATGGCATCGTCCGCGCCGGTGGAGGCTCCGGCCAAGCCGGAGGCCGTCGCCCAGCCGGCCCAGGAGATGGCCGACGTGGCCGCCGCCAAGCCGGCGCCGAGCGTGGGTTCCAGCACCGAACTGCTGGAGGCCGTCATCGGCAAGGCCGCCGACGCACCGCTGTGCTTCACCTGCGGTACGAAGATGCGCCCCGCCGGTAGCTGCTACGTCTGCGAGGGCTGCGGCTCCACCAGCGGCTGCAGCTGACGTACGCGATCAGTGCTGCCCCGGCCTCCTGCGAGGTCGGGGCAGCGCCGTTTCCAGGCTCTTCCAGCCCTGGGAGCGTGCAGAGGTGGGCGCCCGGCCAGCGGCTATGAGCGTGCATTCTCACCGAGTCTCGCGTGTCGGTGCTTCGGCGTAGGTTCAGCGGGTGACCGTGTACGACATCGCTGCCAGGCTGCCCTCCATCGACGTGCTGCGGGACCGCTGCAAGGCACTCGCCGTGCTGGAGTGCATCGTCGACGAGGGCGAGCCCTACTACGCCTACACCCGATCTTGGGGTGACGACGAGGCGGCACTGATGAGCAACGGCAGCGGCGACGAGTGGACAGTGGTGTTCACCGCCGATGGCGCCTTCATCCGCGTGTTCGACCATGAGTCGGCGATGACGCCCTATCGCGATCCGGACCACGAGCTGTGGCCCGGACTGCTCGACGGTCTCCCGGCGGTGTTCCGTCCGCAGATCGAGGAACCAGCGTTCGGCGACGAGGAAGGCCAGTTCGTCGCCACCGCTGTCCTGTGGCGGCTCTCCGGTGACGACCGGTGGCACGCCGGCGAAGCCATCACGTTCCCCGCGCTTCGCGGACCGTACGACAGCAACGCCCCGGACGGCTCTGATCTGCTCGAGATCCTGCTCGACGACATCGTCGATCGGTACGTCACGTTCGCCGAGGACTACTACGAGATCGAGGTCGACCCGGCGGTGGTCGAGCACGTCGTCGCGCACCGTCCGCTTACTGACGCAGTCGTGCAAGCTTTGAACCCGAAGGCAACCGTTTTCGGGCTCCACACGGACATCGCCGCGATGAGATATCCGATCGGGGCGACGTGACACCAGGCGCAGACCCGGATCGCCTCGGCTGCATGCTGGTCGCTCACCGTATCCGGCCGGTCAGCCAGGTCACGCGGATCGCGGCATGAGCGGATGTTGCTCACCTTACCGACGGGTTTCATAGTGGAAGCTCGCTTCCGGCAGAGCGTTGAGGACCGTGACGATGGTGTCGCCTTCCTTAGGTGTCGGCTCTCCGGACCGGCGTGTTCGCCGTCGTCATTCCTCGGCGGCGAACTACCGTCCGCCTAGCTTGGCCACGACTGGAGCGAACGTGTCGGCGAAGTCGGCGCCGATGACGAAGTAAGAGAAGCCGATCTCTTCCCGTCGCCGCTGAATCTCCTCGGCGGCGGCCGCCGGATCCTCCGGAAGCGTGACCAACGAGTCCGCCGCGCGAGCGGCGGCAGTGTCGGTGTCGGGAGGCGCCATGTACGGCGCGACCCGGTCGCCGATGACCGACACGGCATTCGCGAGCTCGACGTCGCGGACGGCGCGCAGGTCGCGTGCCAGCCGCGTGACCTCGGCCCGGGACTCATCTGGCGCCTGCACGAAGGTGACCGTGTCGGCGACCTCGGCCGCCAGCGCCCGAGCCTTCGGACCGCGGACGGCCATCGCCACCGGCGTGTGCCGGTCGGGGCCGTCGAAATCTTGCAGCCTCCGGACGGTCTCGCGTATCCGGGCCAGCCGCTCGTGCGGCGGGACGGCCGGCATTCCCTTGTCGCGGAGCTCGTCATCGATTCCTGGCCGGCCGGTGCCGATGCCCAGCTCGAAGCGTCCGTCGGTGAGCTGCGACAGCGAATGCGCCTCCCACGCCGTCAGCCAGGCCGGGCGTAGCGGGGAGGCGTACACCCATGTGCCCACTCGCAAGTCGGTCAGGGCCGCGGCGGTGGCCAACGTGGGACCCGGCGCCGGTTGCAGCAGCGGGAAATCCGGCATCAGCAACGTCGAGTAGCCGCTGTCGTCGATGCGGCGCACCTGGGCCAGCCACGTCGGCAGGTCAGTACTGAGCGGGGCAACGACCCCGAAGCGAAGCGGTCTCGTCATGCCTGGAATCCCCTCTGTGGTCGGGCGAGATCATCTGCGCCCGCGGTCAAGGTATGGGCCGCGGATCCCCCCGGAAATCATCGGTGCAGCCGGGATCGTCGACACGCTCCTGCGAACGCTCCGAATCTTGCCAGCTTCGCGCGTTGCTCAGCTACGGCCAGACGCCATGTAAGCGGAGATTCCCTCACTCTCATCGGCAGAAGCGGATGTGCCCTACACCCGGTTCTGGCTGGCTGGTAACCGAACGTCACTGGCGGAACCAGTCCGGCGTGGCGTGCCGATAGGTGCCACCGGATCAGCCGTCTTCGTCGCCCTCGGTTGGGCGTGGTGGGCGATTGTGCTTAGCCCACTCGTCCACCTCGTCCGCGTCCCAGATAGTCGTTCCGATCAGGCGGGCCATCGGCTCAGGGAAGCCGGGTCGGCGGGTGATATGCAGTACCCGCTGCCTCGACACGTTGAACAGGCCAGCCAACTCGCCAGGCCCGTACAAGCGTGGTCGCTTCACAGCCTGATCGTAGGTGCGCGCTGGGCTGCCAGCCGCACTGGAACGGCGACAGCAACGAGGAGGACGGCCGTCGCCAGTCTCAGCTGGACGTTTCCAGGGCGGTGATCGAACCGCAGGGCTTGACCGGCGCGGCCCGTCGCTATGAATCCTTGTCAGGTCGGTGAACGCATCCGACCTCGACGTGGGCACCGTTGCCGCCACTGAAGGCTCTTGCGCCACCCCGAGTGCACGGCACGCCTCCTACTCCTGGCGCCTCGCGCATGTCCGTGAAGTCGGGCGGTGTCAGTCGAATTCGATCTCCACCAGAGGGCTTCCGGCGATCCAGCTTTCCAAGCTTCCGGCCCAGTCCAGGGTCGGGACGATCTCGCCGAGCACGAGTGCCCGCTCGTCCGGGTCGGTCACGGGACGCCCTCGCACCTGCACATCCAGGCCGGCCAGATGCAGCGTGAACTTGGGATGCGTGAGCACATTGGCGTACCAGTCACGTGCTCCCGGGCTCCCCGTGAGCCAGTAGCGGCCGCTGGCCTGATAGCGCCATATCTCCATCCTTCTCGGCTGACCGCTCCGCCGCCCGGTCGTGGTGATGTCCACAGTGCGCTGCCGCTCCAGAGCCTGTCGTGTCTCGTCCGTCACCGTCATGTGCACATGCTCGGACCTTGAGTGGGCTTCAGGTCAAGGCCGTGGGCAAGAGGCGGTTGGTAGCCGGCCAGGGGAGATGCGAGGCTCGCCGCGTGACTTCTCCCCTTGCGCGTCGCGTCTACGAAACGTGCCACCTGACCGGGTCGTTCCGCCTGCGCTCCGGTCAGACCAGCGACGAGTACTTCGACAAGTACCTGTTCGAGGCGCAGCCCGGTCTGCTGCGCGAGGTGGCCGAGGCGATGGTCGCCCTGCTGCCCGAGTGTGACGCGCTTGCGGGGATGGAGATGGGTGGCATACGTCGCGACCTGGAATCCTCCCTGCTGGCCTGACAGCCGCACGATCGGTGATGATCAGATGATGTCCGTTCCCGCCCGCCAGATCCGCGCCCGCTACTCGGCCGACACCATCACCGTGTACCAGGCGTATCCCCCACAGATAGCGCTGCCGGCGGTGGCGGCCGGCCGTTTCGTGGCCCCCTTCAAGCGGGACCGGATGACGTGGATCAAGCCCTCGTTCCTGTGGATGATGTATCGCTGCGGCTGGGCCACCAAGCCAGGGCAAGAGCGCGTGCTGTCCATCGACATCACGCGGGAGGGATTCGAGTGGGCCCTGGCACGAGCCAGCCTGAGTCACTACGACAAAGACCTGCACGGGGACAGGGCAACCTGGTCGCGGCAACTGAAGACCAGCCCCGTACGAGTGCAGTGGGATCCGGAACGGTCACTGCAACTGACGGCGTTGCCGTACCGGTCATTGCAGGTTGGGTTGTCCCGCGAGGCCGTCGACCGGTACGTCGACGACTGGGTTGTTGCCATCACCGACATCACCCCCAGGGTGCACCAGATCCGGAACCTCCTGCGCGGCGGCGACGAACAGGCGGCGACAGCTCAACTGCCTGTCGAGCAGGTCTACCCGCTGCCGGATCAGATCGCTGCCGGTCTCGACGCCAGCCCTGACACCACCCGAAAAGTGCCCGAGCAGCACGCACAGTGATGGCGTTTACCTACCCGCCGAGGTCTAGGCCGGCGTGTGGACGGTGAGGTGGGCGGACAGGGCGTCGAGGAAGTCAGGAGCGTCGAATATCGCGCCGGCGGAGGCGACGCCGGTGGTCCGGGTGCGACCGGTGAGAATGCGGTCGACCGCCTCCACGGCGAGTGGTGCACTGACTGCGTAGATGTCCTGACCGGTGGCGCTCAGGCGGCGTTGCGTGCCGCCGGAGCGGACGAGGACGTCAACGATGAAGGTCTGCGCGGAGCGTCCGCGGTCGTCGACGGCGCTCGGGGCCGTGGGATCCCCAGACAGCAGGTCCGAGGCTGCTTCGGTGGTCATATAGGTGCGCACCTGCGGGATGGCCAGATGGCTGGGGATGGTGACGACGTCGGCCATAGTGAACTCGCTGATGACGCTTCGGGTGCCGAGCGGCACCGGGAAGGGCCAGTCCACTGTCGACGGCGTCTCGTCGTGGTACTGCAGCTGAGCGTTGGCGTAGCGGACGCAGCGGCCGCCGCGTCGCTGTGACGAGACCGCGCCGGAGTCCAGCGTGCCGCCGGTGGGGTGCCAGCTGCTCAGGCCATAGGCGATGTGCGCTTCGTCCGCCGACGTCCAGTCGCCCATCGCGGTGGTGACCAGCAGGTCGCCGAGGCCGCCGAAGAAGGCCATCGCCGGCAGTACCGCGATGCGCGCGGCGTGGGCGCGCTGCGCGAAGTCCGTGAACGTGTCGACGTTCGCTTCGATCTCGGCTGCCACGTCGACGTAGGGGATGCCGGCGCGCAGTGCCGCCTCGATGACGGGGCCCGCAGTGGTGGCGAACGGCCCGGCTGTGTTGATCACCGCGTCTACGCCGTCCAGCGCTCGATCGAGCAGAGTCGGGCTGTCGACCGTCGCGTACCGCTGTGGTGAGCCCGGGAAGGCTTGCGCAAGGGCTTGCAGTTTGTCCTGGTCCCGGCCGAGCAGTAGCGGGGTGTAGCCGCGTTCGCGCAGCTCGGCGGCTACGAAACGGCCAGTGTGTCCGTACGCGCCGTAGACCGCGATGTTTCGACCCGTTGCCATAGCGTGCCCCTGTGTTCGAAGTGGTCTGCTGCTGAAGATCGTTCCTCGGCTGATTGAAGCCGGCCAGTGTCTGGAACGACATGACCCGTACAATTCCGGACGTGACTTCCTCCCCGCGTTCTGTCGCGCTTGCCGCCACCGAGGGGATGCTGCAATTCGAGCTGGCGCTGGCCTACGAGATCTTCGGTACGCGGCCGGACGCAGTGCCCGGACCCTGGTACGACGTCCGGGTGTGCGGCACACACAGCGTCCGGCTCGGCCGGTTCCTGCTGGAGCCGGACTGCGGGCTGGACCGTCTGGCAGACGCCGACACCGTGATCGTCCCGGGCCTGGCGGACATCAACCAGGACCCGCCGGCCGAGCTGGTCGAGGCGGTACGCGCGGCCCACAAGGTCGGCGCGCGGGTGGTCTCCCTGTGCACTGGCGTGTTCGTGCTCGCCGCCGCCGGTCTGCTTGATGGGCTGCGCGCGACCACCCACTGGGCGCACACCGACACTCTCGCCGCGCGGTATCCCCTGGTGACGGTCGACCCGGATGTGCTCTACGTCGACAATGGCAGTGTGCTCACCTCGGCGGGCAAGGCCGCGGCGATGGACCTGTGCCTGCATCTGGTCCGACGCGACTACGGCGCAGCGGTCGCCAATATCGCAGCCCGCCGCCTGGTCGTGCCGCCGCATCGAGCAGGCGGCCAGGCCCAGTTCGTCACGACCCCCGTGCCGGCCCAGGACGAGCACGCCCTGGCCGACCTGCTCCCCTGGGTGATGCGGCGACTGGATCAGCCACTCACTGTGGAGGATCTGGCCCGCCAGTCGAACATGAGCTCGCGCCATCTGACCCGGCACTTCCGGTCGGTCACCGGCACCACCCCGCTGCAGTGGCTGCTGACGCAACGGATCCGCCGAGCACAGGAACTGCTGGAGAGCACAAACGACAGCGTCGATGCCATCGCCTCAGCGGCCGGCATGGGCACCGCGACCACCTTGCGCCGCCACTTTCACCGCACCGTCGGCGTGCCACCGGACACCTACCGCCAGACATTCCGGGCGTAAGGCAGTAGTTTCGACGGCCCGGAACTCACCGACGGCCACGGCTGATGACCGGCCCGGGCGACCGGCGATAAATAGCACCGGTCGCTCTTGATGCCCCTGAGGTCAGTAGTGCGCAAGGACCTGCGCAACGGGGTGACCGAGTACTGCGGACACCTCGGCGAGTTCCTGTGCATCAAGCTCGTACTTGGCGCGCGTCGGGTTCATGGCGCTCACTTCGAAGCGGGCGAAGCCGACTGGCCAGTCATAGTGAAGAGTGTTCAGCGGAACCGTCGCCTCGCAGCAGGGAACCGTCACGTCCAGCTCATCGAAGCTCTCGCCGTTCTCCTCGATCAGGTCGAAGAGCCACTCCAGGTCGATGTCGCTGGCACAGCGCGGACATGTGACACGGTTGGTGTTCTCGCCCGCGTCGATGAGTGTGACGTGGTCGTAGAACTCATATTCGACATGCTCGACGTCATCGCCCGGCCCCGAGAAAAGTCCTGTGACGTAGGCCGTAGCTGCGGCGGCAGCCTCGGGAGTCGGCTGCCAGTGCAGGTCGGTCGGAATCAGGCGGATGTATCCGTCGCTCACGGCGCTCATGATGCCTGATGGCGCCTCCGGCGAGGTAGGCAGTGATCCCGGACAGGTTCGTGCGATGGGCGGAATGTTTGCGCGTACCGGACGGGATGCGAGGCTGAGCTCGTGCTTCCCGACTCGTACGCCCGCCATTCCCTGAGCCGGCGCGACGCCCGCCGGTGACGCCCGTATGAGCCTGATGTCGGCGTTCGCGCCGATCTGGATCCTCACCGCTGTCGGCTACGCGGCCTGCCGTTGGGGCCTGCTGGGCGAGGCGGCGGCCTCGGTGCTCGGCCGGTTCGTGTTCCACCTCGCGATGCCGGCAGCCCTGTTCCTGGCCCTGTCCCGAATGCCGCTTTCCGGGTTCGCCAGCCGATCGCTGCTCGCCTTCGGGTTGAGCACTGCCGCGGTCGTCGGGTTCGGGTGGGTCGGCGCGAGTTGGCTGTTCGGTCGCAGGACCGGCGAACAGCCGATCTGGGGCATGGCCGCCGGGTACGTGAACTCGGCGAACCTCGGCATCCCGATCGCAACGCAGGTTCTCGGCACCGTGTCGTTCCTGGCGGAGGTGGTGCTGCTGCAGGTGCTTGTGGTGACGCCCGTGATCCTGGTCGCCCTGGACCGGCACACCGATCCGGCCGGGCGGGTTCGGGTCCGCCGTATCGCCTCCCTGCCGGTACGCAACCCGGTGATCCTGGCGTCGCTGCTCGGTGTCGCGTGCTCGGCTGCCGGCCTGCATCTGCCGTCGGCGGCCGCCGCGCCGCTCACCCTGCTGTCGGGCGCCGCGGCTCCGGCCGCCCTGGTCGCGCTCGGCGCGTCGCTGCACCCCACGGCGCCGTCGCGGGCCGAACCGGCAGAGCTGGCCGAGCCGCCCGAGTTGGCCGAACTGGCCGTGATCACCGCGCTGAAGCTCGTCGCACAGCCGGTCATCGCGTACGCGGCCGGGCTTGCCCTGCACCTGTCCGCGCCGCAGTTGCTCGCCGTGGTGGTGTGCGCGGGCCTGCCGACAGCGCAGAACACGTTCATCTACGCCCAGGAGTACGGCGTCGGCGAGGCGGTGGCCAACCGGGCGGTGGTGGTGACCACGACGCTGTCGCTGGTCACCCTGGCCGCCGCAGCGGCGTTGCTCGGGTAGTGACCCGCCCACCAGTCATCGTGGGTCATGCCGACCGTGGTGCTGGCGAGCTGAGACGTAATCAGGATCGATGGACGGCGTCACGGGCTTCTCGCGTCGATGCCGGATAATGCGAATGTGCGACGGGCGTGGGTGAGACCTCTGCTTGTGGCTGTGCTGGTTCTTACGTCCACAATCTCCGGACTTGCGTTACTGCACTGGCTTCGATGGATGCCGGCGACCGAACTCGATCGCATCGACAAGATCTCCAGCGGTTTGGGTCCGCCGATTGCCTTTGCCAGCCTGATCGTGGCGATCGGATCGTGGTGGGCGCAGCGCGCCCACTCACCGTCGTGGACGGTCAGCGAGCAGGAAAAGGCCGTCCACGACCATCTCGCCCGTCGGATGTCTCGGCGCCTGACCGAGGAGGCGAACCGCCGCGAGTTGGAGCCGCCCTACCTGCAACCGATCCGGTGGGCTGGCAAAACCAGATCGGGCAGCGTCCACGATCTCGCCGAGTTCTTCTCGGGCCTCTCCGTGCGTCAGTTGGTCATCCTTGGCGCGGCGGGCAGCGGTAAGAGCTCCATGGCGCTGCGGCTGGCGATCGACCTGCTGGAGGGCGACGCCGACCTGATACCGATGATCTTCCCGGTCTCGTCCTGGGACCGTACGCAGAGCTTGGACGCCTGGCTGGCCGCGGCACTGCTCCGCGATCATCCCGAGCTGGGCGACGCCCGACGCTTCGGCAAGGGGGCCGTCGCATGCGTGGTCGTACACGACTGCTCTCACCTGGTCTGCCACCAACCCTTCGGGAAAGTAGGTCAGCGGCAGGAGTCGTTCAGGCCAGCCTACGCCCCATGGGTAGCACGGCGGGACAAGCTGCTGGTCGGCTCGGGCGGAGGCGAGCAGGCAGGCTCACCGCCGGAGGCCACTTGAGGCGACGGCCGGAAAGGCCCGTCGCACGTCAGCCAGGAACTCGGCCCGCCGGGCGGCGTAGGCGCTGACTGCCGCCCAGAGCGCCTCCAGCGCGGCCTGCAGCGGATCCGACTCGCCAGCGGCCGCAAGCGCCGGCAGTGCCATCGCGACCGGGTCCACCGGGGCGTCGAGAGCTGTGAGGAACGGGTCAGCTGTGCTCCGACCCGCCGGGCGCGCCGATTGCAGAACGAGCCTGACGGACGACGTGCCCTGAATGCGTGTCCGCAGTGCCGCCGGGTCAGCGAATTCGGCGGGTAGCGGCATGCCCCGATCCAGCGCCGTCCACGCCGGCCTCAGCCAGTCGAGGTCCGCGATGCCGGCGACGGTGAAAGCCTGCCGCGCCGCCCAGATCGCGATCCGCCGCTGCGTGACGGCGTCGACGCCAGCCACCCCGTCGACAAGGTCCCGGTCCAGCAGGACGATGCCGAAGATGTTGCCGTGAACCTGCCGGAGCCGTTCACTCGGCGGACGCCCGCCCCAGCGCCGCAGCTCATGCCGCATGCGGTACTCCTGGTCGCGGCGTTCCCGCTCCAACCGCTTGTGCTTCTCAGCCTCGACCTGCTCCCACAGGGTCGGCGGGGACGGCAGCGAGCACGCCCAGGCGTGCCAGTAGGCGGCGGCGCCGCTGGTCTGGCGGAGGATCGCGTCGGCGCGCGTCACGCCGTCACTCGGGCCGCCGCCCGTTGTGCCCTCCGGCCACAAGCACAGCAGGTAGCGGTCCGGCCGTCGATCCAGGTAGGCGTGGCCGTCCTCGTCACGCTCGTCCGGGTCGAGCCCGCCGAACGGGTCGCGCCCCTGGTCCATGCCCATGGCGCAGTACCGCACGCGGTAGACCGGCTGCCAGGTGGCGTCCTGCCCGTCGGAGGTCAACGGCAGCCGGGCAAGAGAGCCTTCACCCCACGGGACCAGGTCGGCCACCGCAGCCTTCGGCAGAAACGACGCCTCCACGACGTCCTCCCACTCCTGCGCTGCCGCCGGCGGCTCGACGTCGTGCAACTCGACAGTGAACCGGACCCGCCCGGAGTGCGTACCGGTCATCAGGAACAGCGCGCCCGGTTGGCCGGCCCCGCAGAGGCCGTTCGCCTGCCCGGCGAACGCCTCGTGCATGTCCGGCAGTTCACGACTCGTCACGTAGATCTGCCCGTAGGCGACCGGGGCCTTGCCGTCGAAGAGAACGCGCATCGACTCATCGTGTCATCGACGAGCGGTCGCCCGCTGCCTCCACAATGCGGCTGATCACCGACTGGTTCGCCCGGACGTATCCGCAGGTCCCGGTGGTCCGGTGGCCGTCCATACGCAGGAGGTACGCTCGTTCGCTGCTGATCCCGAAAGACATGAGAGATGCAGACGTGAACGAGATTGCTGATCGGGTGGCGGCGGCGCAGTTCGACGCCCTCGAAGTCCTCTGCGCGGCCACCCCGAAGGGCTGGTACGCCGAGCGGGGAACAGCGCGCGCCGCCCTCACGTACGCCGATGTCGCGACGCTGAACATGGTCTCCGACACGACTCTGGCGCCGGATCTCCTGTCGCTCGACGAACTGGCGACGGAGGTCAGCGGCCGGGTCCCGCTCTGGTCGATCGTCATTCGAGGTGTGGCGGGTGACGAAATAGCCGATCTGGCGGCCCGGCACGGCCTGGTGGAGCGCAGTGACCTGCCGATGCTTGCCTGCGCCGCGGCCGATGTCGTGTTCACTGCCGACGAGGCGCAGCGGAAGCTGGTACGCCGTGTCGGTGCGGCCGAGAGCGACCTCTACGCGGCGACGCTCGCCGAGGGATTCGAGGCCCCCGTGGACGCCTTCGGCACGCTGATGGGCGGTGGTGTGCTCGACGACGACGCCATAGCGGGCTATCTGGCGGAGGAGCCGGGTCACCCCGCTGGCACCGGTCTCGGAGTGCGGACCGCCGGTGTGGTCGGCGTGTTCAACATCGCCGTCGCTCCGACCGCCCGGGGTCGTGGCCTGGGCCGGGCCATCACCGAGGTAGTGGTGCGCGACGGCTTCGCAGCCGGCGCGGACGCCGCTTACCTGCAATCCAGCGAGATGGGCCGGCCCCTGTACGAGTCGATGGGCTTCCGTCTCGTGGAGACCTGGACGGTGTTCCAGTAACAGCGACCGAACCAACGGGGAGAACCGATGGACTTCAGCGCTGACGTGCGTTCGGCCTTCCGGCGCGGTGAGACCGACGCCGTGGTGCGGATGAGCGAGGCCGAGATCGAGCGGGCGCAGGCGGCCGGCGACCCGGCGGGCGAGGTGGAGGCGCGGTACAGCCTGGCCCGGGTCGCCATCCGTGGCGGCGACCTGCCGGGCGGGGAGGCTCGTGCCCGCGAGGCTCTTGAGGTCGCGCTGCGCTCGGGCGAGCGGAGCCTGGAGGAGCGGCCGAGGCACGTCCTGGTTGGCGTGGCGCGGATGTCCGGTGACCTGGCCCGTGCCCGGGACCTGTATCGGGAGAGCATCGCCCTCAACGAGGCGCTCGACCAGCCGATGACTGTCAACTCCGAGTATCACAACCTGGCGTTCTGCGAGCTGGGCATGGGCAACCTCGACGTGGCGAGGCAACTGTTCGCCGAGGGCCGGGAGCGGGTGTTCCGGAACGACTGGGCCGACTTCGTGCCGTACGTCTGCGTGGCGGATGCCGTGCTCGCCTCGGTCGAAGGTGACCATTCGCGTGCGGCGCGGATGGTAGGTGTCACGGACGCCGCGTTCGCATCACTCGGCCAGGTGCCGGATCCGGACGACGCGGCCGACCTCGCCAAGACCCGTGCCGCCGCGATCGAGGCGCTGGGCCCAGCGGCCTTCGGCGAGGAGTACGCACGGGGTCAGGCCATCGACCCGCGTGCCGCCTTCACCGAAGACCGACGCTGACGCGGGCGCCCTCGAAGCGGCCTGACGGCGAGGCTGCGACGATCACTGCATGACAACCGCCGAGGCGTACGCCAGATTCGCCACCCGGGAGGTACGCGGGGTCTCGCCCGCGTACGAGCGGCTGTCCCTGGCGGTGTCCCGCGACCACGAGCTGCTGACGCTGCTCGACGGGCTGCCCCCGGCCAAGCGGCAACCGAACCTGCTGTTCGGTGTCGTCCGGTGGCTCGGCGGCCCGGTCGAGGACCCGGCGGCGTTTCACGACTACGCGGTGGCGAACTGGCCGGTCATCGAGGCGCAGATGCGCGTCCGGGCCACCCAGACGAACGAGGCCGGCCGGTGCGCTGTGCTGCTCCCGGTGCTCGCCGCGCTGCCGCAGCCGCTCGCCCTGTTGGAGGTCGGCGCGTCCGCAGGGCTCTGCCTCTATCCCGACCGGTACGCCTACCGCTACGGCGAGCATCGGGTCGGCTCCGGCGAGCCCGTCCTGGACTGCGCGGCCAGCGGATTGGTGCCGCCGGCGCGCGTACCCCAGGTGGTGTGGCGGGCTGGCCTGGACCTCAACCCCCTCGACGTGACCGACCCCGACGACGTGTCCTGGTTGGACGCGCTGATCTGGCCGGAGCACGCGCACCGGCGGGCCCGGCTTCGGGCTGCGGCGGCGGTCGCCGCTGCCGATCCGCCGCTGTTGGTCCGTGGCGATCTGGTGGACGACCTGCCGGCGCTGGCCGCGCGGGCGCCGGCCGGCGCGACGCTGGTGGTCTTCCACAACTCGGTGCTCTACCAGGTGCCCGTGCCGCGCCGGAAGGCGTTCGTCCGGCTGGTCCGTGACCTGCCCGGTCACTGGGTCGCCAACGAGGCGCCGGAGGTGCTGCCGTACGACGGGCTGCCGACACCGTCGGGGGAGGGGCTGCACAACGTCCTCGCGTTGGACGGCACGCCGCTGGCCTGGACGCGGGGCCACGGCCAGGCGATGACGTGGTTCGGCTGACACTGCAGACAGACCGGTCAGGGCGACACAGCCGGCACCAGCACCACGCTCCTCGACGCTGCCTAGACTGCTGCGGTGAGCGGAGAGCGACGACCCCTGGCCGACCGGCCGCTCACCGAGCCACACCTGTCGCGGCTGCCGCCCGGGCATCCCGACCGGGCACGGATCCTCGCTGCGCACGCCGCCGCACTGGCCGCCGGGGAGGCCGGCTACCTCGACCCGGCGAGCGGGCTGTTCGTGCTCAGCGCCGCATTCCTGGCCCGCCGTGGCACCTGCTGTGGACGTGGCTGCCGACACTGCCCGTACGTGGACGATCCACAGTGCGGATAACGGTAAAACGAGGACTTCCGCCGAACCCGGACACCCCGTACGGTGGCCGACGGACACCTGGCGGGCGCCTACCGCCGTCGGTCGGCGAGAGGGTGGAGCGTGCGCGGGCGGATCGTGGTCGCCGGGCTGGCCGGACTGCTGGTGAGCGGCTGTGCCGCCGACGCCGAGCCGTCGGCTGTGCCGCCGCCGGTGCCGATCGCTGTGGACGTGGCGGCGGCCTCCTCGGGCGGCGCCTGCCGGCTGCTGGACTTCGCGCTCATCGAGCAACTGATCAAGGTGCGCTTCGACGTGGCGGCGGCCAGCGAACGAGGTGACACGCACACCTGCGTGGTCCGGGCCGGGAACGCGCCGCTGCCGGAGCTGATGCTGAGCGTGTCCGAGACGTCGGTCGACAAGACCACGTTCGGCGCGGACGTGGTGCCCACCAAGGCGACGAAGGTCACCGGGCTGGGTCAGCAGGCGTACCGGCGTACCGTCGCCGCGGCGAGCGGCCACGGCCCGGCAGTCGAGGTCGGTTGGCTGGCCACCGACAGCCGGTTGGCGACTCTGACCTGGACCAGTGCCCGCGGCACCGAGCGCGCGGTGGCCGAGAAACTCGCCGGGGAGTTGATCGCGCTGGCCAAGAAGGTGGACACCCGGGCACTGTGACGCCCAAGCCGGAAGGCCAGCGAGCAGCGGCAGGGTCAGCCGAGCAGCAGGTCAGCCGGCGGCGACGAAGACCCGCGAGGCGACCTCGCGCGGCAGCCGGACGCGGTCGCCGGACCTGTCGATCGACACTCCGTCACGCTCCTGCGCCACCGTCACTGTGGCACCCGGGTCGACACCGGCGGCGTGCAGCTGGCGTAGCACGTCGGAGTCGGTCTGCACGCTCTCGCAGATCCGGCGCACCACCACCGGCCCGGTGAGGCCGGGGAATGCCAGGTTGCGCTCACCTTCGCCGGCCTCGGTGGCCTGCGTCTCGGGCGAGCCCAACGCCTCCAGACCGGGGATCGGGTTGCCGTACGGGGAGCGGGTGGGCCGGTTGAGCAGGTCGTACACCCGCTTCTCGACGGCGTCGCTCATCACGTGCTCCCAGCGGCAGGCCTCCTCGTGGGCCTCCTCGTAGGGCATCCCGATGACGTTCACCAGCAGCAACTCGGCGAGGCGGTGCTTGCGCATCACGGAGACGGCGGTGCCCCGGCCGAGCGCCGTGAGGGTCAGTTGCCGGTCGCCTTCGACGGTGAGCAGGCCGTCGCGCTCCATCCGGGCAACGGTCTGGCTCACGGTGGGGCCGCTCTGCCGTAGGCGCTCGGCGATGCGCGCGCGCAGCGGCGGCACGCCCTCCTCCTCCAACTCGAGGATGGTGCGCAGGTACATTTCGGTCGTGTCGACCAGGTCGTGAGACTTCATAGCGGCAGCGGCCCTCCGGTGCACGATGGTACCTCGCTGTTCGGCCGAGTGGCCGTCGCCGAACCGCGCGGGTCCTGACCCGGATGGTGTTTGATGGTCGCCATGTCCGGAATTGAGGAGCCGCTGATCGAAGTCGGTCGGCTCGCCGCCGAGCTCGACGACACCGATCCGCCCACCCTGCTCGACGTCCGCTGGCGGCTCACCGGCCCGCCCGGCCACGACGACTACCTGGCCGGCCATCTGCCCGGCGCGGTCTTCGTCGACCTGGACACCGCGCTCTGCGGGCCGCCCGGCGTCGGAGGCCGGCATCCACTTCCCGACCCGGCCGCGTTGCAGGCGGCGCTGCGGGCCGCCGGCGTCCGCGCCGGTCATCCCGTCGTGGTGTACGACGGTGGCGACGGCCTGGCCGCGGCCCGCGCCTGGTGGACGTTGCGCTGGGCGGGGCACCGCACGGTTCGCGTGTTGCACGGCGGCTACCCGGCCTGGGTCGCCGCCGGTCGGCCCGTCTCCACCTCGGCACCCGCCCCGAGTCCCGGCGACGTCGAGGTGCGCCCGGGTGACCTGCCGGTGCTCGACGCCGGGCAGGCCGCCGCGTTGGCTGCCGCCGACGACGCCGTGCTCCTCGACGTACGGGCTGCGCCCCGTTACCGGGGCGAGGTCGAACCGATCGACCCGGTAGCGGGCCACGTGCCCGGCGCGGCGAACCTGCCGGCCGGCGAGTACGTCGGCTCGGACGGACGCTTCCTGGCCGCCGAGGTGTTGCGGGAGCGCTTCGCCGCAGCTGGCGTGACCGGCGCGCGGGCCGTCGGGGCCTACTGCGGCTCGGGGGTGACCGCGGCGCAGGCGATCCTGGCGCTGCATCTGGCGGGCCGCACGGATGCGGCACTCTACGTCGGATCGTGGAGCAACTGGGTGGCCGATCCCGCCCGGCCGGTCGCCTCCGGGTCGACATCCGGCCACTGAGCAGCACGTGCGGTGGGGGGCCGCCCGTCCTCGTGCGACCATGGGCTCATGTCCGACGACACGGTGGTGGTGTGGGACGAGTCGCTGCTCGCCTACGACATGGGTGACCATCCGCTCGACCCGGTACGGGTGGAGCTGACGTTCGCGCTCGCCCGCGAGCTGGGCATCCTCGACCGGCCAGGCGTGCGCGTTGTGAAACCGGAGCCCGTCGACGAGGCCCTGCTCGCCCGCGTGCACCACCCGGCCTACCTGGCGGCGGTGCGGGCAGCGCCGCGTGACCCGCTGTTCGCCGGATACGGGATGGGCACCTCCGACAATCCGGTCTTCGACGGGATGCACGAGTCCAGCGCGCTGATCACCGGTGCCACTGTGGCCGCCGCCGAGGCGGTGTGGCGCGGCGACGCGCGGCGGGCGGTGAGCGTGGCAGGTGGCCTGCACCACGCGATGCCCGCCCGGGCCTCCGGCTTCTGTGTCTACAACGACCCGGCCGTGGCCATCACCCGCCTGCTGGAACTGGGTGCCGAGCGCATCGCGTACGTGGATGTGGACGTGCACCACGGCGACGGCGTGCAGCAGATCTTCTGGGACGACCCTCGGGTGCTCACTGTCAGCGTGCACGAGACCCCGCTCGCGCTCTTTCCCGGCACCGGTTTTCCGGACGAGACCGGTGGACCGGGCGCGCAGGGCACCGCCGTCAACATGCCGCTGCCGCCGGGTGTCGACGACTCCGGTTGGCAGCGGGCGTTCCACGCGATCGTGCCGTCGGTGCTGCGTGCGTTCCGGCCGCAGGTGCTGGTCAGCCAGTGCGGTGCCGATGGGCACCGGCTCGACCCGCTCGCCGACCTGAGCCTGACGGTCGACGGGCAGCGTGCCACCTACCTGGCGTTGCGGGCGCTCGCCGACGAGCTGTGCGACGGCCGCTGGGTCGCCACCGGCGGCGGCGGGTACGCGCTTGTCGAAGTGGTGCCCCGGGCGTGGACCCACCTGCTGGCAGTGGCCACCGGCGACCCGATCGACCCGGCGACGCTCACCCCGCCGGCCTGGCGGGAGCTTGCCGCCGCTCGCCGTCCGGGCCGGGAGATTCCGCTGCGGATGACCGACGACGTCGACCCGTCGTACGAGCCGTGGCAGCCGACAGGTGAGCCCAACGCTGTGGACCGGGCGATCGCGGCGACCCGCAGGACGGTGTTCCCGCTGCTGGGGCTTGATCCGCACGATCCGCGGGACTGAGCCGGGCCCGGGGGAGGACGGCACCTGTGACTACCGTGGACCAGCCGGTGGACGTGCTGCTCAGCGACGGCAGCGCCGTCCAGTTGCGACCGATCAGTCCGGACGACGCGCCGGGCATCGTGGCGATGCACAGCCGGTTCTCCGAGCGCACCCGCTACCTGCGGTACTTCTCGCCGTACCCGCGCATTCCGGAACGGGATCTGATCCGCTTCGTCACTGTCGACCACCGCGACCGGGAGGCGTTCGTGGTGCTGGCCGGCGAGCAGATCGTCGCCGTCGGCCGTTACGAGCGGCTCGGCCCGCAGAGTCCGGAGGCGGAGGTGGCCTTCGTTGTGGAGGACGCCTACCAGGGCCGGGGCATCGGGTCGGTGCTGATGGAGCACCTGGCCGACGCCGCCCGGCGCAACGGCATCATGAGTTTCGTCGCCGAGGTGCTGCCGACAAACGGGACGATGCTGCGGGTCTTCTCCGACTTCGGCTACCAGGTCCAGCGCGAGTACGCCGACGGCGTGGTGCACCTGAGCTTTCCCATCGCGCCCACCGAGGCCACGCTGGAGGTGCAGTTCGGCAGGGAACACCGTACCGAGGCCCGCTCGATCGCCCGGCTGCTCGCCCCGCGCGGCATCGCCGTCTACGGCGCCAGCGCCACAGGGCAGGGCGTCGGCGCGGCAGTGCTGGGGCACCTGCGCGACGGTGGTTTCACAGGTGCCGTGGTGCCCGTGCATCCGAGCGCGTCGACGGTGGCGGGGCTTCCCGCGTACCCGTCGGCTGTCGACGCCGGGGTCCCTGTGGACCTGGCGGTGGTGGCGGTCCCGCCTGCGGCGGTGACCGCTGTGGTCGCCGACGCGGCCGCCGCCGGAGTGCACGGCCTGGTGGTCATCTCGGCAGGCTTCGCCGAGGCCGGCGCCCAGGGCGCGGCCACCCAGCGGGCGCTGGTCCGCGCGGCGCACGCCGCCGGGATGCGCGTGGTCGGCCCTAACTGTCTCGGCGTGGCCAACACCGATCCGACGGTACGCCTCAACGCCACCCTCGCCCCGGCGCTGCCGCCGGCCGGTCGGGTCGGCATCTTCAGCCAGTCCGGTGCGTTCGGGGTGGCGCTGCTCGCCGAGGCCGACCGGCGCGGCCTGGGGCTGTCCAGCTTCGTCTCGGCCGGCAACCGCGCCGACGTCTCCGGCAACGACCTGCTCCAGTACTGGCAGGACGACCCCGGCACCGACGTGATCATGTTGTATCTGGAGACGTTCGGTAACCCGCGTAAGTTCGCCAGGCTGGCCCGGCGGATCGGCCGTTCCAAGCCGGTCGTCGCGCTCGCGTCACCGGCCCGACCGCCAGGGGTGGGCGACTCGGCCGGGCCGGACGAGGTGGCGGTGGCCGCCCTGTTCGCCCAGTCCGGCGTGATCCGGGTGGACACCGTGCCGGAACTGCTCGACGTGGGGGTGCTGCTTGCCAACCAGCCGCTGCCCGCCGGCGGCCGGGTCGGCGTGGTCGGCAACTCCTCGGCGCTGACCGGCCTGGCCGCGACAGCCTGCGTCGGGCAGGGCCTCACGGTCGTCGACGGCTATCCCCGTGACGTCGGGCCGAGCGCCGGTGCGGCCGAATTCGCCGCCGCCCTCGCGGAGACGGCAAGCGACGACCGGGTGGACGCCCTGGTGGTGGTCTTCGCCCCGCCGCTGCCCGGTCAACTCACCGATGTGGACGCCGACGTCATCGCCGCGCTGCCGGCCGCGCTGGCGCTGGGCAAGCCGACGGTGGCGACGTTCCTGGTGGGCCGGCCGCCGGCCGGGATGCCCGCGTACGGCGGCGTGGAGGAGGCAGTGCGCGCTCTCGCCCGCGTGCACCGGTACGCCGAGTGGCTACGCCGCCCGCCCGGGGTGGCACCCGAGTTGCCAGGGGTCGACAGTGCCGCCGCCCAGGCTGCGCTCCGCGATCCGCCCGACCCGAACGCGCTGCTGGCCGCGTACGGCATCGAACCTGTGGCGTCGGTGTCCGTCGACTCGCTCGACGCGGCGGTGGACGCGGCGGCGGGGTTGGGTTTCCCGGTGGCGCTGAAGGCTGCTGCCCCCGGGCTGCGGCACCGGGTCGACCTCGGCGCGGTCCGGCTCGACCTGCCCGACGAGGCGACGGTCCGCCGGGCGTACGCCGAACTGGCCGCCCGCTTCGGCGCGGAGGTCCTGGTGCAGCCGATGGTCCCGCCGGGTGTGGCCTGCGTGGTGGAGTTGGTGGAGGATCCGGCGTTCGGGCCGGTGGTCGGTTTCGGTCTCGGTGGGGTGGCCACCGAGTTGCTTGGCGACCGGGCCTGGCGGGCGGTGCCGTTGACCGACCGCGACGCCGCCGAGCTCGTCGACGAACCCCGGGCCGCGCCGCTGCTGCGGGGGCACCGGGGTGCGGCGCCTGTCGACAGGGCTGCCCTGGCCGACCTGCTGCTGCGGGTGGGTCAGCTCGCCGACGAGCAACCCCGGGTGCGATCGCTGACCCTCAACCCGGTGCTCGCCCGCCCGGATGGCATCACGGTCCTGCACGCCCAGGTCCAGGTGGGCGGTCCGGTGGCCCGCCCGGACACCGGCCCGCGCCGCCTGTGAGCAGAGGCCCGAGCGGGCGGCGGTTTCAGGCGCGGCTGGAGATCTGCTGGACGGCCCAGGCGTTGCCGTCGGGGTCGGTGAAGTGGACGAATCCGACGTTGTCCAACGGGTGCGGCACGGGCCGGGGGTTGCGCCCGACCACCTGGATCTCGCTGACCTCCACGCCGCGTTCGACAAGTTGCGCGCGGGCCTTCTCGATGTCGGGCACCACCAGTTGCAGCCCCTTGAGCGAGCCCGGTGGCATCTGCGGGACCGCGCCCTTGCCGATCACCACCGAGCAGCCGGACCCGGGCGGTGTCAGCTGGATGATGCGGACGTCGTCGCCGATCACCGTGTCGTGGTCCACAGCGAAGCCGAGCTGGTCGGCGTAGAACGCCTTCGCCCGGTCCAGATCGGAGACCGGCACGATCACCACTTCCAGCGTCCAGTTCATTGGTGCTCCCCTCGTGTCGTGGTTGTTGTCGAACGCAGCAGTTCGGCGAGCCGCGTGAAGCTCTGCCCGATGCCCCGAGTCATCGGGTAGCGCAGCACGGTGTCCCGCCCCTCTGCTGTGGCGTAGAGCAGCGTGGTGGTGACTGTGGTCCGCCCGGCCAGCTCGGTGAACTCGTGGCAGACCAGAGTCTCGCCCGGATAGGACTGGTCGTCGAAGAGTTCGGTGAAGACCAGCCGGTGCGGCGGATCGATCTGCCGGTAGACGCCTGCCTGGGCCATCCGGGTGCCGTCCGGGCCCTGCGACTCGAACCGCCACCGCCCGCCGACGCGCAGGTCGACGTCGCACCCCACGAGCCTCCAGCCCTGCGCCCCGTACCAGCGGACCAGCAGCTCGGGTTGGGTGAATGCGGCGAACACCAGCCGGGCCGGCGCCTCGAACAGGCGACTCAGCACGATCTGCCGGTCGCCCGGTGCGCGTACGACGATCGAGTCGTCGGTGCCCGTCACTCGCCCGCCCCGCTCGGCGCCGCGTCCCGCTTGTCGACGGCCTGGAGTTCGTCGAGCAGGCCGTCGAGTCGCTTGTAGCTCTCCGCCCAGTAGTCGCGGTAGCCGGCGAGCCAGGCCGTGGCCTCCCGCAGTGGGCGTGCCTCCAGACGGCACGGCCGGCGCTGGGCGTCCCGCCCCCGGCTGACGAGGCCAGCCCGTTCCAGCACCTTGAGGTGCTTGGAGATGGCGGGCTGGCTCATCTCGAAGGGCGCTGCCAGCTCCGTGACCGTCGCCTCGCCGACCGCGAGCCGGGCGAGTATTGCTCGCCGGGTCGGGTCGGCAAGTGCCGCGAACGTCGCGTCCAACAGCTCCGGGCTCACCATAACCTCCTGGTTGTATAACCAGATGGTTTATCGCGGATCGCCGCCGCCGTCAAGCACCTCGACGGCCGCGTCACCCACCTCGACAGCACGGAAGGCCCCGGCGAACCGCCAGGGCCTTCCGTGTGGACCGTGCGCCTCAGCAGGCGTACGCCTCCAGGCGCTGCGCCCGCTCCGGAGCGCGCAGCTTCAGCAGCGTCACCTTCTCGATCTGCCGAATGCGCTCCCGGGACAGGCCGAACTCGCGACCGACCTCGTCAAGGGTGCGCTGGCGACCGTCGTCCAGACCGAAACGGAGCCGGATCACCGCCTGCTCCCGCTGGGACAGCGTCGACAGCACGATGCTCACCTCGTTGCGCAACTCGCCCTGGGCGGCGGTGTCACCGGGCTCGTTGCGCGGGTCCACCGAGGCCACGAAGTCGCCGAGTGCGCTCTCGCCGTCGTCGCCGACCGCCTGGTCCAGGCTGACCGGCTCCCGGTCGTACGAGATCAGCTCGATGACCTGGACCTCGGGGATCTCCAGCGCGCGGGCTACTTCGGCGACAGTCGGTTCGCGGCCGAGCGTCACGGCGAGTTCGCGGCGGGCCCGCACCATCCGGTTGACCTGCTCGACCATGTGCACCGGGATGCGGATGGTGCGGGCCTGGTCGGCCATGGCGCGGGTGATCGCCTGGCGGATCCACCAGGTGGCGTACGTCGAGAACTTGTAGCCCTTTGTGTAGTCGAACTTCTCCACCGCGCGGATCAGACCGAGGTTGCCCTCCTGGATCAGATCCAGAAAGGCCATCCCACGGCCGGTGTAGCGCTTGGCGATGCTGACCACCAGCCGCAGGTTCGCCTCCAGCAGGTGGTCCTTGGCGGCCCGTCCCTCGGCGACGATCAGCTCCAGGTCGGCCCGCAACTCCGGCGAGACCGGGGTGCAGGTTGCGAGCTTCTCGTCGGCGAACAGGCCGGCTTCGACGCGCCGCGCCAGCTCGACCTCCTGTGCCGCGGTCAGCAACTTCGTGCGGCCGATTCCGTTCAGGTATGCCCGGACCAGGTCCGTGGAGATGCCGCGCTCGTCGGTGGCGTCCAGGTCGGCGAGGATCTCGGTGGGCGCATCGGTGTCGGTGCTGGCTGCCGGGCGCATCCGGTTTTCCGTCATCTGCAGGGCCATCTCTGTCTCTCCCCGTGTCCACATCTGGGCCGTGTCTCCGGCTCAGTGGTGCCGGTGTGAGACACAGCTTGGCGGGAGGGGCGTGAAACGGGAGTGAGGCGATCGGTCACCTGACAGGATCCGACCGGATCATTGTCGTGAATGAAGCCGATTGCCGGGTCAGAGGTCCAGGAGGACGGTGCGCGGGCCGATGTTGACGCTCTCGACGAGCATGTGCGCGCGGAAGCGACCCGTCTCCACCTTCGCGCCGCGCTCGCGCAGGGCCTCGACGACCGCCGTCACCAGCGGCTCGGCGACCTCGGCGGGAGCGGCGGCGGTCCAGGTTGGACGACGACCCTTGCGAGCGTCGCCGTAGAGGGTGAACTGACTGACCACCAGGATCGCCGCGCCGGTGTCGGAGGCGGACCGTTCGTCGTCCAGGATCCGCAGCTCGTGCACCTTGCGGGCCATCGTGCGGGCGGTCTCGGCCGTGTCGGTGTGGGTCACCCCGAGAAGCACCAGCAGGCCGTTGTCGATCGCGCCGACCACCTCGCCGTCCACCGTCACGCTGGCCCGGCCGACGGTCTGCACCACAGCGCGCATCAGCGGGCCACCTGCGTGCCGACTGCCGGTGCCCGCATCACGCCGTCACCGGCTCGATGAAGCCGCGCTCCACGAGATGCGCGACGATCGGGCCGGCAGCCTCGGCCATCTCGTCGGGCTCCACATCGTGCGCAGCCGCGAGCAGGGCGAGCTGGTCGCGCAGCGGCAGCCGGCCGTCGGCGCCACCGACGAGCGCCAGCACCAACGGGTCGATCTCCTCGGTCCAGCGCAGGCCGTGCGGCATCGCGAGGACCTGCCGGTCCACCGCCCAGCCCTCGTCACCCATCGTGGCCTCCTGACGCAGTTGCAGGCCGTCGGCGGCCCGGTAACGCTCGGCGAGCAGCCCCTCGGTGTCGCGTACCCGGAGGAAGTCCTGGCGGTCGAACCAGGCGCCCACCTGGTCGCCCAGCGGCGGCTCGACCCGCTGCCGCAGGTCCTCCACCCGGATGATCGGGTCGTCGTGCCCGCCACGGCGCAGGGACACGATGCCGAAGCCGATCCCCTCGACCTTGTGCGCGTCGAACCAGTCCAGCCAGGCCGCCGTCCGCTGTGGATCGGTGCTCTCGCCGACGTCGGTGAGCCACAGGTCGACGTACGCCATGGGGTCGGCGACCTCGCGCTGGATCACCCAGGCGTCCAGGCCGGTCCCGGCGAACCAGTCGGCGACCCGCTCGTCCCACTCCTCACCGGCGACGTGCACCCAGTTCGCCAGGTACTGCATGGTGCCGCCCTCGGTGAGCAGGTCGGGGGCGGCGGCGGCGAGTTCCGCGCCGATCGCGTCACCCACGCGCCCGGAGTCGCGGTAGACGTGCGTGGTGGTGCCCGGGCCGACAACGAACGGCGGGTTGCTCACCACAAGGTCGAAGCGCCGGCCCGCCACCGGAGCGACAAGGTCGCCGCGCAGCAGTTCCCAGTTCTGGCCGTTGAGGGCGGCGTTGGTGGCGGCGAAGCGCAGCGCCCGCTCGGAGAGGTCGGTGGCGGTCACCGAACGGGCGTGGGTGGACAGGTGCAGGGCCTGCACGCCGGAGCCGGTGCCCAGGTCGAGCGCGGTGTCGACAGGGCGGCGCACCGTGGCGCCGATCAGGGTCTGTGTGGCCCCGCCGATGCCGAGCACGTGCTCGGCATGCAGTGGCTGTCCCGGTCGGGCGCTGCCCGGCACGTCGGCGAGCACCCACCAGTCCTCGCCGTACGGCTCCAGGTCGACACCGGCGCGCAGGCCGTCACCGTGCCGCTCGACAAGCCCACCGGCGAGCGCCTCGGCCACTGTCAACGGCGCCAGCGCCGCGGCCACCGTCGGCTCCGACTCGGTCTGGTCGCAGATGAACACCCGGATCAGGGTGGCGAGCGGATCGCGGTCCTCGGTGGCGCGCAGGGCGGCCCGGTAGTCGTTGCGCGCGACCGAGCCGGTGGCCTGCGCGCCGAGCCGGCCGGCGATGCCGTCGCTGGTGAACCCGGCGCGGGTCAGCGCGCTGCGCAGCGCGTCGACACCGGCAGGGGAGAGCAGCATGTCGTGTTGGTCCACACCCGCCATCCTGCCCCCTGGCTCCGACCCGGCCTGACAGCACCCGTGCTGCAGGCGGAACTAACGGAGAACGATCCGAGTGTCGCACCTGCTGCGCGCATATCGCCGTGCCGTAACGGCCCGGGCGTAAGCGTGAATCAGCCGTCTGAGCTGCAGATCGGCAGCGTGTCGAGCCGCCGGGTGTAGTGGTCCGCCAAAGCGTCGAATCGTGCCCGAGCCTCTTCTGCCACCGTCGTGGTCCACGCCGTACGCAGCCGGGCCACGGTCTGTGCCACCGTGTCGAAGGTCTGCTCCGGGTCCGCTCCAGCCCGCTCTGCCAGACGCCGGAAGTTATCGCCGGTGATGGCGCTTGGGACCGTCTCCGAGTCCAGGCTGAGTGCCAACGGTGCCCAGCGATAGGTGGAGTAAACAGACAGGGAGTGGAAGTCGTAAACAGGGGCGAGGTGAGGAGTCCGTCCGTCCGCATACCTGATGGCCCAATTCTTGAGATGGCCGTCCGTATTGCCGACCACCAGGAGAGCGACGAGGCGAGCTATGAAATCGTGGTACCCGTCGTCCCCGGTCAGCTGCCGGATCGCTGCGGCGAGGCTGTCGTACGAGGCACCCGACTCGCTGTACTTGAACATGGGCTCGACATCCGCGACCTGGGCGAAGTCCTCCACATGGATGCGTTCCCCGGGGGCGCGGTCGAACCGTTGGATCACGTAGACGAAATCGGCCGGGCGGACCAGGCCATCGGGTAAGCCCTTGACCTCATCCGCTCGTAGGAGATGCACCGCGGGCACCGGGAACCCGGCTGCCGCCAGCCAGCTCATCGTCAGATACTCGTTGGTGGGCAGCTCAAGCAAACCCTGGTCGGGCAGCTTCACGATCCACCAACCGCCCTGCCCGCTCACTGGCACGGCAAGTCGGTCCGTCGAGATCGAGTACTTGAGCTGGACACCGGCCAGCGAGTGTCGTAGTGGGTGGTCGATCTGCTCCGCTGCCGCCGGCAGGAAATCGTCCTTCGGCTCACGGTCGGCGTGGACGGTCACGGCCCCCGGCAGGTTGCTGCCCACTCTGAGTAGCAGGGTGAAGTCGCCTATTCTGCCGCCTCCAAGTTCACGGATGATCTGACGACGCAGTGCCCCCTCGGGCAACAGGTTGGCGAACCAGGGCGGCAGGCCGACCCGCGCGCGCCGGACCGATCGGGGATCATCTTCGAAGATCTGGCCGAGAACTCGGTGGTCGGGGGAGGAGAGGTCGTCGTCGTAGATGAACTCGGACCCACCTTGAAGGAACTGGAGCTCGCCGACCCGGTGACCGTGTAGCCGCACCTCGGCTGTCGTTGCGACCATGTCAGGCGGCCGTTCGCAGTATGTCCGCGAGCGATCGCCCGTCCCGCGCCCCCCACTCGGCCATCCGATTGACGTGACCAGTGATGGTCTGGAGGCACACCTGGGCCCGTAGCTCCAGGAAGCCGGACCAGTCGTCGCGCAGTGCGAGAACCCTAGCGTCTTCGGTGATCAAATGGCTGGCCATGACGGTCGATGAGGCGTCCACGAGGGCCGAGCGGGTGAGGCGCTCCCCGGGGGGGAGCACAAAACGGTTAGCGATCGTGGCCAGGGTGATATCGCCGCTCTCCGGCAGTAGCGGCCGCAACGGACTGCCCTGCTCTAGAAGCCGGGTGATGTCGATGATCTCCCCGCTGCCGAGATCGCGGGGCTCGGCAGCGAGCAATCCCAGGGTGTTGAGTTTGGTCATCGCATGGTTGAAATGCACCTTGTCCAGCTCTGCCGAGAAGTCAGGGAAGGAGTGCACCTGCCGCAACACGTTGGCCGCAGCGGCCAGCGCATCCGGCGCGTCCACCGACTCCACCTGATTGCGGATGTCGGCGACGCTGACCCCACGGGCGCGCGTGCCAGCGACAGCGCTGCGCCAAACCCAGCGCCGCAGCAAGGTCGCTGGTCGTCCCACCGGCGTTCCGTGTAGGCGGATGAACCGCACCAGGATCGGTAGTACATGCGAGTAGGGCAAGAGCTTGATGTGGGGAATGCTGCATTCGCCGCGAAGGAACTCGACTGCCTCTCGCAGTCGTGCGGCCACCTCCCTCAGCGTCTCAGCCGGGTCGTCCTCGGGGCCGAACTCCTGGCGGAAGTCCTCTCGGAAAATGTCGCCGCCCCGATACGCGAGGACGCAGCGCAGGGCGAGCCGATCGTCGAGCGTCCCGAATCCGAGCGTGGCCGGGATCTGACCGAGGCTGTGCAGGGTGCTCAGCTCATCGTTGACGGCACCCGCGTGCAACGCCTGAAAGACTTCGGACTTGGTGAGCCGTTTCCCGGTGGTGTTCATTCGGGTGAAGATCTCGAGCAGAGCGTTCTCATCGGCCGAGTGAACGATGTACGTCGGTATCTGGTACTCACGTATCGCCTTTGCGGCCTGGTCGGCGAGGGCGAGTTGCTCCTCCGAGAGCCAGTCGGAGTTGTCGCGCATCCATCGTAGTAGGACTGCGGTGTCCAACAGAGAGCTGACCGGCACCCAGGAACGCGGCGGTCGTTGACGGTTGCCGATTGTGTGAAACTCGCCGGTGTCCAGGTCCAGATGAACCCGGAAGCGCGGGTCGACAGAGCGGTCCGCCCGGGTCAATGCGCCGACGAGAGACACGATGCGCTGCTGGCCATCGACTACCCAGAGAGCTGCGGCTGTCTCGGGAGCTACGACTTCCAGCGGGCCGACCTGGAGCCGCTGCGCCGGTGCCGGACGTCGCCACAGCAGAAGATTTCCAATTGGAAACCCCCGTAGCAGGCTGTCGAAGAGCCGGACGATGTCAGCCGCTTCCCACTTGAAGGATCGTTGGAATGGTGGGATCCGTACCAGTCCGGCGGTGACGTCTCGGACTAGGTCCTCCGGTGTGCGGTACTCGACGCGTGGCCTCTCCAGGCTCGGCACGGCCACCTCCTTCTGGGGACCCACCGAGAGTATCGGCAACATGTCCCCGGTCCCAGCTACGCGGCCGGCGAGACGCGCCGAGGTTAGCGCGGCGGTCCATCCGCACCCGGCCGACCCGGCAAGATGTCCGCATGACGCTCGTGCTTCCCATCGACCCCGAAGCCAACCGGCTGCTGGAGCGCAGCCCGCTGGCCCTGCTCATCGGTATGACCCTGGACCAGCAGGTGCCGATGGAGAAGGCGTTCTCCTCGCCGTACGTGCTGAGCCAGCGGCTCGGTCACGATCTGGACGCGGCGGAGCTGGCCGGGTACGACGGGGACGCGCTGGTGGCGCTCTTCGCCCAGCCGCCCGCGCTGCACCGGTTCCCGAAGGCGATGGCGGCCCGGGTGCAGGAGGTCTGCCGGGTCCTGGTGGAGCGCTACGACGGGGACGCGGCGCTGCTCTGGTCGGACGTCACCGACGGGCCGGAGCTGCTGCGCCGGGTCGGCGAGCTGCCCGGCTTCGGCAAGCAGAAGGCGCAGATCTTCGTGGCCCTGCTCGGCAAGCGGTTCGGGGTGACGCCGCAGGACTGGCGGAAGGCGGCCGGTGGCTACGGCGACCCTGGCGCGTACCGGTCGGTGGCCGACGTCACCGACGCCGACTCGCTGCGCCGGGTGCGGGAGTACAAGCAGCAGATGAAGGCGGCCGCGAAGGCGAAGGCCGCCGACGGCTGAGCGGTGCGCTCAGGCGGCGGTCGGGTGGGCCAGCGAGGCCAGCGCGCGCCGGACGTCGGCGAGCGAGACGGTGGCCGAGTCGTCCAGGTCGGCCAGGCCGGCCTCGATCCACTGCCGCATCAGCGTGGTGACGCCGATGCCCCGGGCGTCGGCGGCGGCGCGGACCCGCTCGTAGGTGTCCAGCGGCAGCCGGACCGATCGGCTCACCATCGGCACGTCGGTGTCGGGGGTGGGCAGGTCCACCGCCGGACTATGGTCGATCAACTCGGCGATCCGGTCGTCGCCGCTGTGGAACTGCTTGGTCGCGTCGTTACGGTGCATCGTCACGGCCCCCCTCATCGGCGATCTCTCCGCACGGCCTCGTCGTAGCGCTTGGACTCGACGTCGCTCAGCTCGCGGGCGGAGAGGATGTCCCAGTCGTTGTCGCTGCCATCGGCTTCGGCGAGCAGCACCGCCAGTCGGCGACCCCGTCGGGCGGCGGCGTAGACCACCATCACGTCGTCGCCCAGGTGGCGGATGACCCGTCGGGCGCTGTGCAGCGCCTCCCAGACTTCCCCGGGTGTGACGTCGTAGACCCTCAGGTTGGCCAACGCCTCGTCGGTGAAGCTGAACCTGCTGCCCACGGGGCGCAGCGTACCACGCGCGTAACACGACGCGGTATGCGGCAAATTTCGCTGATCACGGCTTCGCGGTGACAGGATGAGGCGTAACCCCCTCGAGGAGGTCCAAGGTGAAGCGTCAGGCGTACCAGCCGATTCTGATCACCGACGCCTCGCGCAGCCAGAACGATCAGCTCACGAGCCGTCAGCGCCGCTATGTCCTGATGATGGGCATCCGGGTGGCCTGCATCGTCGCTGGCGCGATCCTGGTCGGCGTGAAGGCCCCGCTGCTGTGGCTCTGGCTGCCCCTGTGCGCCCTTGGCATGGTGGTCATCCCGTGGCTGGCGGTGCTGCTGGCCAACGACAGGCCGCCCAAGGAGGAGCACCGGCTGGCCAACCGCTTCCGCCCCCGCCGGACGGACGACTCCCCGCCGATGAGCCTCACCACCGAGGAGCACCCGCACAAGATCATCGACGCCGAACCCTGACCCGCGCCGCGCGGGCCAGGGCCCGACAGATCACGGCCGTGGTCGCGCCCCCACTGTCGAGACGGCGAGCGCGCCCAGTTCGGTGGCGCGATCCAGGGCAGCGGTCGGCGTGGCACCTGCCAGCCACGCGGTGAGCAGCCCGGCCGCGAAGGCGTCCCCGGCCCCCGTGACGTCCACCACCGTCACCCGCCGGGCCGTCGCCACGCTGACGGTGGCCCACCGGTCGACCCAGACCGCCCCCGCCGCGCCGCCCTTGACCACCACCCGCCGGGCCGTCGCCGACAACGCCCGCCCCTGCGCCGCCGGGTCCAACCCGCCGGCCAGCACCGTGGCCTCGTCCGCGTTGACAAGCAGCAGGTCGACCTCGCGTACCCAACTCAGGAAGGCCGCCGCGCCCACCCGCCGCAGCGGCGCCGCGGAGGCCGCGTCGACGCTCGTGGTGAGCCCACGCTCGCGGGCGGCGGCCAACGCCCGCAGCCCCGCGCCGCGCGACGCGTCGTCCAACAGGGTGTACGCGGACAGGTGCAGATGCCCGGCGTCGGGCGTCTGGGCGAGGGCGCGGTCGACGTGCTCGGCGCTGAGCCGCAGGTTCGCGCCCCGCTGGCTGACCATGGTCCGCTCGCCGTCGGTGGCCAGCACGATCACAGTGCCGGTCGGGGCGTCCTCGACCCGCTCGAGCGCGCAGTCGACGCCGGCCCGCTCCAACTCGGCCAGCCGGTCACGCCCCGCGTCGTCGTCACCGACCGCCGCGACGAGCGTGACCGGCACCTTCTGCGCGGCGACCCAGGCGGCGGTGTTGGCCGCCTGCCCGCCACCACCGAGGCTGATCTCGGCCCTGGTGTCCGAACCGGCCGCCAGTGGACCGGACAGCACCGCGAGCACGTCGGTGATCACGTCCCCGACGACGACCATCCGGGCCGGTCGGGTCATGCCGGCGTAGCGGTGCGGGCGGCCGAGGCCACCGCGATCCGGGCGGCAAGATCGGCGTTGCGCAGGATGATCCGGACGTTCACCGTCAGGCTCGCCCCCTCGGTGGCCGAGTGGAAGTGCGCCAGCAGGTACGGCGTGACGGCCTTGCCGGTCACCCCGTCGCGCTCCAGCAGGGCCAGGCCGTCGGTGAGGGTCCGGTCGTGCAGTTCCGGGTCCAACTGCTCGTCGACCGGCAGCGGATTGGCGACGATCAGGCCGCCGGTGTGGACGGCCTGCGCGTCACGGGCGGCCAGAGCCGCGGCGATCTGCTCCGGCGAGTCCAGCGACCAGTCCAGGTCGAAGCCGCCGTCGGTGAGGTAGAACCCGGGGAACCGGTGGGTGCGGTAACCGACGACCGCGACGCCGAGGGTCTCCAACCGCTCCAGCGTGGCGCCCACGTCGAGGATCGACTTGACGCCGGCGCAGACCACGGTGATCGGGGTCCGGGCCAGCGTGATGAGGTCGGCGGACTCGTCGAAGGTGTGCGCCGCCTCCCGGTGCACGCCGCCCAGCCCACCGGTGGCGAACACCTCGATGCCGGCCGCCGCAGCGACCGCGCTGGTCGCGGCCACCGTGGTCGCTCCGTCCGCGCCCGTCGCCGCACCCACCGCCAGGTCACGGACCGAGAGCTTGGCCACACCATCGACGGTCGCGAGCCTTGTGAGCTGCGCGTCATCGAGGCCGACCACAAGCTCGCCACGGATCATGCCGATCGTCGCCGGCACCGCCCCGGCGTCCCGGACCGCAAGCTCGATCTCCCGCGCCACCCGGAGGTTTTCCGGGCGGGGCAGGCCGTGCGAGACGATTGTGCTCTCCAGGGCGACAACGGGCCGCCCGTCGTGCAGGGCTTCGGCCACTTCGGTGCCGTAGCTGATGCGAAAGTCAGTCACATCGGGCACGGTACGGGTCGGTTCCGGACAGACCTCAAGTGGACCCATCCGTTTTGACCTGCCAAACTTGACGGCCGGAGGTGCCAACGTGAGCACAGAGGTTCTCGAGCGTCCGGAACTGAAGGACGCCGACACCGGTCCCGAGATGTTCCACTACGTCCGCAAGGAGAAGATCGCCGAGAGTGCCGTCATGGGCACCTTCGTCGTCGCTCTCTGCGGGGAGACCTTCCCGGTCACCAAGGCGGCAAAGCCGGGCTCGCCGGTCTGCCCCAAGTGCAAGGAGATCTACGACTCGTACCGGGAGTGAACTGAGGCAGGTCTTCGGGCCGGCGACGTAGCCTGCGGCGGTGACCACCTCCACCGGCCTGCTCCTTGCCGACCTGACCGGAGTGGCCGTCTTCGCCGCCTCCGGGGCCTCTGCGGCGGTGGCCAAGCGACTCGACCTGTTCGGTGTCGCGTTCGTCGGGTTCGTGGCCGCCCTCGGCGGCGGAATCTTCCGCGACCTGGTCATCGACGAGGTCCCGCCACTGGCCTTCGCCGACTGGCGGTACGCGGCCACCGCCGCGATCACCGCCCTCGCCGTCTTCTGGCTGCATCCCCAACTCGCCCGACTGCGCACCACAGTGCTGGTGCTGGACGCTGCGGGCCTCGGCCTTTTCACAGTCACCGGCACGCTCAAGGCGCTCGACGCCGGCGTGCCGGCGGTCGGCGCCTGCCTGATCGGCATGCTCACCGCAATCGGCGGTGGGCTCTGCCGGGACCTGCTCACCGCCGAGATCCCTGTGGTGCTGCGCCGGGAGATCTACGCGCTGGCCGCCCTCGCCGGATCGGTGACAGTGGTGCTGCTGTACGTCACCGGGCAGACTGGCCCCGCGCCGCTCACCGCCGCCGTCGTGCTGGTCTTCGGGCTGCGCCTCATCGCGCTGCGCCGACGCTGGTCCGCCCCTGTGGCGACACTGCGACCGCCACGCACCGGCGGGGCTGATCCGCGTACCGACCGGGAGTGGTGACACCGCAGGCCGGAGTGACGGATGTGACCAGCGTGGCGTCGCCTGGGCTGTGCGGCCCGCGCTGGTTATGCTGAGTCGGCCTTCGCGGCAGCTTCTGCGCGGAGGCGTTTTCATGGGCGGCGGTACTCGTGGCCCTCGCCCCGGATCCGCCGTCGTGCGGTCGGAGAGGAGCTTCGCGTGGCAGCCCGGACGCCGGTGCTCGAGACGTTCCCGGCACTGCGCGCATGGCAGCGCAAAGCCCTCGTGGAGTACCTGCGCCGCCGCACCGAGGACTTCACAGCGGTCGCCACCCCCGGTGCCGGAAAGACCACATTCGCCCTGCGGATCGCCGCCGAACTCCTCGCCGACGGCACCGTCGAGGCCGTCACAGTTGTCGCGCCCACCGAGCATCTGAAGAACCAGTGGGCGGACGCCGCCGCCCGGGTCGGCATCCAACTCGACGCCGCGTTCCGCAACGCCGACCTGCACTCCGCTGCCGACTTCCACGGCGCGGTGGTCACCTACGCCCAGGTGGGAATGGCCCCGCAGGTGCACAGGCGGCGCACAATGACCCGACGCACCCTCGTCATCCTCGACGAGATCCACCACGCCGGCGACTCCCGGTCCTGGGGCGACGGGGTGAAGAACGCCTTCGAACCTGCCGTACGCCGGCTGATGCTCACCGGGACCCCGTTCCGCTCCGACGACAACCCGATCCCGTTCGTCAGCTACGAGCGGGGCGGGGACGGGCTGCTGCGCTCCCGCGCCGACTCGGTGTACGGCTACTCCGACGCCCTGCGCGACGGCGTCGTACGGCCGGTGCTCTTCCTCGCGTACTCCGGGGAGACCCGTTGGCGCACCAACGCGGGGGAGGAACTGGCGGCCCGGCTCGGTGAGCCCATGACGCAGGACCTGGTGGCGCAGGCATGGCGTACCGCGCTGGACCCGGCCGGGGACTGGATGCCGCAGGTGCTGCGCGCCGCCGACGCCCGGCTCACAGTGCTCCGCAACGCGGGCATGCCCGACGCCGGTGGCCTGATCATCGCCACCGACCAGCAGACCGCCCGTTCGTACGCGAAGCTCATCGAGCAGGTGACCGGCGAGAAGGCCGCCGTGGTGCTCTCCGACGACCAGGGCGCGTCCGCGCGGATCGCGACGTTCGCGGCGTCCGAGCAACGGTGGCTGGTCGCGGTGCGGATGGTGTCCGAGGGCGTCGACATCCCCCGACTCGCGGTCGGCGTGTACGCCACAAGCGCCAGCACCCCGCTCTACTTCGCGCAGGCCATCGGCCGGTTCGTCCGGGCCCGCCGGCCCGGCGAGACCGCCTCGGTCTTCCTGCCCAGCGTGCCGCACCTGCTCGGGCTGGCAAGCGAGATGGAGACCGAGCGGGACCACGTGCTCGGCAAGCCCAAGGAAGCCGACGGCCTCGACGACGACCTGCTGGAACGCGCGCAGCGTGACGACCAGGCAAGCGGTGAGCTGGAGAAGCGGTTCGCCGCCCTCTCGGCCACCGCCGAACTGGACCAGGTGATCTTCGACGGCGCGTCCTTCGGCACCGCGGCGCAGGCGGGAACCCCCGAGGAGGAGGAATACCTCGGCCTGCCCGGTCTGCTCACCGCCGACCAGGTCTCGCTGCTGCTCACCAAGCGGCAGACCGAGCAACTGGCCGCCCAGCGCCGTCGTACCGCCGAGCGGGCCGCTCAGCCGGCCGCTGCGCCCACGGCAGCGCCCCCGGCACCCATGAGCGCCGCCCAGCGTCGCGTGGCCCTGAGGCGGCAACTGAACGCTCTGGTGGCCGCTCGGCACCACCGCACCGGCCAGCCCCACGGCAAGATCCATGCGGAGTTGCGGCGGCTCTGCGGGGGACCGCCGAGCGCACAGGCAACGATCGAGCAGCTAGAGGAACGCATAGCCACAGTCCAGACCCTCTGACGCTCACCTTTCCCGCCCGTAACGGATGGTGTGGCTGGGGCGCCCCGGGCGCAAGTTCACGCTGGATCGTGGATGCAGTGGTGTCGGCGCGGCGTGAGGCCACTACATCCTGGCTCGAGCACGGTCTTCGGCGCGGGGCGCGGGGCGCGAGTGGGGTTGGGTAGCGAAAAGCCGGCCGGAGGCACCCTCGGGGTGCCTCCGGCCGGCTATGTCGTTTGCGGTTAGTTCGCCATCAAATCGGCGCCACGCCAGGTGAAATCGGGCTCCGTCGCGAACCGCTCGGTGATCTTCACGAGATCCTCCGCGTACTTGTTCGCGTGGTGCCCGCAGAACACCAGTTCGCTCCCACCCGCCAGGGTGATCCGGAGTTTCCCGGCAGCGTTGCAGCGGTCGCACCGTTCATCGGCGGCTGGGGGCGCCACCGTCTCGGGCGGCGGCGTGAGGGTCGAGTTCATCGCCTTCCTCCTCTGGTCGTCACCGATGAACAATCTCTTCGGTCGTTGCTCACCTATCGTGCAACACCCATGCCGGGCCTTGCCTTCCCTGTGTGCCCGCGGGGGACCGAGGTCACACCTGGCAGGGACAGTGTGCCGTGCACCAAGGGTGCCACGTCAACGATCACATTCGTGCATCCGGACGATCTCCATCTGGTGTTGCACGCCAGGTGATCAAAGCGACACGTTCGGTTGACGAAACCGGCTCAGTCCAGATAATCCCGGAGGACCTGCGATCGGGACGGGTGGCGCAGCTTCGACATCGTCTTGGACTCGATCTGCCGGATCCGCTCCCGGGTCACCCCGTAGACCTGACCGATCTCGTCGAGAGTCCGTGGCTGACCGTCGGTCAGGCCGAACCGCAGCCGTACCACGCCCGCCTCACGCTCGGAGAGCGTCTGCAGCACCTGCTGGAGCTGATCCTGCAGGAGCGAGAACGACACCGCGTCGACAGCGACGACGGCCTCGGAGTCCTCGATGAAGTCACCGAGCTGGCTGTCGCCCTCGTCGCCGATGGTCTGGTCCAGCGAGATGGGCTCCCGAGCGTACTGCTGGATCTCCAGCACCTTCTCGGGTGTGATGTCCATCTCCTTGGCCAGCTCCTCCGGAGTGGGCTCACGGCCCAGGTCCTGGAGCAGCTCGCGCTGTATGCGGCCGAGCTTGTTGATGACCTCGACCATGTGCACCGGGATGCGGATGGTGCGGGCCTGGTCGGCCATGGCGCGGGTGATCGCCTGGCGGATCCACCAGGTGGCGTACGTGGAGAACTTGTAGCCCTTTGTGTAGTCGAACTTCTCCACCGCGCGGATCAGACCGAGGTTGCCCTCCTGAATCAGATCCAGGAAAGCCATTCCACGTCCCGTGTACCGCTTGGCCAGCGACACCACAAGACGGAGGTTGGCCTCGAGCAGGTGGTTCTTGGCCCGCTCGCCGTCGCGGGAGATCCAGCCCAGGTCGCGGACCATCTCCCGGGGGAGCTTGTTGTCCTCGCTCTCGTCGGCCGCGCGCAGCTGCTCGGCGGCGTAGAGCCCCGCCTCGATGCGCTTGGCCAGCTCGACCTCCTGCTCGGCGTTGAGCAGCGGGACCTTGCCGATCTGCTTCAGGTACGCACGGACCGAGTCGGCGGAGGCGGTCAGCTCGGCGTCACGCCGGGCCTGCTTGAGGGCCTCGGACTCCTCGTCGTCCCACTCGAAGTCGTTGTCGGTGGCCCTCCACCACGACGTCCTCGATGGCGGCCGCGAGTTCCTCGGGGTCGATCTCGCCCTCGCCGCCCTCGCCCTTGGCCTTGGCGCCGGCCTTGACCGGCTTGGCGCCGGCGGCCGCGGCCACCGTCGCCTTGGTGGCCCGGGTCGACTTGGTGGCCTTCGCCGGCGTGGCCGCGGCGGCGGCCACCTCGGCGGTGCTGCCGGTGGCCTTGCGGGCGGCCACCTTCCGCGGGGCGGGCGCGGTCGGCGCCGCCTCGTCGGAGGCGGGCGCCTGCTTCGGGGCCGGCGCGGCAGCCTTCTTGGTGGTCTTGGCGGTGGTGGCGCGGGACGCCGGCGTGGTCGAGCGGGCCGCGGCGACCCGGCGACGGGTGCTCGCCGAGCCGTCCACCACCACGGTCACTCCCGCCTCGGAGAGCGCCCGAAGGATCTTCTTGGCCTGGGCCGGAGTCACCTCGGCGGACTCGACGGTGCGCGCGAGCTGAGCCGACGTGAGCTGACCACCGGCGCTCTGCGCGTGCGCGATCAGCGTGTCGGTGAGCGAGCGTACGTCGGCGCCGGGCTGGCGGGGTTCTGTCACGAATGACCTTCCGGAGGCGAAGAGCGGGCACGGCCGGGTCGTCCGACACAGTGTGGGTCAACCGGGCCGGACGATGTGGTTGAGGGACCCCCGTGTCCCGGGCCGGCCGGTGGTCGGTGGTCCGTGGCGCGTGGGCAGGGGTGAATTGTAACGCCGTCTGCGGCGATCATCCTGCGCCGCACTGCGTAACGGCGGCGGAACCGCCGATTCGGCGCAGATGTGGACTTTGTAAGGATGATACTCGCGCACGGCCCGGAACACCCCGGTCGTACGGGAAGGGGGGCCTTGGGATGCACCGATCGGCACCGCCAGCGCGGGAACTGCTGGCCATCGCGCTCGATGTGGCACGGGACGCCGCGGCCACCGCGCACCGGATGCGGGCCGAGGGCGTTTCGGTCGCGGCGACCAAGAGCACGGTCACCGACGTGGTCACCGCGGCGGACCGGGCGGTCGAGCGGCAGGTGCTCGACGCGCTGCGGCGGTTGCGGCCGGGCGACGCCGTCCTGGGTGAGGAGTACGGCACGCAGGACACCGGGCCGGGCGAGCCGGGCGGCGTGCGGTGGATCATCGATCCGATCGACGGAACCGTCAACTATCTTTACGGGTTGCCGTACAGCGCGGTGTCGCTGGCCGCCGAGGTCGACGGTGTGGTGGTCGCCGGCGTGGTGCGCAACGTGAGCACCGGCGAGGAGTGGACCGCCACGGCCGGGGGCGGCGCCTGGCGCGACGGTGTCCGGCTTCGCTGTTCCGGCGAGACGGATCTGGGGCAGGCGCTGCTCGGCACCGGCTTCGGCTACGACGCCGGTCGGCGGGAGCACCAGGCATCGGTGGTGGCCGGGCTGATCCGGCACGTGCGCGACATCCGCCGCATGGGCGCCGCCGCGCTGGACCTCTGCCTGGTGGCGGAGGGGCGGCTTGACGCGTACTTCGAGAAGGGTCTGTCGCCCTGGGACCTGGCCGCCGGCGGGCTGGTGGCCGCGGAGGCCGGCGTGCGGGTCGCCGGGCTGGCGGGCCGCCCGGCCGGCCCCGACCTGGTGATCGCGGCCCCGCCCGCGCTCTTCACGCCGCTGCACGACCGGCTGGCCGACCTGGACGCCGCAGGCGGCCCCTGACCGGCCCGCCCACCGTGACGGAGCCGGCCGACGGCCCGTCACCGGGTCACGCGACCCGCCGATCGCCCGGCCACGCGACCGGTCGGTCGGGTCATTTGTCGGCGGCGGGGGCCGGGCAGGATCCCGGAGGCGCCACCGGAGCGCCCAGGTCACCGAGGGACTGGTTCACCTCGGTGGTGGTGGCGAGCTGCTGGAAGCCGTTGCCGAGCACGACGTCGACGACGTCGTCGGTGCGCTTCTCGTCGTACTTGGACTCGGCGTTGTCGAGGAAGTACGCGCGCAGCAGGTGCGCCGAGCCGACGCCCTTGGGGCCGTACTGGAGCACTGCCACGTCGTCGATGCCCTTCGGCGCGTTGCCGACCTTCTGGACCTGGAACTTGCGATTGCGGAAGTCGTCGGCCACGGTGCCGGCCCGGCCCGGCTCGTCGGTCGCGTTCAATACATTGATCTTGACGTCCTTGGGCTCGTGCAGCGTGACGTCGGCCAGCGGCCAGCCGTCCGGGCAGCCCTTGGCCGCGCCCACACCACTCTGGCTGTCGCGGACGACCGCGACGACCACGAAGGTCAGGGCCAGGACCGCCAGCAGACCGACGACGACGAGTGCTCGCACTCGCGCAAAGCTCATCTGGGGGCTCCCCGGACCTCAGGTGGGTGACGGCGGCCGTCATCGATCGCACTGACCGCCGGCCGTCGAATACGCCGCTGAGGTTAACGGTTGTCCGGCCGTCGCGTGGAAACAGCCCGACATACCGGCGCGGCGACCGCGAACCGGGTACTACTACCCCTATCTTCGTGTCGCCTGAATCACATTGGGAACAACTTGGCGTGCGGGGGCGTACATCTCAGCCACAAGGGCGGTATACATGCCTCGCCTAAGGGGGGGTAAGGTTCCGCGCTCGCAGGGGTGTTGCCCCGGCAACTCGATCCGTGCGGTCTGCGGGTCGGGAGCCCGACACAAGTGGTGGCTGGCCAGCGGAACCGAAACAGCGTCGTCCGGCGTTACAACCGGAAGCGACAACATCGATATGGGAGAGTGAAACCGATGGCCACCGACTACGACGCCCCGCGTCGCGACGAGGTCGACCTCGGCGAGGACAGCCTGGAAGAGCTCAAGGCCCGGCGCGTCGACTCACAGTCGGGCGCAGTGGACGTCGACGAGGCCGAGGTCGCCGAGAGTTTTGAGCTGCCCGGTGCCGATCTGGCCGACGAGGAGCTCACTGTCAAGGTGCTACCGATGCAGCAGGACGAGTTCAGGTGCGCCCGCTGCTTCCTGGTCCACCACCGCAGCCAGCTGGCGGTCGAGCGGAACGGCGAGCTGATCTGCCGCGAGTGCGTCTGACACGCAGGACACCGGCGGCGGCCTCCTGAACGGGGCCGCCGCTACCGGTGTAGGCATGCGACTCCCGTGGGTACCTGCTTGACTCGTAGCGGATGCCACAGCAGCGGGAGGCCCGAGCGATGAGCGATCAAGCCGACACCACCGGCGGCGCGGACGAACTCGGCGCCACCGTCGCGGCACTGACCGCCGACGACATCGAGCCGGCCCGGCGACGTCAACTTCTCACCCGGATGGTCGGGCAGGCCCGCAGCCGGGGCATCGCCGACCTGTTCAAGCCCCGTGCGGCCATCCGATGGATGGTCGACACGGTTACCGAGATCGCCCCGCACATCCAAGTGCGGGACCTGGCCACCCTGCGCCGGCACTTCCCCGGCCTGGACGACACCGCCCTGGCCGACCGCCTGATCCGCAACGCGGCCCGGACGACCGCCGGGGTCGGCGCGGCCGGTGGGGGAGTCGCCGCCGTCGAGTGGACTGTCGCGCCGACCCTGCTCTCCGCGCCGGTGCTGCTCGCCGCCGAGACGGTCGCCGTGGTGGCGGTGGAGCTGAAGCTGGTCGGCGAGTTGCACGAGGTCTACGGCGTGCCGCTGGCCGAGAGCGGCGGCCAGCGGACTGTCGCCCTGGTGCACTCGTGGTCCACCCAGCGCGGGGTCAACCCGATGGTGCCCGGTGTCGGGGTGGGCGCGGTGCTCGGCACGGCCGCCCGCAAGGAGCTGCGGGACACGCTGCTGCGGCGCTTCGGGCGTAACCTCACCACGCTCGGGCCGTTCCTCACCGGTGCTGCGGTGGCCAGTTTCCTCAACCGGCGGGCAACCCGACAGATGGCCGAGCAGCTCCAGGCTGACCTGCGCCGACGCGGCATCGCCCGGCCAGCGCCACCATCGGCCCTGCCCGGCCCGCCGACGGGCACCTGAAGCCGGCTGTACGCCTCGGGACGACGCGCGCGTCGGCCGGCGGGGTCAGCCCTGCTCGCCGGCCCGACGGTCGGCTGGCACCCGGGCGTCCCGGGCCGCCAACAGCGCCTCGGCAAGCTCCACCGGGCGTCTGCTGCTGACCACCCAGAACGGCGTCGGGTCGGCCGGGTCGTTGAGCACCACCTGCACGGCGCCGCTGATCCACGGCCGCTGCACCACGAAGGCGAGCGGGTCCGCGCCCACACCGAGCACCTCACGGCGGCCCTCGGCGTCAAGCGGAATGACGTCGGCGACGAAGCGCACCGGCAGCCGGGCGTCGTCCACCCGCAGCTCGGAGTCGGTGACCGCGACGCGGATCCGGCCCAGCCACCACAGCCCGGCCGCCGTGACCGGCAGCAGCACCGCGAACGGCATCCAGGCGCGTACGCCGGAGCCACCCATCCAGATCTCGACGGCAAGCAGGGCCGCGGCAAGCAACCCGGCCAGCCACAGCCACCAGGGCAGATCCAGCCGTTCGGCGTACGCCGGACGGGCCGCGGCCGATGGCCGACCGGCACTCGGGGAGGGCGACATGCTCACTCCTGCGAGGGTACGGCGCACGGCGGCCCGGGTAACCGGCAGGATGGCAGGGTCACCCCGACAATCGGACGGAAGAGGGTCTCGTGACCGACGTCGTACCCGTGCCCGTGCGGCTGCTCGATGCGGAGCTGCCGCTGCCCGCGTACGCCCATCCCGGCGACGCCGGTGCCGACCTGGTGGCCGCCGCGGACGTGGAGTTGCCGCCCGGCGGCCGCGCCCTGGTGCCCACCGGCGTGGCCATCGCCCTGCCGCCGGGGTACGTGGGCCTGGTCCACCCCCGGTCCGGCCTGGCGGCCAGGCTCGGCGTGACGGTGCTCAACGCGCCCGGTACGGTCGACGCCGGCTACCGGGGTGAGATCCTGGTCAACCTGATCAACCATGATCGGGAGACGCCGGCGAAGATCTCCCGCGGTGACCGGATCGCGCAGCTCGTGGTCCAGCAGGTCGCCCGGGCGCGGTTCGAGCCGGTGGCCGAGCTGCCCGGATCCCAGCGGGGGACCGGTGGGCACGGCTCGACCGGCGGACACGCCGGGCTCGTACCGGCGCCGACCGGGCAGGATCGGGTCGCGCAGCGGGACGAGCTGGGCCGCGGGCGGACGGAAGAGGTGGCAGGGTGAGTGCGAACAGCGGAGGGTGGGCGCAGTGATCTTCTCCCGAAAGCGGGCCGGTGCCGGGAGGCACACCCGTGACGAGCGGAGCACCGAGGTCCTCGACGAGGGCGCCGGTGGGTCGACGCCGGCGCTTGTGCGCGGGCCGTACGACATCTCCGAGGTCGACGACGAGGTGCAGCGGCTCGACCTGGGCAGCCTGCACATCCCTGCGGTCGCCGAGGTCGAGGTGCGGGTGCAGGCCGACCCGCAGGGTGTGGTCCAGCAGGTGGTGCTGGTCCACGGCGACAACGCGCTGCAACTGGGCGTCTTCGCCGCTCCCCGCTCGGAGGGGATCTGGGACGAGGTGCGCGAGGAGATCCGGCAGTCGCTGCTGCGCGACGGCGCCACCGCCGAGGAGGTCGACGGCGAGTACGGCCCGGAGCTGCACGCCCGGGTTACCACCCCGGACGGCCCCACCCACCTGCGGTTCGTCGGCGTCGACGGGCCGCGCTGGATGGTCCGGGGCGTCTTCCAGGGGCCGGTCGCCATCGACCCGGCCAGCGCCGGGCCGCTCGCCGAGTGCCTGGACGGCCTGGTGGTCGACCGGGGGCAGGAGGCGAAGCCGGTCCGTGAGCCGCTGCCGCTGCGACTGCCCCGGGAGGTCGCCGACCAGGCCGAGGAGGCGTCCGCCGCGTCCGAGTCGCGCCAGGTCTGACCGCCGCGCACCGATCCGCCGGAACCGGCCCCGTCGGCGTACGCTGGCGGCACGGTTCCGGCGTCGCCGGGGCGGTGCCCACTGCGGGCCGGTGAGCGTGGAGAGGGTGACGCGGAGGTCATGATGACCGACGAGAGCCGGGTGTCGCTGCGGCGCATCCTGCAACGGTTCACCGCGAGCGAGGCCGAGATCGACGCGCAGGAGCTGCGTCAGGAGAGCGCCGAGTGTGGCGGTGTCCTGGCCCAGCAGTGCTCCCGTGGCCAGGTGGTGTCGGTGGCCGGGCGGCTGCGCACGGTGGTCTACACGCCGCGCACCAACCTGCCCACCCTGGAGGCCGACCTGTACGACGGCAGCGACGTCGTCACACTGGTCTGGCTGGGCCGGCGGCACATCGCCGGGATCGAGCCGGGGCGACACCTGACGGCGCGTGGCCGGGTGGCGATGCGCGACGACCGCAAGGTCATCTACAACCCCTACTACGAGCTGGACTCGCCGAAGTGACGGCGCTGCGGACGGAAGGCCGGCAATGACGACGGGACAGCACCGGGCGGCGCAGCCGGAGACGGGGCCTGAGGACGACGCGCCGCTGCCAACCGTGGCGGAGCAGATGGCCGACCAGCTCGGCGGCTGGCGGGGGCTCGTCGAGTCCAGCATCCCGGTGGTGGTCTTCGTCGTCGCCAACATCATCGGTGACCTGCGGCCCGCCGTGATCGCGTCGGTGTCCGTAGCGGTGCTGATCGCCGGGCTGCGACTGGCCCAGCGCAGGCCGATCCGACACGCCGTCAACGGCCTGTTCGGCGTCGGCATCGGCGCCGCCATCGCCTGGCGGACCGGCAACGAGCGGGACTTCTACCTCCCCGGCATCCTCTACGGCATCGGCTACGGCGTCGCCCTGCTGATCTCGGCGGCCATCCGGCAGCCGCTTGTCGGCTGGATCTGGTCGGTGCTGGTGGCCAAGGGCCGCTCCGAGTGGCGCGACGATCCGAAACTGGTGCGCACCTTCACCCAGCTGACAGTGCTCTGGGGCGTGGTCTGGCTGGCCAAGGTGGGTGTGCAGGCCGGGCTCTACCTGGCCCACCAGGACACGGCGCTGGGCGTGGCCCGGTTGGCGCTGGGCTACCCGCCGTACGTGCTGCTGCTGCTCATCACGGTCTGGACGGTGCGCCGGGTCACCCGGGTGCCGCAGCCGTCCCCGCTGCCCGGCGCCTGAGCGCGCCGGGCCGTCCGTCCGGGGCGGCTCAGCGCGAACCGCGGGTCCGTTCGACGCTGTCCGGGCCGAGAATCACCGCGCGGACGTCGTCCTCCACCTCGGCAGTGCAGACGAAGATCAGCTCGTCACCGGCCTCGATGGGGTCGTCCGGGCTGGGCACCAGGACCCGCTTGCCCCGCAGGATCGCCACCAGCGCGGTGTCGCGGGGCAGCGGCACGGCGTGGATCGGCTGGCCGACGTACGGAGCGGTGGGCGGCAGGGTGATCTCGACGAGGTTCGCCTCGCCCTGACGGAACGTCATCAGCCGCACCAGGTCGCCGACGGTGACAGCCTCCTCGACAAGCGCGGCCATGACCCGGGGCTTGCTCACCGCGACGTCCACACCCCACTGCTCGGTGAAGAGCCACTCGTTCTCGGCCCGGTTGACCCGGGCGACCACGCGGGGCACCGCGAACTCGGTCTTGGCCAGCAGCGACACCACAAGGTTGGCCTTGTCGTCGCCGGTGGCGGCGACCACCACGTCACAGCCGGCGAGGTTGGCCTCCTCCAGGCTGGCCAGCTCACAGGCGTCGGCCAGCACCCACTCGGCGTCCGCCACCCGCTCCGGGCGCAGCATCCGGGGCTGCCGTTCGATGAGCATCACCTGGTGGCCGTTGTCGATCAGTTCCTGGGCGATCGAGCGGCCCACGTTGCCGGCGCCCGCGATGGCGATCCGCATGGCTCACTGCCCCCCTTCCGGTGGCGCCGCCGCCACCGACGTGACCGGCCCCACAATGTCGTCGCTGACCAGCATGAACGCTTGGTCGCCCTCCTGTATGACGGTGGAGGCGGTGGGCAGCGTGCCGATGCCGAAGCGGATCAGGTAGGCCACCCGCGCTCCGGACGCCTCCTCCAGCTTGCGTACCGGACGGCCGATCCAGTCCTTGTGCACGGGCACCTCGACGATCGACACGGTGCTCGTAGGGTCGCGGAAGATCTCCACGTTGCCCTCCGGCACCAGGTGCCGCAGCATCCGGTCGGCGGTCCAGCGCACTGTCGCCACTGTGGGGATGCCCAGCCGCTCGTAGACCTGCGCCCGGCGCTGGTCGTAGATGCGTGCCGCGACCCGGGACACCCCGAACGTCTCCCTGGCCAGTCGCGCCGAGATGATGTTGGAGTTGTCGCCGCTGGAGACGGCAGCGAAGGCGTCCGCCCGCTCGATGCCGGCCTGCCGCAGGACGTCGCCGTCGAAGCCCGCCCCGGTCACAGTGATGCCGCCGAAGTCGGGGCCGAGCCGACGGAAGGCGTCGGCGTCCTGGTCGATCACCGCCACCGAGTGCCCCCGGGATTCCAGGCTGTGGGCGAGGGTCGAACCGACCCGGCCACATCCCATGATCACGACGTGCACGCTGTCCCTCCCAAGGTGCGTACCGCTGCCGCTGGCCCTTCCGTACGCATGGACGGTGGCCTTCGACTGCGAGCCTGCCACGTACCGGTCGGCAGCGGGGACCGACCGTACCCCGTCGCGCCGGACCGCCGTGATCGCCCACCCCCGCGTGATTGCCTTGGTGGTCGTACCCTTGGCGTTCGTGGCCAGTCCCACCTCGCTGCTGAAGCGGCTGCTCCTCGGTCGACCGTTCCGGTCCGACCGCCTGCAGCACACCCTCCTGCCGAAGCGCATCGCGCTACCCGTGTTCGCCTCCGACGCGCTGTCCAGCGTCGCGTACGCGCCCGACGAGATCCTCCTGACCCTCTCCATCGCGGGAGCCTCCGCGTACGTCTTCTCGCCGTGGATCGCGCTCGCGGTGGTCGTTGTCATGCTGACGGTGGTGGCCAGCTACCGGCAGAACGTGTACGCCTACCCGTCCGGTGGTGGCGACTACGAGGTGGCCACTGTCAACCTGGGCCCGAAGTTCGGCGTCGGCGTGGCGAGCGCCCTGCTGGTCGACTACGTGCTCACTGTGGCGGTGTCGGTCTCGTCCGGCGTGGCGAACCTCGGCTCGGTGGTGCCGTTCGTGGCCACCCACAAGGTGATGATCGCGGTGGTGGCGGTGGTGCTGCTGAGCGCCGTGAACCTGCGCGGTCTGCGCGAGTCGGGCACCGCGTTCGCGATTCCCACCTACGGCTTCGTGATCGTGATGCTCGGGATGCTGCTCACCGGGCTGGTCCGGGTGTTCGTGCTCGGCGACGACCTGCGCGCGCCGAGCGCCGACCTGGTGATCCAGGCCGAGCACAGCGTGACCGGGTTCGCGCTGATCTTTCTGCTGCTGCGGACGTTCAGCTCGGGCGCCGCAGCGCTGACCGGCGTCGAGGCGATCTCCAACGGGGTGCCGGCGTTCAAGGCGCCGAAGAGTCGTAACGCCGCCACCACTCTGCTGCTGCTCGGCACCATCTCGGTGAGCATGCTGGTCGGGATCATCTGGCTGGCCCGGCTGACCCACCTCCAGTTCGTGGAGGATCCGGCCCTGCAGATCGTCTCCGGCCCCGAGGGCTACGTGCAGAAGACCGTCACCACCCAGCTCGGCGAGACGGTCTTCGGTTCCGGGTCGATCCTGCTCTACGTGGTGGCCGGGGTGACCGCCCTGATCCTGTTCCTGGCCGCGAACACCGCGTTCAACGGCTTCCCGGTGCTCGGCTCGATCCTCGCCCAGGACCGCTACCTGCCGCGGCAGTTCCACACGCGGGGCGACCGGTTGGCGTTCTCCAACGGCATCGTCTTCCTCGCCCTGTTCGCGATCGTGCTGATCGTCGGTTTCCAGGCCGAGGTGACCCGGCTCATCCAGCTCTACATCGTCGGCGTCTTCGTCTCGTTCACCGTCTCCCAGGCCGGCATGATCCGGCACTGGAACCGGCACCTGCGCACCGAGCGGGACCCGGAGGCGCGTCGCCGGATCTACCGTTCGCGGGCGATCAACACGTTCGGTATGGGCCTGACCGGCACGGTGCTGGTGATCGTGCTGGTGACCAAGTTCCTGCTCGGCGCCTGGATCGCGATCGCCGCGATGGCGGTGATCTACCTGTTGATGCTGGCCATCCGTCGGCACTACGACCGGGTCGCCGTCGAGCTGACCCCGCCGGACGAGGGTCGGGCCGTCCTGCCCGCCCGCAACCACGCGATCGTGCTGGTCAGCAAGCTGCACCAGCCGACACTGCGGGCGATCGCCTACGCCCGCGCCACCCGGCCGGACACACTGACCGCAGTGACCGTCAACGTGGACGAGAAGGACACCCGCGATCTTCAGGCCGACTGGGAACGGCGGGAGATGGCGATCCCGCTCACGGTTGTCGACTCCCCGTACCGGGAGATCACCCGGCCGATCCTCGACTTCGTGGCCTCCACCCGCCGCAAGTCACCCCGCGACGTGGTCACCGTCTTCATCCCCGAGTACGTCGTGGGGCGCTGGTGGGAGAACCTTCTGCACAACCAGAGCGCGCTGCGCCTCAAGGGCCGGCTGCTCTTCGAACCGGGGGTGATGGTGGTGAGCGTGCCGTGGCAGCTCGCGTCGACGGCGAGCAAGAACCTGGACCGGCTGGACGCCACGCTGTCCCGTACCCCGGCGCGTGGGCCGCGGGGCACCGTGCCGCCGGACGTCATGTCCGCGTCATCTGTCGAGGGCGGCCCGGCGGACAGTGGAACGGTCGGTAACAGCCGTGACTGAGTCGACAGCGGCGACCGTGGAGCCCGAGAGCGGCCTGGCCGAGGCGGAGCGGGTCGAGCTGACCGTCGACGCGGTCGCCCCCGGCGGGCACTGTGTGGCCCGGGTGGACGGGCAGGTGGTCTTCGTCCGGCACGCGCTGCCCGGTGAGCGGGTGATCGCCGAGGTCACCGAGGTGCACAAGGGGTTCGTCCGGGCCGACGCGGTGACAGTGCTGGACGCCTCGCCGGACCGGGTCGAGCCGCCCTGCCCGTACGCGAAGCCGGGCGCCTGCGGTGGCTGCGACCTGCAGCACGTGGCGCCTGCGGCGCAACTGGCGTGGAAGACAGCTGTGGTGCGCGAGCAGTTGACACGCCTCGGCGGCCTCACCGACGCCGAACTCGACGGGCTCGGCGTACGGGTCGAGGCGCTGCCCGGCGGGCTGCTGGGTTGGCGCTCGCGGGTCCGCTACGCGGTGGACGCCGCCGACCGGGCCGGACTGCTCAAGCACCGCTCGCACGAGGTGGTGCCGATCGACAGTTGCCTGATCGCGCACCCGGCGATCCAGGAGCTGCCGGTGCTCGCCCCGACCGGCGCGTCCTGGCCGGCCGCCGACGCTGTGGAGACCGTTGCCAGCACCGGCGGGGACGTGACAGTCGTAGAGGTCCGCGACGGGATCTCCATGCAGGTGAGCGGGCCGGCAGTGGTCCGTGAGGTGGCGGCCGACCGGGCGTGGACGCTGCCCGCGTCCGCCTTCTGGCAGGTGCACCCGGCGGCGGCCGACACGCTGTCCACGGCCGTACTGGAGCTGCTCGACCCGCGTCCGGGCGAGGTGGCCTGGGACCTGTACGGCGGGGCCGGACTGTTCGCCGCCGGACTGGCCGCGAAGGTCGGTGCCAGCGGCCGGGTGACAGTGGTGGAGGCGGCGCCGCAGGGCGTCTCCGCCGCCCGACGTAACCTGGCCGACCTGCCCCGCGTCGAGGTCGTGTCGGCCCGGGTGGAGACCGCGCTGGCCCGCCGGCGGATCACCGGCCCGGTCGACCTGGTGGTGCTCGACCCGCCGCGCGCCGGGGCCGGCGCCCCGGTGGTCCGCGCCCTGGCTGCCGCCGGCCCGCGCGCGATCGCGTACGTGGCCTGCGACCCGGCGGCGTTCGCCAGGGACGTGCGTACCTTCGCCGGGTTGGGCTGGCGGTTGACGGCGCTGCGCGGATTCGACCTGTTCCCGATGACCCAGCACGTCGAGCTGGTCGGGCTGCTGGTCCCCGGGCCGTAGGTCATCACCCCCGACGTTCGGGGTGGGTCGACTCCGCTGCCTACCGGGGTACGCCCGAGTAGTCGGCCTGGCCGGCGATCTGCCCGCCGTCGGCGACCAGGTCGCTGCCGGTGACGAACTGCGCGTCGTCGCTGGCGAGGAAGAGCACCGTACGGGCGACGTCGTCGGGTTCCCCGACACGCCCGAGCGCGACACTGCTGGTCTCGAAGGTGGCTCCCTTCGTCATCGGGGTGTTGATCTGACCCGGGTGAACCGCGTTCACCCGGATCCCGTATGCGCCCAGTTCCAGGGCGGCGTTCTTCGTGAGACCGCGTACGGCCCACTTGGACGCGACGTACCCGGCCATCTGGATGATTCCGATAAAGGCGGCCACGGAGCCCATGTTGACGATCGAGCCGCCGCCGGCCCGCTTCATCGCCGGGGTCACGGCCTGGATGCCGTTGAAGACGCCGATGAGATTCACGTCCAGCACGCGCTGTAGCTGCGCCACGTCCCACTGCTCCAGGGGAGCGGGATCGACGATGCCTGCGTTGTTGACGAGGATGTCGACGCTGCCGAACCGCTCCTCCGTCCGTTGAACGAGGTCGGTCCACTGCTGCGGGGAGCGGACGTCGAGCTTCTCGACCACTGCCGTCGGCCCGAGTTCGGCGGCGAGGGCCTCGGCTTCCGCGACGTTCACGTCGGCGATGACCACGTTGGCGCCCTCGCCGACGAGCCGGCGTACGGCAGCCGCGCCCATTCCCATCGCGCCGCCGGTGACCACTGCCGTCTTACCTGCTACTCGTCCCATGATGAGTTCCTTTCGCTGGGACCGGACCGCTCGATGCGGCCAGCGGCCGTGGGGCCAACGGTAGCCAGCGGAGGATGACCCGTCACCCTTTAGTGGCAGGTGACACATCACCCGGGTTAGATGGCTGCTTCCACTGAAAACCGGACTCCCCGCACTAACCTGGAGTCAAGAAGGCGGAGCAGGCTGGTGATACATCAACAATCGGGGAAGGCGCACCGGGTGACGAGTCACCTCACTGAGGGCAGCCCTCATTCCTCGAAGGGATCGTCCTTGAGGTTGTCCAGCACCGCCTCGGACATCACGGCCAGGGTGTCGAGCTGCCGAGGGCTCAGCACGTCGAGGAAGACCTCCCGCACGTACCGCAGGTGCAGGGGAGTCGCCCGGTCGATCACCGTGCGCCCCTCCCCGGTGAGCGCGATGTAGGTCCCCCGAGCATCATCGTCGGAGCTGCGGCGCTCCAGCAGGCCCCGGCGGATCATGCGGGACACCTGGTGGGTGAGGCGCGTCTTCTCCCACCGCAGGACCTCCCGCAGCTCGAAGACCCGCATCGGTCCTTCCCCGTGAAGCCGCAGACCGCTCAGAACGGCGAAATCCGCGAGGGAGATCCCCGCGTCGCGGAGCAACTGGCGGTTCATGTGCCGCCGGACGTCCTCCTGCATGACCAGGAAGCCGAACCAGGCGCGCTGCTCACGATCGTTCAGCCGTTCAGGCTCAGTCACCCCTCAACGCTACGGCAGGACGGTAGGCCGTCCTCGCTCCGGCGCGGGCGAGGTGTGGGCGAGGGCACGGCACCGCCGCTAGCCTGACGCCGTGAAGATCGTCGGATTGATGTCGGGGACGTCGTACGACGGCGTGGACGTGGTGGCGGCGGAGTTCACCACCGAGGGCGACACCCTCTGGCTGCGGCCGCTGGGACATCGCGGCCTGGACTACGACGAAGCCCTGCGCGCCCAGATCGCCGCGCTGCTGCCGCCCGGGGCCACCACCATCGAGGCCGTGTGCCAGCTCGACAACCGCCTCGGCGAGGTGTTCGCCGACGCGGCGGCGGTCGGCCTCGAACTTGCCGGCGGCACGGCCGACGCGGTGGTCTCGCCCGGCCAGACGGTGTTCCACTGGATCGCCGACGGGGCGGCCAGGGGCACCCTGCAACTGGGCGCGGTGGCGCGGGTGGCGGCCCGGGTCGGCGTACCGGTGCTCAGTGACCTGCGCTCGGCGGATATCGCCGCCGGTGGCCAGGGCGCGCCGCTGGTGCCGGCCTTCGACGCGCTGTTGCTCGACGGCGCCGCCGGGCCGCGCGCGGCAGTGAACCTGGGCGGCATCGCCAACCTCACAGTGGTCGCGCCGGAAGCCCCGGTCCTGGGGTACGACGTCGGCCCGGCGAACGCCCTGCTGGACGCGGCGGCCTGGCGCTTCCTGGACCAGCCGTGCGACATCGACGGCGCGCGGGCGGCGGCCGGCCGGACGCACGAGCGGCTGCTGGCCGACCTGCTGGCCGAGCCCTACTACGCGGCACCACCGCCCAAGTCCACAGGCAAGGAGCTGTTCCACGCCGGCTACCTGGACCGCCACCTGGCCGCGCTCGGCGAACCCGTGCCCGTGGACGACCTGCTGGCCACGCTCACCGAGCTGACCGCGCGGGTGGTGGCCGCCGAGTGCGACAGGCACCGTGTGGTCGAGGTCATCGCCGCGGGAGGCGGTGTGCGCAACCCCACCCTGCTGGGCCGGCTCGCCGCCCTGGGTGCCGGCCGGTGGACGCTGCGCGGTATCGACGAGTGGGGCGTACCCGCGCAGGCCAAGGAGGCGTACGCGTTCGCGCTGCTCGGCTGGCTGTCCTGGCACGGCCTGCCCGGGGCGATCCCGTCCGTTACCGGCGCCACCCGGGGCGCGGTCCTGGGCTCCTGGACACCTGCCGGCCCGGCGTACGGCGGTGCACCGACCGACAGGCCGCGCCTGCTGCGGATCCGCCCCTGACCAGGGGCTCAGCCAGAGGGTGCGGGTGTGCCGGGCTCCGGCCGGGCTGCGAAGTATCGCCCGGCCGATAGACTCTGCGGTCATGAGTGTTGAAGAGGACACGGCCAACCACGGCCGGCTGCTGGGGACGGTCCGCGGTCCGCAGGACGTCAAGCGGATGTCGGGCGAGGAACTGGACGTGCTCGCCGCCGAGATCCGGGACTTTCTGATCGCCAAGGTCTCCCGCACCGGCGGCCACGTCGGCCCCAACCTCGGTGTGGTCGAGCTGACGCTGGCCATGCACCGCGTCTTCGACTCCCCCCGTGACCGGCTGCTGTTCGACACCGGCCACCAGGCGTACGTACACAAGATCCTCACCGGGCGGCAGGCCGGCTTCGACAAGCTCCGCCAGCGCGGTGGCCTCTCCGGCTACCCAAGCCAGGCCGAGAGCGAGCACGACCTGATCGAGAACTCGCACGCCTCCACCGCGCTCTCCTACGCCGACGGCCTGGCCAAGGCGTACGCCCTGCGGGGCGAGGCGCGCAGCGTCGTGGCAGTGGTCGGCGACGGCGCGCTCACCGGCGGCATGTGCTGGGAGGCGCTGAACAACATCGCCACCGCCGGCAACTCCCTGGTCATCGTCGTCAACGACAACGGCCGGTCCTACTCGCCCACGATCGGCGGTCTGGCCGACCACCTCTCCTCGCTGCGGCTCAACCCGGGCTACGAGAAGGTCCTCGACACGGTCAAGGACGCCCTCGGCTCCACCCCGCTCGTCGGCAAGCCGATGTACGAGGTGCTGCACGCGGTCAAGAAGGGCATCAAGGACGCCGTCGCCCCGCAGGCCATGTTCGAGGACCTCGGCATCAAGTACGTCGGCCCGGTGGACGGGCACGACGTGGCGGCGGTCGAGTCGGCGCTGCGCGCGGCGAAGAACTTCGGCGGCCCGGTGATCGTGCACGCGGTCACCCGCAAGGGCTACGGCTACCGCCCCGCCGAGGAGGACGAGGCCGACTGCCTGCACGGCCCCGGCGGCGCCTTCGACGTGGAGACCGGCGCGCTGCTGGCCGCCCCGGCGGTGAAGTGGACGCATGTCTTCGCCGACGAGCTGCTTGCCGTCGCCGACGAGCGGCCGGACGTCGTGGGCATCACCGCCGCGATGGCCGAGCCGACAGGCATCGCCAAGCTGGCCCGCAAATACCCCGAGCGGGTGTACGACGTGGGCATCGCCGAGCAGCACGCCGCCACCTCGGCGGCCGGGCTGGCGCTGGGTGGCCTGCACCCGGTGGTCGCCGTCTACGCCACCTTCCTCAACCGTGCCTTCGACCAGGTCCTGCTGGACGTGGCGATGCACAAGCTGCCGGTGACCTTCGTGCTGGACCGCGCAGGCATCACCGGCCCGGACGGCCCCAGCCACTACGGCATCTGGGACATGTCGGTCTTCGGTGTGGTGCCTGGGCTGCGGATCGCCGCTCCCCGGGACGCCACCACGCTGCGTGAGGAGCTGCGCGAGGCGCTGGCCGTCGACGACGGCCCGACAGTCGTGCGCTTCCCCACCGGCACTGTGGCCGCAGACCTGCCGGCCCTGCGCCGGGTCGGCCCTGTCGACGTGCTGGCCGAGTCGGCGCGTACCGACGTGCTGCTGGTCGCCGTGGGCTCCTTCGGCCAGCTGGGCATGGAGGTCGCCGCCCGGGTCGCCGAGCACGGCTACGGCGTCACAGTGGTCGACCCCCGCTGGGTTCGTCCGGTGCCGGCCGAGCTGGTGCAGCTGGCCGCCGGCCACCGGCTCGTCGTCAGCGTCGAGGACGGCGTCCGGGTCGGTGGCGTCGGCGACGCCCTCGGCCAGGCGATGCGCGACGCCGATGTCCGGGTGCCGCTCAAGGACCTGGGCGTACCGGCCGACTGGCACCCGCACGGCACCCGCGCGCAGATCCTCGCCGACCTCGGCCTGACCGCGCAGGACGTCGCCCGGAACGTCACCGGCTGGATCTCCGGCCTGGACGCGACCCCGGACCGCCTGACCCCCACCAGCACCTCAGCGCAGAACTAGAACCCGTAAAACTGCGGCGGGCGCCCCCTCCGGGGACGCCCGCCGCAGCGCGTCAGCCCCACCCCACCCCACGCCCGCGAATCTTGCACTTTCGGTCGCTCTTATGCGCGCTTTGTCCCCTATGGCCGGGCAGAAAGCGCAAGATCGCGCGGGGGAGGGGGTGAGGCGGGGCGGGAGGGTGGGGAGGGGTGGGGTGCGGGGCTTAGCGGGGGCGGCGGGGGCTTACTGAGCGGTAGTGGGTCTTGTCGGTGTTCGCCAGGCTGTAGGTCTGGGTGCGGGTCGGCTCGGGGATGACCACCAGGCCGGGGCGCTCCACCAGTTGGGGAGTTCCCGGCGGCACGGAGAGGGAGCTGTCCCGGGTGGCCCGCCAACTGAGCACCACGAGCGGCTGGCCGGGCATCGGCAGGTGGTACGTCTGCAACGGGGTGGCCCGGTCGGCGGGCGAGACCACCGGCGCGCTCCCGTCCGCCGGCCGGTAGACGACAGAGGTCATCGTGCCGGCGTCGGTGTCCCAGCTGAGCTGCTGCAACTCGGCCGGCTCGCCGCCACCGAGGGCCACCTCGCCGAGCGAGCGGACAGTGAGCTTCGCCATCGGCCAGGACGTCGGCACCGCACGAGGGGCGTCCCGGTCGCCGATCCGGCGCGGGATGCTGCCGAAGGGACCCCGCTCGCCGGCCAGCACGCAGGTGTCCAGGCCGGTCAGAGCCCGCCGGCCTGCGCCGGACTCGTCGCGTACCAGGGGATAGCGCGGATCGGTCGTGCCGGTGCCCAGGTCGAGCAGCCGGTCGGCGGCCCGCCCGCGCGGCAGCGACTCGGTGGCCCGCAGCGTCGCGGTCACCCCCACGGCCGTGCACGCCGGTACGTCGGCCGGGGCGCTGAGCCCGTCGGTGAGGGGCAGCGCACGGTCCTGCGGCCCGAGGAGTTGCTGCACCCGGGCGGAGACCAGGTAGCGCCGGCCGTCCGCAGTGTGCACCGGCAGCACGTCGGAGTAGACCAGGTAGCCCGGGTCGGTGTATTCGGTGGCGCGGGTCACCGCGTACCGGCCGCCGTCGCCGGCGAGTTGCAGCAGCCAGGACGCGCTCTCGCCGGGCACGTCGGCAGCCACCAGCGCGATCGGCGTGCCGTCGACCCGGCCGGAGAACAGGATGCCGGACGAGGGCAGGTGCGCCCGGTCGTCGATCGGTGAACGCCAGTCGCGGACCGCGTCGGTGATCGCCGACGTCGCCGCGGCGTCAGCGGCCAGGTCGCCCCGCGGCGGCCACACCTTCAGGGTGCCGTCGAGGCTGTCGTAGCCCACCCGCAGGTCGCGCGGTGCCCGGTCGGCCACCGGACCGCAGGCGGTGGCGGCCAACAGTGCTGTCAGCAGGACGGCGAGCGTCGTGCCGTGCTGGCGGCCTGGAGTCACCTGATCCCCGCCCCCGATCGCCTCGCGGTCGTCCACGACAAAGCGCCATAGTACGAGATGTCCGGTGCAGTGCTTTCGCTGGCTGGCGACTGATCCACCACAGTGGACGGATCCCTGGGCCTTTTAGTGCCGTTTCGTCGCTCCGGTAGACTCCGCCGACTGTGACGCCTGCCGAGTCCCGCGCCCTGTCCGCGCCGCACCCGGAGGCGGCAGTGGGTCCCGACGAGTCTGTGAGCCAGCACACCCGCCGCGCCTCCCCGACAACCACGGCCAGCAAGACCGCCACGGCGAGCAAGACCCCCGTGGCCAGCAAGACTCCCGTGGCCAGCTCGACCCCTGTGGCCAGTGCTCCCGCTCCGGCCGCCGCCCCGTCCCGCACCGACACCGTCGAGCCCGCGCCGGTCGGAGCGCCGCCGGCCGACGTACCCGATGAGGCGGCTGCTGCGGATGACGCCGTGGCGGCGCCGGCCGGACCGCGCCGACGGTGGTGGACCCGCTGGACGCGCCGCCGTCAGCACCTGGCGGTGGGTGGGCTGTTCCTGCTCGCCGCGCTCTGGGTGACAAGCCGGATCTGGCTGGACCCGGCCGGACGGGTGGCCTCGCTCTACACCGGCGACCCGGCCCAGGTGCAGTTCTTCCTCGCCCACTCGGTGCGCGTGGTGCTGCACGGTGAGTACCCGTTCTTCACCGAGCAGTTCAACTACCCCGACGGCGTCAACCTGATGGCCAACACGGCGGTGCTGGCGCTGGGCATCCCGATGGTGCCGGTGACAGTGCTGTTCGGGCCGGCGGTGTCCTTCGTGGTGCTCGTGACGCTCGGCCTCGCCGGCACGGCCACTGCCTGGTATCTCGTGCTGTCCCGCCACGTCGTACGGACCCCGCTCGCGGCGGCGGCCGGCGGCTGGTTCTGCGGCTTCTCACCGGCGATGCTCTCGCACGCCAGTTGGCATCCGAACATCATCAGTCAGTTCCTGCTGCCGTTCATCGTGTGGCGGGTGCTGGTGCTCACCCGGTCCCGCCGGCCGGTACGCGACGGGCTGTTGCTCGCGGTGCTCGTCACCGCGCAGGCGTTCATCAACGAGGAGATCCTGCTCTTCACGGCGATGGCCTGCGGGGTCTTCCTGCTCGCGGTGCTCGCCCAGGAGCCGGCCCGCTGGCGGGCGGCGTGGCGGCCCCTGGGCATCGGCGTCGCGGCGTGCACGCTGCTGGCCGGAGGGCTGCTGGCGTACCCCCTGTACGTGCAGTTCGCCGGGCCGATGGCGTACCACGGTCTCAGCGACGCGGTCCAGGACTACGGCAACGACATCGCCGCGTTCTTCGCCCCCGGTTCCCCCACGCTCGGCGGCAACCAGCGGGCAAACGCCAACCTGGCGCCGAACTACTCCGAGGAGAACGCCTTCTTCGGCTGGAGCCTGTCGCTGCTCGCCATCGCCATCGTGGTGTGGCTGCGCCGGGAGATGATCGTCCGGGCGCTCGCCGTGACCGGCGGTCTGTTCGCCGTGCTCTCCCTCGGTGAGCGGATCTCCTGGTGGGACCGGGAGCTGATCACCGGGCCGTGGCAGCTGCTGGTGCACCTGCCCCTGCTGGACGCTGTGGTGCCGACCCGGTTCGGCCTGATCACCACAGTGGTGGTCGGCCTGCTGCTCGCGCTGGCCGTCGAGCGGGCCTGGGCGCTGCGCTCGGTCGAGCGGCGTACGGTGCGCACGCTCACCGCCGCCGGCCTGGCGTTCGCGCTGCTGCCGATCGCACCGATGCCGCTGCGGATGGTCTCCCGACCGCCGGTGCCGGACTTCATCACCGCTGACCGCTGGCGGACGTACGTCGGCCCGGACCAGACGCTCGTGCCCATCCCGGTGCCCAGCATGGGCAACACGCACGGCATGCGCTGGGCGGCGGCCACCAACCTCGACTTCAAGATCCCGGGCGGCTACTTCCTGGCCCCCCGCAACGGCAACACCGGTGACCCGGGCCGGTTCGGCGGCCGGCCCAGCGGGGTGGGTCAACTGCTGGAGGAGGTGGCGACCACCGGTCGGGCTCCTAAGCTCGACGACAGGCAGCGTCGACGCTTCCAGGACGAGCTGCGGCACTGGCAGGCGGCGATCCTGGTGCTCCCGTTGCGCCAGCAGAACGTCGAGCCGCTGCGGCGTACCGTCGAGGAGCTTGTCGGCCCGGGCCGGCAGGAGCTGGACGTCTGGGTGTGGGATGTCCGGGCGCTGACGGACCGCTCGGTCTGATGGCCGCCGGAGCGCCGTCGTCGGTGACGACGGCGACGGCCGGATCGGCGTCCACACGCCGGCCCCGACCGGCGTGGCTGCCGGACGCGCTAGTGGTCGCCGGGTACGTCGGCCTGGCGCTGCTGCTGACCACCGGCCAGTGGGGCCACCCCGGGCGGCTGTTCCACCAGGCCGGCGACCAGGTCCTCTTCGAATGGATGCTGGCCCACGCGGCGCGTGTGGTCAGCGAGGGCGGGAACCCGCTCTACAGCACGGCGTTGAACGCACCGGACGGCGTCAACCTGATGGCGAACACGTCGGTGCTCGGCCTGGGTGTTCCGCTGGCGCCGGTCACGCTGCTGTTCGGCTCGCAGGTGGCGTTCTGCGTGGCTGTCGTCTGTTGCCTCGCCGGGACGGCCACGGCCTGGTACGCGCTGCTGCGCCGCCGCCTGGTCACCGCCCGGTCGGCGGCTGCGGTCGGTGGGCTGGTCTGCGGCTTCGCCCCCGGCATGATCGCCCAGGCGGGGGCACACCTGCACATGGCCGCCCAGTTCCTGGTGCCGGCGATCCTCGCCCTGGTGTTCCGCCCCGCCCCTCGACCCGGCGAGGCGTGGCAGCGCGCCGTGTGGCGACCCGGCGTCGGCCTGGGGCTGCTTGTCGTCTGGCAGGTGTTCATCGGGGAGGAGACGCTTGTCTTCCTGGCCCTCGCCGCCGGGGTGTTCGCGGTGGGCTACGCGCTCGCGGACCGGGCGGCGGCCCGGCGGCACGCCCCGACCCTGCTCGGCAGGCTCGGCGTGGCGGCCGTCGTGGCGGCGGTGCCGCTGGCGTACCCACTGTGGTTCCAGTTCCACGGCCCGCAGCACTACGACGGGATGGCCTTCGCCGCGCACGGCTTCCAGCTCGACGCGGCGTCGTTCACCGCCTCGGCCCGGCAGACAGTGTTCGGTGACAACTGGCTGCCGGGGCTGCTGTCGCCCAACCCGACCGAGGAGAACTCGTTCTTCGGCCCCGGGCTGCTGGTGCTCGCCGTGGTCATCGTGATCTGGCTGTGGCGACGGCCGTTGGTCCGCGCCCTTGCCGGGTGCGGTGTCGTCTTCGCCGTGCTCTCGCTCGGCACCGAGCTGCGGATCGACAGCACCGCCACCGGCATCCCCGGGCCGTACCGCCTGGTCGCCGGGCTGCCGCTGCTCGACCTCGCGGTGCCGGCCCGGTTCGCGCTGGTCTGCGTACCGGTGCTCGGCGTGCTTGTGGCGCTGTCGCTGGACCGGGTCCGAGCGGCGCACTGCCGGACGGACCCCGCGCCGGGCCTGCCGGTACGCCTGCTGTGGGGCGGCGCGGTGGTGGCCGCGTTGCTCCCGCTGGTGCCGACGCCGATCCGGGCGATCCCGGTGGCGCCCGTGCCGGCGTTCGTCGCCGACGGCAGGTGGCGGCCGCTGGTGCCTGCGGGCCGGACCGTGGTGGCGGTGCCCCCGGTCACCGGCGCCGCGCTGAGCCCGGTGATGCTGTGGTCCGCCCGCACCGGGCTGGCGTTCGACGCGCCGGGCGGCTACTTCATCGGCCCGAGTGGTCCGGACGACCCGGCGGCGCGCTGGGGTGCGCCGGACCGGCCCACCTCCGTGCTGCTGCGGCGGGTCGCGCAGACCGGCGCGGTGCCGGCGCTCACCGACGCCGACCGCCGCCAAGCCGTCGAGGACCTGCGGCACTGGCGGGCCGCGCTCGTCGTGCTCGGCCGGCTCCCGCACGACGAGCCGGTGCGCCGGACCGTCGAGGCGCTGCTCGGCCCCGGCCGTCAGGTCGACGGCGGGTGGGTCTGGGACGTCCGGGACCGGGTCGGCTGACCGTCGGGCAGCGCGTCAGCCCACGAGCGCGCGGACGTCCCACACCCAGACGTCGTCGACCCGCTGCGGCGGCCCGATCAGGGCGGTGACCAGCTCACGCAGCACCGCCTCACGCGGATGCGCTCCGAGCACCACCACCGACGCCCGCCAGAACCGCAGGTCCTCGACGGCCTGGCGGCGGTTCTCGTCGGTGATCGCCGGCACCGCACCAGCGTCCATCGTGGAGTAGATGAGAGTGCTGGTAGGCCGGTTCGGAGCGCCGAAGACACCTTCGCCCAGCTCGTTCGGGCCGATGAAGTAGCCGCCCGGGATGGGGAACTCGTGCCCGGTCAGCGCACTCCACCGCAGCGTCGACAGGCCGTGCACGTTGCTCGGGATCGGCACCGGCACGAGGGTCCGGCCCTCCGGCACGTAGGGGCGCCAGCCGCCGGCGGTGATGAAGTTCGGCGGCGGGTCCACCGGCTGTGCCGGCAGCGGCCGGGGAAAGAGCGGCAGCACGGCGAGCGCGACCGCCGCGTACCCCACCGGGCGCAGCCAGCGTCGACGCGACAGCGCGGGCGTGGACGACTCGTCGGACGCCGCCGGTTCGCCGGTGCGCTGGGCCGGCACCCCGGGCCGGTCGGCCACCGGACGCCCCTGCCGGGCCGCCGCGTCCCAGGTCAGCGCCAGCAGTACGCCCAACGCGGCGGCCACCACAAGCGCCAACCGGGTCGGCATCATCATCTCGACAAGCGGCAGGTCGTCCGACACGTACGACCACGGGCCGCGCACCGTGGTCTCGACGCCGTCGAAGCGCACCCACGGCCCGATCGAGGCCACCGTGAAGACCACGACCAGCACCGCGATGATCCGGGCGGCCAACGAGCGGCGCACCAGCAGCACGAGCGCCACCACCGACAGCAGCACCAGTGGCCACCCGAACCAGGTGTTCTGCTCGGTCAGCCCGATCGTCTTCTCCACCTCCGGGTTACCGGCCCAGGTGTCCCGGGCGAAGGTGACGAACGCGACCAGGTCCTCGCCCCAGCTGTGGAAGACGCCGCCCTGCAGGCCGCGGTAGGACTGCGGGCCGTTGAACTGGAACCAGATCGGGTACGCCGTCAGCAGCAGCGCCAGGCCACCGGCGACACCGAGCCCACCCAGGAACGGACCTGCCGCGCGACGTGCCGCCGCCGGCCGCTGCACGGCGTACGCCAGCACGACGACCAGGCAGGCCAGCGCGGTGAGGAGCAGCATCTCCTCGTTGATGAAGATCTGGTACGCCACAAGCGCACCGAGCACCAGCCCGTTGCGCCGCCACCGGCCCGGCTCGCCCAGCCGCAGCACCCGCACCACGATCAGCGGCAACAGGAAGTTGGACACGAAGTTGGGCTGGCCGTTCGCGTGGTGGACGACACCCGGCGCGAAACCGAGGAACGCGCCACCCACGAAGGCAGCAGCCCGGGACTTCACCAGGTGCCGGGAGAGCATCCAGTACGCGGTGCCCGCGGTGGCCGCCAGGGCTCCGCCCAGGTAGAGGGCGTACGTGACCTGCGGGCCGAACAGCATTGTCAGCGGCGACAGCGGCAGTGTCACACCGAGCAGCGAGGTGTTGGCCATCATGTTCACCCCGTCCGGGGCGTTCTGACGGGCCGTGAACAGCGGGTTCTCCAGGTGCCGGACCGAGTAGGCGCCGTGGGCGAACAGCCACTCGAACCAACTGTGGTCGGTCGGCAGGTGCGAGGAGACCCGGCCGGTCACGTCACCCCAGTAGTTGAGGCAGACGAAGACACCCAGCAGCACATAGGCTCCGAGGGCCAACAGGTCGGTTCGGGCCGGGCGGCGTCGAGGCCGCCGTGTCGGCTCGACCTCGGCCGGGTCGGCGTCGGTCACGGGATTCAGCGAGGGGTCTACCACCGGCACAGCCACGACGCGCCATCGTACAGGCGCGGTTGCGTCGCATTTGCCGGGCCGGTACGGCAGCGGCCGGTTTGCCGGGGAACCTGGTAGGCCGCACCCCGCCACGGAGGGACGGTCGTTGTCGATCATCGAGCTGGGCGAGGTCCGGGACGAGCCGGCATCGATACCGCCGCCCCGCCGGCCGCGCGCCGCCGGCCGACCGCTGCGCAGCACCGGCGTACTGCTGCTGACCCTGCTCGTGCTCGCAGGCGGGGCACCGGTGCCCCGCCGGGCGGTGACGTCGGTGCCGACCGTGCCGGACGCTTCGGCGTACCTCACCGATGACGGCGTCGTCGTGGTCGACCCGACCACACCTGACGGCGAGCGGTACCTCACGGCGTACACACTGCCCTCGGCGACCGGCGAGCAGAGCGTGCGGCGCCGGTGGCGGGTGCCGCTGGCACGAAGCGGTGACTACCTGGCCGTGTGGGCGGAGCGCGGGTTGCTGCTGGCCGTCGGGGCCAACACCGCCGAGGTGCTGGAGACCACAGCCTTCGACGTCGCCACGGGGCAGCGGCGCTGGCACCATCCGGGGCTCGTCCAGTGGACTGTCGACGGCGGCCTGCTTCTCGTGGACGACGCGGACGACGCGCCGGGCACGGTGAGCCGGGTGGCGCCCGACACCGGCCGGGTGCTCTGGTCGGTGCCCGTCCCACCCGGCAGCCCCGACTACCACGAGCGCGACGGCCGGGTCGACCAGGTAGTGGTCGTCCAGCCGACCGGCGAACTACAGGTGTACGACGCCGGCACCGGCACCCTGCTGCGGAGCGTCGACACGCTGCCCGGTGACCGGTCGGCGTTCCAGCGGGTGCAGGTCGTAGGCGACCTGGTGTTGCTCGTCCCGCCCGGCAGCACCCGGCTTGTCGCCTACAGCCTTCCCGACATCGCACCGATGTGGACGTCCCCGGTGCCACTGGTGGCCTGGTTGGTGGCCTGCGCGGATCTGCTCTGCGCGGGCCAGCAGACCGGCGGCCTGCAGGCCATCGACGCCACCACCGGCGGCGTCCGATGGGCCTATCCCGGTCCGGACATGCTTGCCGACGTCCGGCAGGACCGGATGTTGATGATGGGGCGCGACCAGCGGTACGCGGTACGCGACGCGACGAGCGGGCAGGAGCGGACGGATCTGGGCCAGTGGGGGCTGGTGAGCCGCCTGCGCAGGGACGACGACCTGATCGGCATACGGTCGACTGTCGACGGTCGGCTCGTGGTCGCCGAACTGGACCTGGCCGCCGGCCGGGCGCGGACCCTGGACATCCTGCCGGGGGTGGCCGGCGGGTGCCAGGCGGCGCTGCCGGTGCTGCTCTGTCGGCGCCTCGACGGCTCGACGGCGCTGTGGCGGTTACACAGGTGACCGGCCCGCTGATCGACCTCGGCGAGCTGCGGCACGGGCCGGACGACGACCGGCTGCCCCGCCCGCCACTGGACAAGGGGCGACCCCTGCGCTGCGCAGTGGTCCTGCTGCTTCTGCTTGTCAGCCTGGCCGGCGCGGGGCCGCACCCCCGGCGTGAGGTGTTGGCGCTGCCGGGCCGCCTCGGCGCCGACGCCCTGGTCACCAGTGACCTCTTCGTGCTCGTCGAGCCGCTCAGCGGGCCGTCGGCGCAGCGGCGGTTGACCGCCATCCGGCTGCCCGGCGGCGAGCCGGCCTGGCAGGCTTCGCTGCCTGCGGAGGGCCGCTACTGGGGCATCGCCCAGCAGGGCGACATGCTGCTGGCCACCGGGCACGAGACCGGCCCGGACCGGCGGGGAACGCTCACCGTGGCGCTGGATCGCCGGACCGGGGCGTACCGCTGGCAGCAGCCCGGCAGCCCCAGCCTGCTCGCCGACGGCAACCTGCTGCTGCACTCCGTCGGCGACGATGGGGGCACCCTACGGGCTCTCGACCCGTGCTGCGGCACCGTGCGCTGGCAGGTGCCCATCGTCGCGGGCGGCGAGTTCAGCTTCCGCGACGGCGAGCACGGCGTGGACCGGGTGGTGCTCAGCCACGCGAACGGACCCATCGAGGTCCTCGACGGGACCACAGGCGCCGTGCTGGCCCGCACCGAGCTGGCGGCGACCGTCAGCGGGGCGCACACGGGTGTGCAGATCGTGGACGACCTGCTGCTCACCTTCGGTGGGTCCCCGACGATGATCACCGCGTACGGGCTGGACGGGCTGGACCAGCGCTGGCGCACACCCGCCGACGAGGCGCTGTACGCGTCGGACTGCGGCACCGCCGTCTGCCTCCAGAACCGCTCCGGTGGGCTGCGGGTCGTCGACGCCGCGACCGGTCGGCGGCTCTGGGGCAGCGACCGCTGGGCGTGGGTCTGGCCGTCGGCCGGCCGGTTGCTGGCCACCACTGTGAGCAGCGCCGGGCCGGGTGCGGAGCAGCTCTCAGTGCTCGACCCGCAGACCGGCCGGATGCTCGCCGATCTGGGCCGCTGGGAGCTGGCCCAGTTCCCGTGGGGCGGCCCGACCATCGGCGTACGCAGGCATCCCGACGGCGGTCTGCTCGTCGCTGACCTGGACGTCCGGGCGGGAACTGTCCGGTTGCTGGACGTACTGCCGGACACGGCCGGCGAGTGCCAGGCGGTGGTCACCGGACAGCTGCTCTGCCGTAGGCAGGATGCCTCCTTCGCGCTGTGGCGGTTGCCCGTCTGACAAGCGGCGAGCCGATCGACGGGGGACGATGGTTGTCGGCCGGCGACAGATTGCCGGCGGTCGGCGGCGAGGAGGGCGGGATGCGGTTACCGGTGAAGGGCCGGCTGCCCGGCGTCGCCGGTAGTTGCCAGGCGTCCCTTCTGGCCCTGCGCTGCCGGCGACCCGACGGCTCGGCCGCGTTCTGGCGGTCTCGGCCGTGACCGGTCCGGTGATCGACCTCGGCGAGTTGCGGCACGGTCCGGACCCGGACCTGTTGCCCCGCCCACCCCGTGCCAACGACCGGCGGCTGCGCTGCGCGCTGGTCCTGTTGCTCGTGTTGGTCACCGTCGCCGCCGGTGCCGCGCTACCGCCTCGCCGGACCGTGGTGACCCTGCCGGCTCGGCTCGGCGCCGACGCGCTTGTCGACGGCGACCTCTTCCTGATCGTCGAGCCGGCAAACACATCGACGCGGCAGGGGCGGCTGGCCGCGTACCGGCTGCCCGGCGGCGCACCGGCCTGGCAGGCGCCGTTGTCGGCCGAGGCCCGGTCCTGGCGTATCACGCCGCTGGCCCGGATGCTGCTGGTCACCGGCTACGAGATCGGGCCGGTGGGCCGGGACACGCTCACCGTGGCGCTGGACCGGGCGACCGGGGCGTTCCGGTGGCAGCAGCCGGGCAGGGCCATCGCGTCGGCTGACGGCAACCTGCTGCTGCATTCCGGCGGCCAGACCGAGGTGAGCAGCCTGCGTGCTGTCGATCCCTGCTGCGGCACCGTGCGCTGGCGGTTGCCGCCCACAAGTGCCCAGATCAGCTTCCGCGACACCGGGCACGGGGTGGACCGGGTGGTGCTCAACCCGGTGAACGCGCCGGTCGAGGTACGCGAGGCGAGCACCGGCGCCGTGCTGGCCAGTGCCAGCCTGCTCCCACCCAACGATGGACCGCTCGGGCTTGAGGTGATGGAAGACCTGCTGCTGGCCGTCGACAGAGGCTCGGCCACTGTCACCGCGTACGGGCTGGACGGGCTGGACCGGCGCTGGACACGTACGACCGGCCCGGTCGAGTTCGCGGCGGACTGTGGCCCCGTTCTGTGTATACGCACAGGTGGGGGTGAACTACTGGCGATCGACCCCGAGACCGGTGGGTTGCGTTGGCGTAGCGACCGCTGGTCGTGGGGCTGGCCGTACGACGGCAGGCTGATGGTGAGCGTCAGCGGTTCCGGTCCGATGGTGCAGTACCTCGTTGTCGATGCGCTGACCGGCGAGGAGCTGGCCGACCTGGGTCGATGGGAGCTGTACCAGGTCGACGACGCCCGCCGGATGGTCGGTTTACGTGGGCATCCCGACGGCGGGCTGCTCGTCGGAGAGTTGGACGCCCGCGCCGGGGAGGTACGGGTCCTGGACGTCCTGCCGCACGCCACAGGGGAATGTCAGGCCATCACGGATCACGTGCTGTGCGCGATCGCGAACAGCTCGTACCAGTTGTGGAACCTGCCCGACTGATCACCGGTTGCCCGGGTGGGCGAGCAGCCCGTACCGCCGCAACGGTGACCGACGCGGGCGTCGAGGGACGATGGTTTGCCGGCCGGCACTAGGTTGTCGGTGGTCAGCAGCGAGGAGGCCGGGTATGCGGGTACTGGTGGTGGAGGACGAGCGCAACCTCGCCGACGCGATCGCGCGCGGGTTGCGCAAGCGGGGCATGGCGGTCGACGTGGCGTACGACGGTGACGCCGGCCAGGAGGCGGCGTTCGTGACCCGGTACGACGTGGTCGTGCTCGACCGCGACCTGCCCGGCGTGCACGGCGACCAGATCTGCGCCGAGCTGGCCGCCTCCGGCGCGCTGACCCGGGTGCTGATGCTGACGGCGAGCGGCACGGTGGCCGACCGGGTGGAGGGGTTGCAGCTCGGCGCGGACGACTACCTGCCGAAACCGTTCGCCTTCGACGAGCTGGTCGCCCGGGTGCAGGCGCTCGGCCGGCGGGCCACCCCCGCCGCGCCGCCGGTGCTCGAACTCGCCGACCTCGTGCTCGACCCGGCCCGCCGGGTCGCCACCCGGGCCGGCGTGCCGATCGACCTGACGAACAAGGAGTTCGGGGTGCTCAGCGAGCTGCTCAAGGCGCGCGGCGCGGTGGTCTCCAGCGAGGAGCTGCTGGAGCGGGTCTGGGACGCCAACACCGACCCGTTCACCACAATCGTCCGGGTCACTGTGATGACGCTGCGCAAGAAGCTCGGCGATCCGCCGCTCATCGAGACGGTCGTGGGCGCGGGTTACCGCACCTCGGAGGTGGGCGTGTGAGCGCGACGGGCGAGCCGGGTCCGCGGTCGCGGACCGAGGTCGTACGGTGAGTCGCCGGTTGCGGCCCACACTTCGGTTGCGGCTGACACTGCTCAACGGCGTGCTGCTTGTCGGCGCGGGCGCGATCCTGGTGCTGCTGGCCTGGCTGCTGGTCCGCGACGCGCTGCGACCCACCGACGAACTGCTGCCCGGCACGACTGTGCTGCTCTCCGACGGTCGGTCGATGGACGCCGCCCAGTGGCAGCGTCAACTTGTCGACGCCGCCTCGGGAGAACTGCTGGCCAAGGGCCTCGTCGCGCTGTTGGCGATCAGCGTCGTCGGGGTGGCCGGTGCGTACGCGGTGGCCGGCCGGGCTCTGCGCCCGCTGCACCAGGTCACCGCTACCGCGCAGCGGCTCGGCGAGGCCACCCTGGACCAGCGGATCGGCTACTCGGGTGCCGACGACGAGGTGGCCGAGCTGGCCAAGACCTTCGACGCCATGCTGGACCGGATCGCGTCGGCGTTCGAGGCGCAGAAGCGATTCGTGGCGAACGCCTCGCACGAGCTGCGTACCCCGCTTGCCGTCATGCGGACCGAGATCGACGTGACGCTCAGCGACGACGACGCGGACACCGCCGAATACCGCCGGATGGCGACAGTGGTGCGCGACGCCTCCGAGCGGGCCAACGGCCTTGTCGACGCGCTGCTGGTGCTGGCGCGCAGCGAGGCACAGGCCGGGCGGCGGCTCGGCCGACGCACCGAATGCGACCTCGCCACGGGCACCGCCAACGCGTTGTCCGCGGTGCGCCGTGAGGTGGAGCGGATCGGCCTGCGCGTGCAGACGTCGCTGGAGCCCGCGCCAGTGGTCGGAGACCCAGGGCTGCTCGACCGGCTCGCCGGCAACCTCATCGAGAACGCCGTCCGCTACAACCATCTGCACGGCCGGCTCTGGGTGCGTACCGGCACCGACGGCCAGCGCTCCTGGCTGGTGGTGGGCAACACCGGGTTCGAGGTGGACCAGGCCGACGTGCCGGGGCTGTTCGAGCCGTTCCGGCGCGGTGGGCGGGAACGCACCGGCGCGCGCGGCTCGGGTCTGGGACTGTCGATCGTGCGGGCGGTCTGCCAGGCGCACGGAGGCACCGTCAAGGTGATCGCCCAGCCCGGCGGCGGCCTGGAGGTGACGGTCACCCTCCCGACGGCGGACGCGCCTTCGGTGCCCTGCCCGGCACCCGGCGCTGGCTGAGCGGGGTTGCGCGGGGCGCGCGGCCGGTGCAAAGATCGCCGGGTCAGCTCGGATGCGAAGGGGGGTGCGTCGATGTCAACGAATGTCTGCTCCGCGCCCCGGGTCCGCGTCGGCTGAGGTCCCGGAGGCGGAGCGTCCCGCACTGGTCGGGCGCTGACCGCCCGTCCACACGGGGAAACCGGTTTCTGCGTGCTGCGCCGCGCCCGGAAACGGTGCCGCGCCACGCTCCACCATGGAGGACCACAGTGAGTTCGACGATCCACAACATCAGCATCGACTGTCGCGACACGTACGCCCTTGCCGGCTTCTGGTCGCAGGTCTTCGACTGCCCCCGGCAGCCGGACGACTTCCCCGGTGACCCGGAGGCGATGCTCCTGCCGCCGGGAGGCCCGGTGGTGCTGTTTCTCGCCGTACCCGAGGGCAAGACGGTGAAGAACCGGCTGCACCTTGACCTGCAACCCGCCGACCGGACCCGCGCCGAGGAGGTCGAGCGGCTGCTCGGCATCGGCGCGACGCTCGTCGACGACCAGACCCGGCCCGACGGCGCTGGGTGGGTGGTGCTCGCCGACCCGGAGGGCAACGAGTTCTGCGTGCTGCGCAGCGCGGCCGAACGGGCTGCGACATCAGCCGCACCGGGTGACACCGACACGGCATAGGCGCCGGCGGTACGGCCGCCTCGAACAGTCAAGATCCGCGCAACTACGCAGATGATGCCGCCTCCGGCTCGCTGGAGGCAGCAGCTTCGGTGAAGGTGCGCGGATCTTGCACTTCCACTCATGATCGGCAGGGGCAGCGGGATGGACTGCGGCGGTGTTAGATGAGCGGCCGTAACAGCCAGAGGAGAGGTGGGCGCCAGATGAACATCACGGGGACCGAGCAGGTGCAGGGGTACCTCACGGCGACCGGTGAACGGCTTCGGGCCGACGGCTGCGAGGTGCGGACCGAAGACTGGGGCGGCGTGGCGGTGCTGATCGGCTACCGGGCCGACTTCAAGCTGCAGTGGATGGCGACCAAACTGCACCTGTTCACGATCGCCGCGCCGGCGACGCTCGTCACTGCGGACGCCCTGCAAACGTTCACCGCCACGGCGACCGACTACGTGCTGGCCCGCAAGGGGCAGCTACGCGGCCTCCAGAACGGCGTGGCGGTGTTCCCCGCGCTGGTCGGTACCCAGATCGAGCCGGCCGCCTCGGAGTGGGCGCAGGAAGGGCAGCGCGTGAAGTTCGCGGCGGTAGCCCGACCGGTGACTGTGGATGTCGGCACCGGTACGGCAAGCGCCTACCGCGGTAATCCGATGCTCGGCTTCGTCTACGCGGCCCACCTGCGGAGCAAGCTGAACGCGTACTTCCCGGCGGTCCGGCACTGAGCCGTGCGTGCCGCACGGCACGGGGCCTCGGCTATCCCCGGGCGGCCGAGGCCCCGGTCATCGTCACGGCTCACGAACGCTGTTCGATCTGACCACGGATGCCGACGAACTCGGCGATCACCTGTTCGGCGGACCTGTAGTACATGAGCACCAGGCCCACGCTGCCCTCGTCCGCCCAGAGGCACACACCGATCGGTACGCCGTTGGTCCGGCCGTTGCCGCAGCGAGCGTCGCCGCCGAGCGGGCCGGGCTCGGTCGCCGTCAAGCCGGTGAGGGCCAGTTGGGGCAGCCAGCTCACCGCGTCGTCCAGTTTCCTCTGCGGGTCGGCCACCACCCCGGAGACAGCGGCGACCTGGATGAAATCCCGCAGGATCGGTTCGCCGTAGAATTCGCCGACCGCGCCTGTCTCGTTCTGCACCGACGGCCTGATCGAGTTGAGCGTCGCGTCGACGACGTTCCGCAGGTCCGGTTCGGTGTACCTCGGTCGTCCGGCGAGGGTGTCGGGCGCGACCACCTTGGTCCTGCTGGCCTCGACGACGTCGCCCGCGCCGTCCTTGACCACGAACCAGGTGACCGCCGCCCCGCCGAGGCAGAGCACCAGCACCGCCGCCAGCGCGATCACCGCGATCGTGCCGACGTTCGACTTCTTCGGCGGCGGGCCGACGGCCAGGTTCGGGTGGCCGTACGGCTGACCGGGCTGTGCAGGCCCGGAGCCCGGCTGCGCGGGCCCGAAGCCCTGCTGCTGCGGCGGTGGCCAGCCAGCGGGCTGCTGCGGCGGCTGGTACTGCGGCCCCGGCTGCTGCGGCGGCCCCGGCTGGTACTGCGGTCCCTGCGGCTGCGGCGGGGGATCGTGCGGCGGGCCGAAGGGGCTGGCCGGCGGCTGGGACATCAGTCAACTCCAGGATCGGACGGCGAGGACTCGAGCACGGCGTCGGTGGTGCCGTGTTTCGGGCAGGTTCGCCCACGCGCTGCCGTGGTGGTCAGGACTGCTGCTCGATCTCCCCCCGGATGGTGACGAACTCCGCCGCCGAGGCGGCCGCGGACGAGAAGAACATCACGATGATCCCGACGCTGCCGTGGTCGGCCCAGGCGCAGACACCCAACGACACCTCCGCGGACTTGCCGTCGCCGCACTTGGCCACCCCACCCAGTGGCCCTGGGGCGATGGTGGTCATCCCCGTCACGGCCATGCCCTTGGACATCGACCGCACCGTGTCGTCGAGCTCTTTCGTGGGGTTGAGCACGAACGTGGAGGCAGCGATCACCATGACCATGTTCCGGTCGCTGGGGCTGCCGTAGAAGGCGCCGACGACATCGTTCTCGCCGCGCACCGAGCCTCTCAGCTCTTGGACCATGTCCTCCGCCAGCTTCTTCAGCGTCGCGTCCGTGCTCTTCGGGCGCCCCGCGAGAGTCTCCGGTGTGACGACCCGGATCTGGGCAGCGGGACTGGACCCCGGCGACGGAGTGGCGGACGAGGAGGCGGTGGCGCTCGGCGTGGTGGCCGGCCCTGTGGTGGGGGCAGCGGTCGGGGTGGGTTTCGGGTCGGCACTCTGATCCCGCTCGTAGGCCACGTAGGCGACTCCGCCCCCGCCGAGGCAGAGCACCAGCAGCCCGACGATGCCCAGGATCAGGATCAGCTGCCGTGACTGCCCCTGTCCGCCGCCGGGATGGGGCGGCGGGTAGCCGGCGTACTGGCCGGCCGGATAGCCGGTCTGCGGCGTGCCGGGATATCCGACGTGCGCTGGGGTGGAGTACGGCGGGGTCGAATGCGGTGAGGTGGAGTACGGCGGGGTCGAGTGCGGCGGCGTGGAGTACGGCGGGGCGGGATAGGGCTGTGTGGGATACGGCTGCTGGGCCGCCGGTGGCGGAGCGGGCTGCGGCGCGCCGTGCCACTGGCCGTCGTACGGCGGCTGCGGCGCCCAACCCTCGGCGGGCGGCTGCTGGTAGCCCTCTGGGCGCGGCGGGTGGAAGTCGTAGCGCGCGTCGGGCTCCGTCTGCCCGGACCAGGGATCGACCGGCGGTGAGGACATTGATCAGCTCCAGGCGAGGGTGCGAACGGGTGATCGTAGCCAGCCACCAGAGGGTCCCACTGTCCCGACCCGACCGGAATCAGGCACAACGACATTCGCGGTGGCTGCCTCCATCCAAGCTGGACGGGGCAACCACCGCGAACGCAGGGTCGGTGTGCGTGGCTCAGGCGGGCAGGCTCGCCGCCCCGCGCGGCAGGAACCGCTGGCCGGTGACCCGCTCGCTGGTGCCGGTCCGGTCAAGGTACGGCGTGACGCCGCCCAGGTGGAACGGCCAGCCGGCACCGAGGATCATGCACAGGTCGATGTCCTGCGCCTCGGCGACGACACCCTCGTCCAGCATGAGCCGGATCTCCTGCGCGAGCGCGTCGAGCGCGTTCTGGCGGACCTGCTCGGCCGTCAGCGGCTGGTCGCCGACCACGAGCAGCTTCGCGACCTCGTCGTTGATCTGGTCGTCGACAACGATCGGCTGGCCGGAGTCGGCGATGCGCTTGAGGTTCTCGCTGACACCGAACCGGTCCGGGTACGCCTCGTGCAGTGTCCCGCCCACGTGGTACGCCACGGCAGGGCCGACCAGTTGGAGCAGGGCGAGCGGGCGCATCGGCAGGCCCAGTGGGTCCAGTGCACTGTTCGCCACGTCCAGCGGAGTGCCCTGGTCGACGGCGGCGAACACGGTGCCCAGGAAGCGGGTGAGCAGCCGGTTGACCACGAACGCCGGAGCGTCCTTGACAAGCACCGAGGACTTCTTCAACTGCTTGCCCACAGCGAACGCGGTGGCCAGGGTGGCGTCGTCGGTGCGCTCGCCCCGGACGATCTCCAGCAGCGGCAGCACCGCCACCGGGTTGAAGAAGTGGAAGCCGACCACCCGCTCCGGGTGCTCCAGCTCCGCGGCCATCTCGGTGATCGACAGCGAACTGGTGTTGGTGGCGAGCACCGCCTCCGGGGAGACGATCTTCTCCAGCTCGGCCCAGACCTGCTTCTTGACGCCCAGGTCCTCGAAGACCGCCTCGATGACGAAGTCGGCGTCGGCGAAGGCGCTCTTGTCGACTGTGCCGCTGACCAGGCCGTACAGCTTGGCGGCGGTGCCCTTGTCCATCCGGCCCTTGCTGACGGCCTTCTCGATCTGGGTGTGCACGTACCCGACGCCCTTGTCCACACGGGACTGGTCCAGGTCGGTCATCACGACCGGCACCTGGAGGCGGCGGGCGAACAGCAGCGCCAACTGGCTGGCCATCAGGCCCGCGCCGACGATGCCGACCTTGGTGACAGTGCGGGCCAGGCCCTTGTCCGGTGCGCCAGCGGGCCGCTTGGCCCGCCGCTGCACAAGGTCGAAGGCGTACAGGCCGCTGCGCAGCTCCTCGGAGAAGACAAGGTCCGCGAGGGCCTCGTCCTCGGCGGCGGTGCCGGCGGCGAAGTCGCCGTCCTTGGCCGTCTCCAGCAGGTCGAGCGCCTTGTACGCGGCCGGGACCGCGCCGTGCAGCCGCTGGTTCAGCGTCTCCCGGGCGAAGTAGAGCACGCCCCCCCACATGTCCTTGTCGACCTCGGGGCGGGTCACAGTGACCTGACCCCGGACGACGCCGGCGGCCCACTCCAGGGACCGCTCCAGGAAGTCGGCCGGCTCCAGCAGTACGTCCGCGATGCCCATCTCGGCGGCCTGCTTCGGCTTGAGCATCTTGTTCTGCATCAGCGGGTTCTGGATGATCACCTGGGTGGCGGCCGGGATGCCGATGAGGTTCGGCAGCAGCTGGGTGCCGCCCCAGCCCGGGACCAGGCCGAGGGAGACCTCGGGCAGGGCCAGCGCAGCCGCGCCACCGGACAGCGTCCGGTAGTGACAGTGCAGCGCCAGCTCCAGCCCGCCGCCCATCGCCGCGCCGTTGACGAACGCGAACGTGGGCACGGGGCTGTCCTTGAGCCGGGCGAAGACCCGGTGGCCGAGCCGGCCGATCTCCAGCGCCTGCGCGCGGTCGGCGAGCTGCGGCAGGCCGACGATGTCCGCGCCCACGCAGAAGATGTACGGCTTGCCGGTGACCGCGATGAACGCCGGATCGGCGGCCAGCGCAGCGGTGATCGCCTCGTCCAGGCTGGTCAGACCGGCCGGGCCGAAGGTGTTCGGCTTGGTGTGGTCGAAGCCGTTGTCGAGCGTGATCAGGGCGGCGGGTCGGTCCAGCCCCGGTACGGTCACCTGACGCAGCAGCGCCTTGGTGACTACCTCGTTGGGTGCCTTCACTTGTTGCCCTCCGTCCAGTGCGGGTTCTCCCAGATGACCGTGCCGCCCATGCCGATGCCGATGCACATGGCGGTCACGCCGTAACGGACCTCGGGGTGCTCGGCGAACTGGCGGGCCAGTTGGGTCATCAGCCGTACGCCGGACGAGGCGAGGGGGTGGCCGATGGCGATCGCGCCGCCCCACGGGTTGACCCGGGGGTCGTCGTCGGCGATGCCGAAGTGGTCGAGGAAGGCGAGCACCTGCACGGCGAACGCCTCGTTCAACTCGAACAGGCCGATGTCGTCGATGCTCAGGCCGGCGATGCGCAGCGCCTTCTCGGTCGAGGGGATCGGGCCGACGCCCATCACCTCCGGCTCCACGCCGACGAAGCCGAACGACACCAGCCGCATGGCGACGGGCAGGCCCAGCTCGCGGGCGGTGGCCTCGTCGGCGATCAGGCTCGCGGTGGCGCCGTCGTTCAGGCCGGCCGCGTTACCCGCGGTGACCTTGCCGTGCGGGCGGAACGGCGTCTTCAGCGTGGCCAGCTTCTCCAGGGAGGTGTCCCGGGGAGCCTCGTCGGCGGTGGCCAGACCCCAGCCACCCTCGGCGTCGCGGATGGCCACCGGCACCAGGTCGTCCTGGAGCTTGCCGTTGGCGTACGCCTTCGCGGTCTTCTGCTGGGAGGCGAGCGCGAACGCGTCGGTGCGGGCCTTGGTGATGTGCGGGACCCGGTCGTGCAGGTTCTCGGCGGTGGCGCCCATGACCAGTGCGGACGGGTCGACAAGCTTCTCCGCGACGATCCGCGGGTTGGGGTCGACGCCCTCACCCATCGGGTGGCGGCCCATGTGCTCGACGCCGCCTGCGATGGCGATGTCGTACGCGCCCATGGCGATGCCACCGGCGACGGTGGTCACCGCGGTCATGGCGCCGGCGCACATCCGGTCGATGGCGAAGCCGGGAACGGTCTTGGGCAGCCCGGACAGCAGCGCGGCGGTGCGGCCGATGGTGAGGCCCTGGTCACCGATCTGGGTGGTGGCCGCGATGGCGACCTCCTCGACCCGCTCCGGCGGCAGCTGCGGGTTACGGCGCAGCAGTTCGCGGATACAGCGGATCACCAGGTCGTCGGCGCGGGTGTTGGCGTACATGCCACCCGCCTTGCCGAACGGGGTACGGACGCCGTCGACGAAGACGACATCTCGGACTTCACGGGGCACTTGAGCCTCCTATTCGACCATGTTCCGGCCTTGGCGCCGGCAGGCAGCACTCGGAACGAAGCAGGGTCGCCGACACGGGCACGTTTCCCCCGAATGCTACTCGTCAGTAACCAACTCGTCCGCACGCCCCGCTGTGGCCCACCCCACACCGCCGGGCGTCGGGAAGCGGCACACCAGGGATGGGGCGGCACGCCAGCGATCAGGTCGAGGGGGACAGGGCCGCGGTCAGCTCAGCGGTCAGCAGGCCGATCTGCCACTCGCGGGCGTTGAAGCCACGCAGCGTGTCCGCCACCGTCTCCTCGGTGAGCTCCTCCGGCGGGGTCCACGCCAGCCGGCGTACCGAATCGGGGGTGATCAGATTCTCCGGGGGCAGGTTGTGCTCGCCCGCGATGCGGACCACCACCTCCCGGCAGCGGGCCAACCGGCCCGCCGCCACCGGGTCCCGTTCGGCCCACCGGTGCGGCGGAGGTGGACCCTCCACAGCAGGGGTGACCGGAAGCGCGTCGTCGGGCAGTTGACGGGCGTCGTCGAGCGCGGCCAGCCACGTGCGGGCCAGCCGGCGAACCGACCGGCCACCGAAGCCCGGCAGCGTCAACAGCGTCTTCTCGTCCTTCGGGTCCAACTCGGCGGCGGCGACGATCGCCGAGTCCGGCAGCACCCGACCGGGCGCGGCATCCCGCCGGGACGCGATCTGGTCCCGGGCGTACCACAACGAGCGCACCCGGGCCTGAGCCCGCGCCCCCCGCACCCGGTGGATGCCGGACGTACGTCGCCAGGGCTCCGCGCGGACCCGGGGCGGTTTGGCGCCGGTCCGCACCAGCGCGGCGAACTCCTCGGCGGCCCAGGCCGACTTTCCCTGCCGGGTCAACTCGGCGTCGAGCGCGTCCCGCAGATCGGTGAGCAGCTCCACGTCGAGGGCCGCGTAGGTCAACCACGACTCGGGCAGCGGACGACTTGACCAATCGGCTGCCGAGTGATGCTTCTCAAGGGTGAATCCGAGTAGCTGCTCGGTCAGCGCGGCCAGGCCGACCCGCTCGAACCCGGCCAGCCGAGCGGCCAGTTCCGTGTCGAAGAGCCGGCGCGGACGCAAACCGACCTCGGCCAGGCACGGCAGATCCTGACTCGCGGCATGCAGCACCCACTCGGCCTCGCCGATCACCGCGTCCAGCGTGCTGAGATCGGGCAGCGGAAGCGGGTCGATAAGCGCCGTGCCGGCACCCGCGCGGCGCAGCTGCACCAGGTAGGCGCGCTGGCTGTAGCGGTAGCCGGAGGCGCGTTCGGCGTCCAGGGCAACCGGGCCGGTGCCCGCCGCGAAGCGGGCCACGACCTCGGCAAGCTCCGCCGGGGCGGCCACCGGGTCGGGGGTGCCGTCACGCGGGGCGATCAGCGGAACTGGCCCACCGTCGGTCGGGTCGGGCCCCTCGCCTGCCTGCTGCGGCTGGGCCGACGGCGGGTGGTGGGGTGCGTGTCCCGGGAGTTCTTCGGTGGGCCGACGGCGCAGGGGTGGTTCGTCGGTCACCTGCCAACCCTAGTGCGCGCGCCGATATTGCGGGTGCAGCCGGTCCGGCGTGTGTCGATCGGCTGGCCACAAGATGTCCATTCGGATGCCGGACATCGGGGGAGACAAAGCCCGTTCACGCAGGTACGGTCCATCGAGCCGCGAGCCCGCGATCGGGTGACAATCAGATCGACGGGCGGCACAGGAAGATCACGGGAGGGCAAGGCGATCATGACGGCTGGCTTCGGCGCGCAGGACGGCCGACCGGAGGGGGCCGCGCCTCACGACATGAGCGGAGCAGGAGCCGGGCGACCGGGACCGCTGCCACCGCGCATCGAGCCGCACCCACCCGCAGGCGCCAGTTGGCCGGCGGCGCAGACCGGCGGCACAGTCCACCCGCAGGCCGTGCCGGCGCCCCGCACCGGCTGGGCACCCCCACCCAACGCCGCCCAGTGGAGTGCGGCGCCCCAGGCCAACCCGCCGGCCGCGCCGCGCGGCCCCGCACCACTTCCGTACGGCACGGCAACGCCCCAGGGCGGCCCGCCACCGGCGCCGTACGGCTCGACGCCGGGCGGCCCGTACGCCCCGCCACCACCGGCCCAGCCCGGCCGTCGTCGCTTGCCGATGGTCCTCGCCACGGCACTTGTCGTGCTTCTGGCGGCCGTGACCGGAGTGCAGGCGTACCAACTCGACAGGCTCGGCGACCGGCTCGCCGCCACCGACAAGCGGCTGGCGCAGGGCCAGGAAGGCGACGCCCTCCGCCTCGACGGCCTGGAGACTCGCGCGGACGAGTTGGAGAAGCAGGCCGGCGCGGCGTTCAACCCGGAGGCGGTGGCCAGCGCCGTGCTGCCCAGCGTGTTCCGGGTGCGTGCAGGTCAGTTCACCGGCTCGGCGTTCGCGGTGGGCAAGCCGACCTCCGACGGCGGGACCAACCTGTTCACCAACTTCCACGTTGTCGAAGCGGTCTGGGAGGGCGGCGGGCGCCAGGTCTTCCTGGAACGCACCGACCAGCGCTTCCCGGCCACCATCGTCAAGGTCGACAAGACCAACGATGTGGCGCACCTGCGGACGACCAACAAGTTCACCGGCCTGGTCACCGCACCCACCGCAGTGAAATCCGGCCAGCAGATCATCGTCGTCGGCGCTCCACTCGGCCTGGAGGACAGCGTCACCACCGGCGTGGTGAGCGCCCTGCGTTCCGCCCAGGGCTCCTCCGGACCGACAATCCAGTTCGATGCCCCGATCAACCCCGGAAACTCCGGCGGGCCGGTGATCAACGGCAGCAAGCAGGTGGTCGGTATCGCCACCGCCAAGGCCCGCGACGCCGAGGGCATCGGCCTGGCCGTACCGATCAAGGTCGCCTGCGACGGCTTCAAGATCTGCTGATCGGACGGCTCCGCCCGCCCGCACCACCCCCGGCCACCGCCAGCCGTTCCCCGATCCCGGCCGGGTCCTCGGACCCGGACAACCTCGCCGTACCCGGTCCGTCGCGCCTACCGGCGGACGACCCGCTCACCTGGAGGAACAACATCATGTCCCAGCCACCGTCCGGACCGGAGGGCTACCCGCCGGCCGCACCGACGCCGCCGGGCTCGCCGGCCGGACTGCCGAACCCACCGCAGCAGTACGCGCCGGGCCACGCCACGCCGCAGCAGCAGTACGCGCACGGCCAGGCCACCCCGCCGCAGCCCGGCCAGCCCACGCCGCAGCAGTACGCGTCGGGTCAGGCCGCCCCCCAGTACGGCACCGGCCAGCCGACGCCGTCGCAGTACGGCACCAGCCAGCCCACGCCGTCGCAGTACGGCACCGGCCAGCCGACGCCGGGCTACCCGGCCAGCGCCCCGCCGTACGGCGGTCAGGTCTCCGCGCCGCCGGTCTCCGGTGGGGCGTACGGGCAGCCGATGTCCGCCCCGCCGATGTCCGCGCCGCCGGTCTCCGGTCCGTCGTACGGGCAGCCGATGTCGGGCCCGCCCGGTGCGCCGCAGTACGGACCGGCCGCCGCGCAGCCGCCCCGCAAGGGTCGCGCGGTGCTGGTGCTGGCTCTGGTGGCCGGTCTGCTCTTCGTTGTCAGCGGGGTGATGACCGGGCTGTTCGTGACGAAGAACAACGAGCTGAACCGTACCGAGAAGCGCCTCACCAGCCAGGTCAGCGAGCGTGACGGCACCATCGCGGCCAACACCACCGAGATCTCCAAGCTCAAGACCGACCTGAAGACCATGCAGGACAAGCTCGACAACACCGAGCAGGACCTGACCGGCACCCGCAACGACCGCGACGAGCAGGCCCGGCAGAAGAAGGTGATCGCCAGCTGCCTGGACAAGCTGACCACCGCGCTCGGCGCGGCGGCGGCCGGCAACAGGAGCGCGTACGACGCGGCGATGAAGGGTCTCGACAAGGTCTGCGACGAGGCGGAGAACTACCTGTAAGCCCGACCGACGTCCGCCCCGACCCGTGTGAACGGGCGGGGCGGCGTCAGGCGGTGCCGGCTGCCCGGCGGTCGGAGAGGGCGGTGACCCCGGGCGGCGGGAGGCCGGCCGTGGAGGCGAGCAGCGTGCACCAGCCCAGCAGGTGCGGGGCGAGGTCGTCGGTCACCGGCGTCCAGGATGCGCGGATCTCGATGTCCCCGGCGGTCGGTGGGCCGGCCAGATCACCGAACCGGGTCGACATGGTCTGGGTGACAGTTCCGCCGATCGCGCGGTGGGCCGCCTCCTGGGTTTCCAGGGCGTCGGTCAGCCAGGTCCAGCCGACGCCGGGCAGCAGCGGGTCGGCGGCGAGGTCTACCTCCAGCTCGGCGGTCACGTAGGTGACAAGCCGCAGGGTGCCCTGCCACGCCTCGTGCCCGGCCGGGTCGTGCAGCAGGATCAGCCGCCCGGTGGCCACCTCGTCGCCGTCGCGCAGCACCGCCGCGGAGAGTGCGAACGTGTAGGGCGCCAGCCGCTGGGGGGCGCCGACCTCCTCCAGCGTGATCTCCGGCCGAGGCGCCGGCGACCGCAGTCCGGCGACCGCGCGGACGAAGGTCTCCGGGAGCGCGATCGGGGGGGCCATGTCGGCAGCCTATGCCGCCGTCGGCCCACCCGCTTCGACGGCGCGCCGAGGCCCCATCCGACGGCGCCCCGACGCCCTATCCGACGGCGGCGGCCGCGCCTGCGGGCGCGGCAGTGCATATCGCCCACCAGAGCCCGCCCGCACCGTGCTCCGATGTTAGGAGGGGGCCCCTGCTCTACCGGAGGCGTTAAGAAGGTGCCCTTCCTTTCACCCCAGGTGGGGTGGGGGTGCAGGGCGTGGAAGGATTGCGGCGATGACCACGGAAACCACGGGCACTGCCGCCCGAGACGGAGACCCGCGCCCAGGCGGCCCCGCCGACTCGCCCTTCATCAGGGCCTGCCGGCGTCGCCCCGGCCCGCACACACCGGTCTGGTTCATGCGCCAGGCCGGCCGCTCGCTCCCGGAGTACCGGGAGATCAGGGCGAGCGTGCCGATGCTGGAGTCCTGCCGCCGCGCCGATCTGGTAACCGAGATCACCCTCCAGCCGGTACGCCGGCACGGTGTCGACGCGGCCATCCTGTTCAGCGACATCGTGGTGCCCGTCGCCGCGGCCGGGATCGACCTGGACATCGTGCCGGGCACCGGCCCGGTGGTCGCCGAACCGATCCGTAGCGCCGCCGACGTGGAGCGCATCCGCCTGATCACCCGCGACGACGTCCCGTACGTCGACGAGGCCGTCCGGCAGTTGGTGGTCGAGCTGGGCGACACCCCGTTGATCGGTTTCGCGGGCGCCCCGTTCACACTTGCCAGCTACCTGGTCGAGGGCGGTCCGTCGCGGACCCACGCGAAGACCAAGGCGCTGATGTACGGCGACCCGGAGCTGTGGCACGCGCTCGCCGGCCGGCTGGCCGAGGTGACGCTCGCCTTCCTGCGGGTGCAGATCGAGGCCGGCGTGTCCGCGGTGCAGCTGTTCGACTCGTGGGCGGGCACCCTCTCCGAGGCCGACTACCGCCGCTACGTGCTGCCGCACTCGACCGCCGTGTTGAGCGGGCTGGCCGACGACTGCTCCGGGTCGGGGCGCGGCGATAGACGCGCCGAGCCGGAGCGGTCGCACGCCGGGGTACCGCGGATCCACTTCGGTGTGGGCACCGCCGAGCTGCTCGGCGCGATGGGCGAGGCCGGCGCGGACGTGGTCGGCGTGGACTGGCGTACCCCGCTGGACGTGGCCACCGGCCGCATCGGCCCGGACAAGGCGGTGCAGGGCAACCTGGACCCGTGCGTGCTGCTCGCGCCGTGGCCGGTGGTGGAGGCCGAGGTGCGCCGCATCCTGGACCAGGGTCGGGCCGCACCCGGACACGTGTTCAACCTCGGTCACGGCGTGCTGCCCGAGACCGACCCGGAGGTGCTGACCCGGGTGGTCGCGCTTGTGCACGAGCTGTCCAGCCGCCGGGCTGACCAGGGCTGACACGCGATGGGGCAGCCCTGGCGGGTGGCGGTGGTCGGCGGCGGGATCGCCGGGTTGGCCGCCGCGGTCCGGTTGCGCGACCGTGCCCCGGCCGGCACCGAGATCACGGTGTACGAGCAGTCCGGTGTGCTGGGTGGCAAGCTGCGCACCGGGGAGCTTGCCGGTCAGCCGGTGGAGTTCGGGGCCGAGTCCTTCCTGCTGCGTGATCCGACCGGGGCCGAGAGCGGGGCTGTGGCGTTGGTCCGCAGGCTCGGGCTTGCCGACCAGATCGTGCACCCCACCGTCGGGCAGGCGGCCCTCGTCGTCGACGGCATGCTGCGCCCCATCCCGGGCGGCACGCTTGTGGGCGTACCCGGGGATCTGGAACGGGTGACCACCGTCGCCCGGCCGACCGCGGACGCCGACACCGACGGCGGCCGGCCGCTTGTCGAGCCCGGCATGGACGTCTCGGTGGGCGCGCTGGTCCGGGCTCGCTTCGGCGACGAGGTGGTCGACAGGCTTGTCGACCCGATGCTGGGCGGCGTGTACGCGGGCCGCGCCGACGACCTCTCCCTGGTCACCACGATGCCGGCGCTGGCGCGCACCGCCCAGGTCGAACACACGCTGGTCGGGGCGGTCCGTGCGGCGCAGGCCGCCGCGCCGCGTGCCCCCGGCGCCCCGGTCTTCGGCACCCTGGCCGGCGGGCTGAGCACTCTCGTGGACGCGGCGGCGACGGCGAGCGGCGCGACGGTACGACGTGACGCCGCCGTCCGTGAGGTGACGCCCACGGCCACGGGCTGGCGGCTCACCGTCGGCCCCACCCGTGAGCCCGAGCTGATCGACGTGGACGCCGTGGTGCTGGCGGTGCCGGCCCGGCCGGCGGCCCGGCTGCTCAGCGGGCCGGCACCGGCAGCCGCCGCAGCCGTCGGAGAGCTGGACTACGCCAGCGTCGCCCTTGTCACAGTGGCGCTGCCGCAACCTGAGTTGCCCGAGCTGTCCGGTTTTCTGGTGCCGAGCACCGAAGGACTGTTGATCAAGGCGTCGACGTTCTTCACCACGAAGTGGGGGCACCTGCGTCGGCCGGACGGGCTGGCGCTGGTCCGCGCGTCGGTGGGCCGGTACGGCGAGGAGGCGCAGCTCCAACGCCCGGACGAGGACCTGGCCGCGACAGTGCACCGGGAGTTGTCGGCGGTGCTCGGCGTGCCGCTTCCCGCACCTGTCGACGGGCACGTGCAGCGGTGGGGCGGTTCGCTGCCGCAGTACACCCCGGGGCACGCCGACCGGGTGGCCGCCGCGCGTACGGCGCTGCGGATCGCCCATCCCACACTGACCCTGGCCGGCGCCGGTTACGACGGTGTCGGCATTCCGGTCTGCGTCCGCTCCGGCGAGACGGCGGCCGACGAGATCATCACAGCACTGGGAGGACCGGCGAGATGACCGAGCAGACAAACGCGGCACGGCTGCGGGAGCTGAACGACAGCATCCGCTACACGATGTGGTCGGTGTTCCGGGCCAGCGCCCCGCTGCCGTCGTTGCGGGACAACGTCACAGGTGAGGTCGAGGCCCTCTTCGAGGAGCTGTCCGGCAAGGACGTGGTGATCCGGGGCGTGTACGACGTCGCCGGCCTGCGTGCCGACGCCGACGTGATGATCTGGTGGCACTCCGCGTCCAGCGACGCCCTCCAGGACGCGTACCTGCGATTCCGGCGCACCACCCTCGGGCGGGCGCTGACCCCGGTCTGGTCGCAGATGGCGCTGCACCGGCCGGCGGAGTTCAACAAGAGCCACATCCCGGCGTTCCTGGCCGGCGAGGAGGCCCGCCCGTACCTGTGCGTCTACCCGTTCGTCCGGTCCTACGAGTGGTATCTGCTGCCCGACGCCGAGCGGCGTGAGCTGCTGGCCGAGCACGGCAAGATGGCCCGTGGCTACCCGGACGTGCGGGCCAACACCGTCGCCTCGTTCGCCCTGGGCGACTACGAGTGGATGTTGGCGTTCGAGGCCGACGAGCTGCACCGCATCGTCGACCTGATGCGTGACCTGCGTGCCTCCGGCGCCCGCCGGCACGTCCGCGAGGAGGTCCCCTTCTACACGGGCCGCCGCCGGTCGGTCGCCGAGATCGTCAACTGCCTGGTCTGAGCCCCGCCGTCCGGCGCCGCACCCCCGCCCGGGTGCGGCGCCGGCCGGGGATCAACTGGTCGTCGTGCAGGAGACCAGCGGAACTGGGTTGCTGCCGTTCCACGAACCGAGGAAACCGAACGTGGCGCTCGCCCCGGCGGCAAGTGTGCCGTTGTGGTTGGCGTTACGTGCCGTTACCTGCGTGCCGCTCGTGCTGACTGTGGCGTTCCACGACGACGTGACCTGCTGGCCGTTGCCGTAGTTCCAACTCACCGACCAGCCTCGGGTCCCTGAACTGCCGGCGGTCACCTTCACCTCGCCCTGGAAGCCACCGGACCACTGGCCGGTGACCTGGTACGTCGCCGTGCAGGCTCCGGCCGGCGGAGGCGTGGTCGGCGGCGGGGTGGTCGGCGGGGGAGTGGTGGGC
>NZ_LGEB01000068.1:0-74190 GCF_001279555.1 Micromonospora sp. NRRL B-16802 | reverse complement strand
CCCGCCCCGCCCCCGTCGATCATGGAGTTGTGGTGGGCGGTGAGTACCAGTTTGTGGCTTCTGTCCGGCACCACAACTCCATGATCGGCGGGGTGGTGGGGCGGAGGCCGTAGCACGGATGGCTTTTGTTTGGTGGTTATGCACAGGGGTGGTGGTTTTCCACAGGCGCTGAGTTGGGGGCGCCGGATCGCCAGGTTTGCCTGCAGATTCCTGGGCATGGCGGAGCACCTCTTTCGATACTCGGAGCTACTCGCTGCTGGCCTCAGCCGGGAACAGGTGCGGAGGCTGGCAGAGCAGTCCCGGCTGCGCCGGTTGTCGCGGAGCATCTACGCGCCCTCGGCGTACTCGCCGGAGCACTTGCCGGCGATCTTCCGGCGGCTGCCTGACAGCGCCGTCGTCGGCTTCCACACCGGCGCGCAGTTGCACGGCTTCGGCGACGTCCGCAGCGCCGACGTGCACATAATCGTGCCGGCCGGGGAGAGCGTTCCGCACATCCGAGGGGTCGTCGCCCACGAGGCGGTGCTGCCGGTACGCGACCCGGTGCTTCTGGGCGGAGTGCCGTGTGCTCCCGCCGCCCGGTGCGCGATCGACCTGGCCCGATCATTGCGTCGGATGGACGTGATGCCGCTGCTGGACCTGTGTCTTCGCGTCGGTGCCTGTCGACCAGAGGAACTTCGGGTCGAGGTCGATCGGCACGAACGCCTGCGCGGCGTCTGCCAGGCACGCGAACTCGTGCCACGCGCCGACCCGCGCGCGGAATGTCGCCAAGAAAGCCAGCTCCGGCTGGTGATGATCGATGGCGGTCTTCCGCCGCCGGAGCCGCAGCTCTGGGTCCCCGACGGCAACGGGATACCGCTGTACCGCCTTGACCTCGGCTACCGACAACGCAGGGTCGGAGTCGAGTACGACGGCTCGTCCCACCTGGACCGTGACCGGCTTCGGCGTGATCGGTCCCGGATGAACTGGCTCGCCGCCAACGGCTGGCAAATGCGCCACTTCACCGACCTGGACCTCTACCGCCGCCCAGCCCACATCATCGCCACCCTCGCCCCTCTCCTCCACCAGTAACCAACCCAACCCAACCGACCCCGACCGACCTCGACCTCGACCTCGACCCCAACCCCGACCTCGACCTCGACCTCGACCTCGACCCCAACCCAGGCTCCTGGCCGGGCCACCCGCCACCGCGTCGATCATGGAGTTGTGGTGCCTCACAAAAGGTGTAACTAGTCATCTAGCACCCACCACAACTCCATGATCGACGGGTCGGGCCGGGCCGGGTCGGGCAGGGCGGGGGCTAGGGGGCTAGGCGGGAGCGGATTAGGAAGCGGACGCCGTCTGGGGCTTCCAGGGAGAAGCCGCTACCTCGGCCCGGGACCACGTCGACGGTGAGCATCGTGTGTTTCCACAGTTCCCACTGGGACTTCGAGATCCAGAACTCCACCGGCTCGGGCACCTCGTCGACAGTTAACGAGGCGAGCAGCACGTCGGACGAGCCGGTACGGAATTCACCCGCCGGGTAGCACATCGGGGCGCTGCCGTCACAGCAGCCGCCGGACTGGTGAAACATCAGCGGCCCGTGCCGCCCCCGCAGTGACCGGATCAGCTCGGCCGCCGCAGGGGTCAGAGCGACCGGAGAGGCCGCACCAGGCAAGCTGGCCGCTGCCGCACCGGGCACTACGGCACCGGACGACCTGGGCACTACGGCACCGGACGACCTGGGCACCGCGGCACCGGACGACCTGGGCACTACGGCACCGGATGACCCGGGCACTACGGCACCGGACGACCCGGGCGCCGCGGCACCCGATGACCCGGGTGCCGCGCCGCCGACGGACGTGTCGCTCATCAGAAGAAGCCGAGCTTCTTGGTGGAGTAGCTGACCAGCAGGTTCTTGGTCTGCTGGTAGTGCTCCAGCATCATCTTGTGGTTCTCCCGCCCGATGCCGGACTGCTTGTATCCGCCGAATGCGGCGTGCGCCGGGTACGCGTGGTAGCAGTTCGTCCACACTCGACCGGCCTGGATGGCCCGCCCGGCCCGGTACGCGGTGTTCATGTCCCGGCTCCACACGCCCGCGCCGAGCCCGTACAGGGTGTCGTTGGCGATCTTCACGGCATCGTCGAGGTCGGCGAAGGAGGTCACCGAGACCACCGGCCCGAAGATCTCCTCCTGGAAGATCCGCATCGAGTTGTCGCCTTCGAAGATCGTCGGCTCGACGTAGTAGCCGCCCGACAGGTCGCCGCCCAGGTCCGCGCGGGACCCGCCGGTCAGCACCTTGGCGCCCTCCTGCCGGCCGATGTCCAGGTAGGACAGGATCTTCTCCAACTGGTCGTTGGAGGCCTGCGCCCCGATCATCGTGTCGGTGTCCAGCGGGTGTCCGGCGACGATCGCCTTGGTGCGCGCCACCGCCGCGTCCAGGAAGTCGCTGTAGTGGCCCTGCTGGATCAGCGCCCGCGACGGGCAGGTGCAGACTTCGCCCTGATTGAGGGCGAACATGGTGAAGCCTTCGAGCGCCTTGTCCAGGAAGTCGTCAGAGGCGGCGCTGACGTCGTCGAAAAAGATGTTCGGGCTCTTGCCGCCCAACTCAAGGGTGACGGGTTTGATGTTCTCACTGGCGTACTGCATGATCAGCCGCCCGGTGGTGGTCTCGCCGGTGAACGCCACCTTCGCGACCCGGGGTGAGGAGGCCAGCGGCTTGCCGGCCTCCACGCCGAAGCCGTTGACGATGTTGAGCACGCCCGGCGGCAGCAGGTCCGCCACCAGCGACAGCCAGTAGTGGATGGACGCGGGCGTCTGCTCGGCCGGCTTGAGCACCACGGCGTTGCCGGCGGCGAGCGCGGGCGCCAGCTTCCAGGTGGCCATGAGGATCGGGAAGTTCCACGGGATGATCTGCCCGACCACGCCTAGCGGCTCGTGGAAGTGGTAGGCCACCGTGTCGTCGTCGAGTTCGCCGAGTGACCCCTCCTGCGCGCGGATCGCCCCGGCGAAGTAGCGGAAGTGGTCGATGGCGAGCGGGATGTCGGCGGCGAGGGTCTCCCGGACCGGCTTGCCGTTCTCCCAGCTCTCGGCGATGGCGAGCGATTCCAGGTTGTCCTGCATGCGGTCGGCGATCCGGTTGAGGATCAGCGCCCGCTCGGCCACCGAGGTGCGCCCCCACGCGTCGGCGGCGCCGTGGGCGGCGTCCAGGGCCTTTTCCACGTCGGGGGCGGTGCCCCGGGCGACCTCGGTGAAGGTCTGCCCGGTGACCGGGGTGGGGTTCTCGAAGTAGTCACCACCGTGCGGCTTGACGTACTCGCCGCCGATGAAGTGGTCGTAACGGGACTGCCAGTGGGTGGGCGCGTCGTAGCGCGTCATGGTTACCTCCGCCGTCGTTGTGCGGGTGTGCCGACGGCGACGGTAGTTTCAGGAACGTTGCAGCCACGTTGCGCGCGGAAGGTCGTACTCACCGGAGAGCTGGTCGATGCGGGCCAGCGCGAGGGGCCGGCGCGGCGCGGCCACCGGCAACGCCCGCGCCAGGGCCTGCCACGCGGCCAGGTCGTCGGCGCCGGCCGGCGTCGCGGTCCAGGCCGCGAGCAGCGCCGGGTCGGCGGCGGCCAGCACTGCCGCGCGGAGCTGACCGTCGATCAGCCGGCGCAGTCGCGTCACTCCCGGCGCGTCCGAGCTGGGCAGCAGGGGCCCGGAGTACGCGTCGAGGGCTCCCACCGGATCGCCCTGGTCCAGCAGTCGGGTGATGGTGGTGAAGTCGGCGTGGATGGTGCCGCGCAACCGGTACGGGCGGGAGTCGAGCACCTCGCCGCCGAGCACCCGGCGCAACCGGGACAGCTCGGCGCGCACCGTGACCGGGTGCAGTCGGTCGTCGCCGTAGAGGTCGAGGCCGAGTTGTTCGCCGGTACGCCCCTCGGGGTGGTGCAGCAGCAGCACCAGTAGTTCGCTGTGCCGGCGGCCGAGCCGGATCACCCGGCCGTCGACCCGAAGCTCCGCCTCGTCCCGGCCGAGCGCGGTCACCGTGGCGACGCCGGGCTGCGCCGGTCGGTCGACGGCGAGTTGCGCCTCGGCGGCCCGGGCTGTGGCACGGACCAGCGCCAGACTGTGCGGGTTGGCCAGGTGGTCCCCGCCGGTGATGTCGATCGCGCCGAGCAGTCGTCCGGTGGTGGGGTCGTGGATCGGCGCGGCGGCGCAGGTCCAGCGCTGCACGGGGCGGCTGAAATGCTCGGTGGCGAAGATCTGCACGCTGTGGTCGACGGCCAGCGCGGTGCCGGGCGCGTTGGTGCCGGCGTGCGTCTCGTCCCAGCGGGCGCCGGGCACGAAGTTCATGCGCTCGGCATGCCGGAGCACACCCAGATGCCCCTCGACCCAGAGCAGCCGCCCGTACGCGTCGCAGACCGCCATCAGGTGCGCGCCGTCCTGGGCGGTGCCGCCGAGCAGGTCACGGAACAGCGGCAGCACACGGGCCAACGGGTGGGCGGCCCGGTACGCGGCCAGGGCGTCGTCGGCCAGGTCGACAGGCGGGGTGGCCTCGGGGTCGAGCCGTGCGGAGCGTTCCCAGGAGCGGCGGACCACGTCCCGCACCCGGTGCGGTGCGGCGCCGGTGAGGAAGGCGTCGTGGGCGGCGCCGGTGAGGAAGGCTTCGTGGGCGGCGCCGACCTGCGCGATCCGTTCCGCCGGATCGACACCGAATTCCAGGGCGAGCCACGGGTCAGCCATCGGCGACCTCCTCGGGCCCCATCGTGACGCAGCTCACGCCCGATCGCCAACCTCCGAGGGCGGCGGGACGCACGACGCACACCGCGTGTGACGGGGAGGAAGGCGGCAGCTCCTGGTAGCGGCGGTTTGTCGGTCGGATGACGGCGTGGAGGATGGCTCCGGCGGGTGCTTACAGAACCCTTAACCCTGGCCTGCGACGGTATGCGGGAAGGCGAACCACGGGGGAGCGGAATCGTGCGGGTGTTGGTGGCGGACGACGAGAGGTTGCTGGCGGACACGGTGGCCGAAGGGCTACGGCGGTTCTCGATGGCCGTCGACGTCTGTTACGACGGTGACGGTGCGCTGGAGCGGATCGGCGTGAACCGGTACGACGTGGCGGTGCTGGATCGGGACATGCCCGGCCACACCGGCGACGAGGTGTGCCGCAGCATCGCCGGCACCTCCGCCGGCACCCGGGTGCTGCTGCTCACCGCGGCGGCAGGCATCCGGGACCGGGTGGAGGGTCTCGGCCTCGGCGCGGACGACTACCTCACCAAGCCGTTCGCCTTCGCCGAGTTGGTGGCCCGGGTGCAGGCCCTCGGGCGACGGTCCACCCCGGCGCTTCCGCCGGTACTCGCCCGGGATGGCGTGGTGCTGGATGTGGCCCGGCACCACGCCATTCGGGACGGCCGCCCGTTGGCGCTCAGCCCGAAGGAGTTCGCGGTGCTGCACGTGCTGCTGCGTGCCGGCGGGCAGGTGGTGAGCGCGGAGGAGCTGTTGGAGCAGGCCTGGGACGAGTTCGCCGACCCGTTCACGAACGCCGTACGGGTCACCGTCATGACGTTGCGCAAGAAGCTCGGTGACCCGCCGGTCATCCACACGGTGCCCAAGGCCGGTTATCGCCTCGGTGGTCCGGCGTGAGCTGGACTCCCCGCCGCCGGGTCCTGCTCGTGGGTCTGCTGGCGCTGCTCGCCGGGCCGGTGCTGCCGGCGGTCGGCAACCGGCTGACCGGGCTGCTCTGGAACCGCGGCCTACAGCTCTGCGGCCTGCCGCTGCCGGGTGTGTCGGAGTCCTGCGCCCAGGCGGGCCGGAGCGCGTTCGTGCTTCCCGTGGTGTCGGTGGTGGTCGTGACAGTGGCGGCCCTGTTGGCGCTCTGGTTCGGGGCGTCGTGGTGCCTGCGCCCGGTGCGTAACCTTGCCGAGCCGATCCGGCACCTCGGCCCGCAGAACCTGGGCCACCGGATCCGCCCCCGGGGCAACGACGAGGTGGCCCAACTGGCGCGGGCCATCGACGAGATGATGGAACGCGTCTCCGCCGGGTACGAGGGGCAGCGGCGGTTCGCCGCGAACGCCTCCCACGAGCTGCGTACCCCACTTGCCGTGCAGCGGACCCTCATCGAGGTGGGCATGGCCCGGTCGCTCACCCCCGAGCAGTTGGAGCTGCTGACCGGCCAGCTGCTGGAGACCAACGAACGCAACGAGCGGCTCATCGAGGGCCTGCTGGCGCTCAGCGAAAGCGACCAGGGCCTGCGGGCGCGCATCCCGCAGCGGCTCGACCACCTCGTCGCCGAGGTGCTGGCCGGCTACCAGGACCGGGCCCAAGAGGCCGGCGTGACAATCGAGAGTCACCTCGCGCCGAGGGTCGTCGTCGGTGAGCGGGTGCTTCTCGAACGCCTTGTCACAAACCTTGTGGAGAACGGGATCAAGTACAACCGGCGCGGCGGCTCGCTGACAGTCACTGTCGGTTCCGCTCCCGCGCTGACAGTTGTCAACACCGGCCAGCCCGTACCGGCGGAGGCTGTCGCCGGCCTCTTCGAGCCGTTCCGTCGGCTCGCCCGGGACCGGACCTCGCACGGCGGCGGCGCTGGTCTCGGCCTGGCCATCGTCCGCTCGATCACCCAGGCACACGACGGCACCATCGCCGCCCGACCCGCCGAGTACGGCGGGCTGCGGGTGGACGTCCACCTACCCGCAGGCAACTGACACCACCCACACCGTTCCGGGAGCCGAGCACCTCGGCATCCCCACCTTCGGCGTGCCCGAAAAACGACCGACGCGGTCCGGGCCGTGACAAAGGAGTTCGATGCCATCCACCGCTGGCCCCGTCCGGGCCGATGTCGAGGACGCCGCCCGCTGGCTCAGCGGCCGGGTGATCCGTACCCCGGTGCTGCGCTCCCCGGCGATCGACCTGCTGGCAGGTAGCCGAGTCCTGCTCAAGGCGGAGAATCTGCAGACCGGCGGCTCGTACAAGATGCGCGGCGCGCTGCGGGCCGTCGGCAGGCTCGCCGCCGCCGGCCACACCGGGGTGATCGCGCAGAGCACCGGCAACCACGCGATAGCTGTGGCGTTGGCGGCCCGCCAGCACGGGCTCGCGGCGACAGTGGTGCTGCCTGTCGACGCGGCGGCGACGAAGGTCGACCGGGCCGGTGCGGCGGGGGCGCGGGTCGTGTTCGCGGGCACCGGCCTCGACGAGCGGGTGGCGATGGCGTACGCGCTCCGCGACCAGACCGGCCACCCGCTCGTCGACGCGTACGACCACGCGGACGTGATCGCCGGGCAGGGCAGCGCCAGCCTGGAGCTGATCGAGCAGGCCGAACGCGCCGGCACCCCGCTCGACGCGCTTGTGGTGCCGGTCGGTGGCGGTGGCGGGGTGGCGGGTGCCTGCCTGGCCGCCGCCGGCACCGGCATCACTGTGTACGGCGTCGAGCCGGTCGGCTGTGACTCGCTGGCGCGCAGCCTGTCCGCAGGCGAGCGGATTCCGGTCCCGCCAGCCGCCACCATCGCCGACGGACTGCGGCCGTCCTGCGTGGGTGAGCTGCCGTTCGCGATCCTGCGGAACGCCCTGCGCGGTGTCGTCCGTGTCGACGACGAGCAGATCGCCGCCGCGTTCCGGCTGCTGCTGATGGAGCTGAAGGTGCTCGTCGAGCCGTCCGGGGCGGCGGGCCTGGCCGGCGCGCTCCGGCTGCGGGAAGAGCGGGCCGGCGGCGCGCTCGGGGAGCGGACGGTAGGCGTGGTGCTGACCGGCGGAAACGTGGAGGCGGAGCTGGCGGCCCGGTTGACGGCGCCCCGGCTCGCGGAGTTGACGACTGTGGAAGGAGCGGCGGCATGAGTGCCCCGATTCGGATCGGAATCCTGTTCGGTGGCCCGTCGGCGGAGCACGAGGTCTCCTGCGCCTCGGCGCTTGGTGTGGTCCGGGCGCTGGCCGGCGGCGGATACCGTACGGTCGCCATCGGCATCACCCGCAGCGGGGGATTCCGCCTGCTGCCCGACGCGCAGCTCGCCGAGTTGCGGGACCGGCCCGCCGCCGAGCGGGCCATCGACGACCGGCTGACAGTGACAGGGCCGGCTGTCGAGCTGCGGTCCGGCCCCCGCCCGGGGACTGTGCAGGTGTGCGCCGGCAACGCCCCCGGCGCGGTGCACGCGGAACTCGACGTGCTCTTCCCCGTCCTGCACGGCCCGTTCGGCGAGGACGGCGTGGTGCAGGGGCTGCTGGAGCAACTGGACGTGCCGTACGTCGGGTGCGGCATCCTCGCCTCCGCCGTGGGCATGAACAAGGTGGCGATGAAGCGGGCTCTGCGGGCCGAGGAAATCCCTGTCACCCCGTACGTCGCGTTCGACGCGCACACCTGGCGGGAGACCGCCGACCCGGAGAAGCTCGTGCTCGGGCTGCGCCGACCCCTGTTCGTCAAGCCCGCAAGCATGGGTTCGTCGATCGGCATCTCCCGGGTCGGCGAGGGCGACGACCTGGCCGCCGCTGTGGAGGAGGCGTTGCGGCACGACAAGCACGTCATCGTCGAGCAGGGGGTCACCGGCCGCGAGTTGGAGTGCGCGGTGCTCGGCGGCTGGCGGCCGGAGGCATCGGCGGTGGGCGAGGTGCGCGTGGCCGGCGGATGGTTCGACTACCAGCAGAAGTACTTCGGCGACAGCGACCCGATGATCGTCCCGGCGGTGCTGCCCGACGAGGTGACCGAGCGAATCCGCGAGTTGTCGCTGCGCGCGTTCGCCGCGATCGGCGGGTGGGGTCTGGCCCGGGTTGACTTCCTCTACGACGAGACGACCGGCGAGCTGTACGTCAACGAGCTCAACACCATGCCCGGCTTCACCGCGCACTCCATGTACCCGAAGGTGTGGGCGGCGACCGGCGTCGGCTACCGCGAGGTCGTGGAGCGGTTGGTGGCGTTGGCGCGTACCCGACATGCGGAACGCCCCGCGACCACCGGGAGTGTCCGATGATCCTGCTCTCCGACCCCCGGGTGGCGGCGGTGCCCGGCGCCGACGACGGCGAGCCCCTGGTGGACCTGCGCGAGTTTCCGGAGCTGCGGCTGGACGGGCGTGCGGCCGACGACACCGGGGCGTACGCCCACCTGCGCGCGGGTGTCGCGGACCGGTTGCTGGCCGCGCAGCGTGCCTTGCCCGCCGGGGTACGCCTGCTCGTCATCGAGGGCTACCGGCCGTATCGGGCGCAGTTGTCCATCTTCACCGGTTACCGCGACGAGCTGCGGCGACGGCATCCGGACTGGCCGGCGCAGCGGCTGTACCGGGAGACCAGCAAGTTCGTCTCGCCGGTCGAGGTGGCCCCGCACACGACTGGCGGCGCGGTGGACCTGACCCTGTGCACCGACGACGGCGTGGAGCTGGATCTCGGTACGGCCGTCGACGCCACCCCGGAGGACAGCGCCGACGCCTGCTTCACCGACGCACCCGCCATCGGGGCCAACGCCCGCCGACATCGGCGGCTCATTGTGGACGCGCTCGGAGGTGCCGGGCTGGTGAACTACCCGACCGAGTGGTGGCACTGGTCGTACGGAGACCGTTACTGGGCGCTGATGACCGGGGCGCCGCACACCAGGTACGGGCCGGTGGACCTTGCCGTCGCGGCGACGGCTGAACGGTAGGGCTCTCCCGTCCGTACCACGCGGTGAAGAACACCACCGAGGACGGGAGTGACGGCGATGAGGGTGCAGCGCAGGCACGTGCTGGCGGCGACCGTGGCGGTGCTCGCCGCGGCGGGTGTGGCGGTGGGAACCGGGTTCGGGTTCGCCGGCACCGCCCCGGCACGGCAGTCCGCCTGCTCCGGGTCGGTCACGTTCTCGGCGGAGACCGGCGCGCCGGCGGCGACAAGTGACCGGTTCCCGGTGGGTACGCGGCTGCGGGTGACCAATCTGGACAACAACCGGGCGACCACTGTGACGGTGAGCGGCCCGTCGGGCAGTTGCGTGCTGCTCAACGCCGCCGCCATGGACCTGGTCCGCGAGCCGGGCAAGAACGTGATCCGCCGCAACGTCGTGGAACGGCTCGACGGCGCCGCGCCGCCAGCCGCCGCGCCGCCGGCCGACACGGTACGCCCCGGGGCGGCGTCTCCCGCCGCGTCCGGACCGGCACCCGGCTCGGTGTGCTCGGGTGCGATCACCTTCTTCGAGGAGGCTGCCGCGCCGGCGGCGACAAGTGACCGGTTCCCGGTGGGTACGCGGCTGCGGGTGACGAACCTGGACAACAACCGGGCGACCACTGTGACGGTGACCGGCCCGTCGGGCAGTTGCGTGCTGCTCAACAGCGCCGCGATGGACCAGATCCGCGAGCCGGGCAAGAACCTGGTCCGCCGGAATACGGTCGCGGTGCTGCGCTGACGCGTTAGGAAGGGCACCTTCCTATGCACCAGGCGTTAAGAAGGTGCCCTTCCTTACACCTCAGGTAAACGCTGCGTCGAGGATGTCGGCTGCCCGGACGAGGTGATCGTCGGAGATCACCAGTGGGGGCAGAAAGCGCAGCACGTTGCCGTACGTGCCGCAGGTCAGGGTGAGCAGGCCGGCGGCGTGGCAGGCGGCCGAGATCGCCGCCGTGGCGACCGGGTCGGGGGTGAGCGTGCCCGGTTGGACCAGCTCGATGGCGAGCATCGCGCCCCGCCCGCGTACCTCGGCGATGCGGGGATCCCGCTCGGCGATGGCCCGTAACCGGGGGACCAGCACCGACTCGATCCGGCGGGCGGCGCCGGCCAGGTCCAGCTCGTGCATGGTGTCGATGGTGGCCAGCGCGGCGGCGCAGGCGATCGGGTTGCCGCCGTACGTGCCGCCGAGCCCACCGACGTGCACCGCGTCCATCAGCTCCGCCCGACCGGTCACGGCGGCCAGCGGCAGGCCACCGGCGATGCCCTTGGCCAGCGTGACGAGGTCGGGCTCGACGCCCTCGTGCTCGCAGGCGAACCAGTCGCCCGTCCGGCAGAAGCCGGTCTGGATCTCGTCTGCCACGAACACCACACCGGCGGCCGTGGCCCAGGCGCGTAGCGCCGGCAGGAAACCGGGCGCGGGCACCACGAAACCACCCTCACCCTGGATGGGCTCGATCAGCAGCGCGGCGACGTTCTCGGCCCCGACCTGCTTCTCGACCATCTCGATGGCCCGCGCCGCCGCCTCGGCCCCGGAGAGCCCGCCGTCGCGCAGGGGGTACGACATCGGCACCCGGTAGATCTCCCCGGCGAACGGCCCGAACCGGTGCTTGTACGGCATGTTCTTCGCGGTCAACGCCATGGTCAGGTTGGTCCGGCCGTGGTACGCGTGGTCGAACACCACCACCGCCGGCCGCCCGGTGGCGTGCCGTGCGATCTTGACGGCGTTCTCCACAGCCTCGGCACCGGAGTTGAACAGCGCCGAACGTTTCTCGAAGCCGCCCGGCGTCAACGCGTTGAGCTGCTCGCACACCGTCACGTACGACTCGTACGGCGCGACCATGAAGCAGGTGTGGGTGAACCGCTCGACCTGCGCTCGGACCGCCTCGACGACCTTCGGTGCGGCGTTGCCGACGCTCGTCACAGCGATGCCGGCGGCGAAGTCGATCCACTCCCGCCCGTCGACGTCGGTGAACGTCCCGCCCGCCGCGTGGTCCACGTAGGACGGAATGACGCTGCCGACGCCCCGCGCGACGGCACTGCCGCGCCGCTTGTGCAGATCCTCGGAGGATGTCATCAGCCCTCGATGTTGTGCATGACGTGCTTGATCCGGGTGTAGTCCTCCAGGCTGTAGACCGAGAGGTCCTTGCCGTGCCCGGAGTGCTTGAAGCCGCCGTGCGGCATCTCCGAGACGAACGGGATGTGCGTGTTCACCCAGACGCAGCCGAAGTCCAGCCGTCGGGTCATCCGCATCGCCCGGCCGTGGTCCCGCGTCCACACCGACGCGGACAGGCCGTAGTCGACGCCGTTCGCCCAGCGCACCGCCTCGTCCTCGTCGGTGAAGCGCTGCACGGTGATGACCGGCCCGAACACCTCGTCCTGGATGATCTCGTCGGCCTGGCGCAACCCGGAGACGACTGTCGGCGCGTAGAAGTAGCCGCGCTCGCCCTGCTGGGACCCGCCGGTCTGGATCGCCGCGTGGTCCGGCAGCCGGTCGACGAAGCCGCTGACGCGGGCGAGCTGGTTGGCGTTGTTCAGCGGGCCGTAGAGCACGTCGGCGTCGTCCGGGGCGCCCGTCCTGGTGTTGCGGGCCTGCTCGGCGAGCGCCGCCACGAAGTCGTCGTGGATGCCCGGCCCGGCCAGCACCCGGGTCGCCGCCGTGCAGTCCTGCCCCGCGTTGAAGTAGCCGCCCATCGCGATGGCCTCGGCCGCCGCCGCCACATCGGCGTCGTCGAAGATCACCACCGGGGCCTTGCCGCCCAGCTCCAGGTGGGTGCGCTTCAGGTCGGGTGCCGCCGCGGCGGCGACCTCCATGCCCGCGCGGGTCGAGCCGGTGATCGACACCAGCTGCGGGGTCGGGTGCGACACGAGAGTACGACCGGTGTCTCGATCGCCGCAGACCACGTTGAACACCCCCGGCGGGAAGAACTCGGCGGCGATCTCGGCGAGCAGCAGCGTCGACACCGGCGTGGTGTCCGATGGCTTGAGGACCACAGTGTTGCCGGCGGCGAGCGCCGGGGCGATCTTCCAGACCGCCATCATCAGCGGGTAGTTCCAGGGCGTGACCTGGGCGCACACGCCGATCGGCTCGCGCCGCACGTACGAGGTGTGCCCCGCCAGGTACTCGCCGGCCGACCGGCCCTCCAGCAACCGGGCCGCCCCGGCGAAGAAGCGGAACTGGTCCACAGCGGGCGGCAGTTCCTCGTCGGCGGTGAGCTGGCGCGGCTTGCCGGTGTTGCGGACCTCCGCGTCGACCAGTTCGGCCGCGCGGGCCTCCACGGCGTCGGCGAGCTTGAGCATCGCCCGCTGCCGCTCGGCAGGGGTGACCTCCCGCCAGCTCTCGAAGGCGGTGGCGGCGGCGGTCATCGCCGCGTCCACGTCGGCGGCGCCGGAGACGGGCGCCTGGGCGAACACCTCACCGGTACACGGGTCGATCAGGTCGGCGTACCCGCCGTCGGCCGGTTCGACGTAGGAGCCGTTGACGAAGTTGCGCAGCTGCTGCTGGTCACTCATGGCGGTCTCTCCGAGGGGGCCGGGTGCGGTCTACGGCGGTTATCGCAATCTGCCTGCCATCTTCGCTACTGAATTCGCGGCAGACAAGGCCTGTTGCGACTGTTTCCGTCGACCCGGGGTCACCTCGTGCGGCTGGCCGCCTCGCGCGTCAGTCGGCCTGCCAGGTGCCGTCGTCGCGGACCCGGGCAGGCGCGCGGCCGAGCAGCAGTGTGGTGAACGCGGCGTCGACGGTGTCGCCGAGAAACCACTCGCCTGCCTGGTCCAGCGCGAAGACCCGGCCGCGCTCGTCGACCGCCAGGATGCTGTCCTGCTGCTCGGTGCCGAGCGGAAACAGTCGTACGCCGAGCACCCTGCCGAAGTCGGCGAGGGTGTCGGCGGTGTGCCCCATGGTGTGCGGACGGATGTCGAAGCGGGAGATCCACACCTGCTCGCCCCGGCCGCGGCGAGCGCCGACGAGGCTGGGAAACGTGGTGATCGCCTCCACGGCGGCGGGAAAGACCTCGTGTCGATGGACCTGCCCCGACACGGCGGTGATGTCCCGGACGGCGGCGGCAGCCATGATCTGGTCCCCGATGTGCGGTCGCCACCCGGCGGCGACGAGCGCGTTGGCGACCTCCGGCGGGAAACGCCCCGGATCAGGGTCCGGTGCCGCCGGTGCCAGCCAGGTTTCGATGTAACCCCGTGCCGAATCCGGCAACACGTTCGCGCGCACCAGGAAGGCGAGGCACGAATCGCAGGGCCGGTCGGCGGGGCCACCAGCCGGGTCGCCCGGTTCACGGATCCGGAAGATCTCGAACCGCGCGCCGCCGAGCAGTGCTGCCGCCTCGCCACGACCCATCGGCGCGATGCCCTCGGCGGCTCGTCGGTGGTCGTACTCGTGCAGGACGTCGGAGACCACGATCAGCTCGGCATGTGCCTCGGCGCCACGGACCAGCTCGCCCGGAGGCTGCGCGTCCAGATAGGTGCGGATCAGCGGGTGATGGTTCAGCGATACGTCGCCCTTGACGCCCTGAGCCGTCCAGATGCGACCGTCGACGGTCAGGTGCGCCACTGTGTTCGGGGTGGGGATCCGATGAATCTCCCTGGCCAGCAGGCTCGACGGGTCGACAGTGCGGGGAGCGGCAGGGCCGGTGGGTTGGCTGCGGCGGTACATCTCCGCCACCACATCGCTCGGCACCCGGGGCCAGGTGGTGACAGTGCCGGTCTGCTTGTCGATGACTGTCGCCGGCAGGTCGCCGGGGATCGTACGCGCCTCGGTGGGCACGACTGACGTGATGACGTAGCCGAGGTCGAACTCGTCGACCATTGCCGTGCACTCGTGGCCGAGCCGCTGCGAGTCGCGGCGGGCCCAGGTGGCCGCGAGCTGCTCGGCCTGTTGACGGTCGATCACGCATCGAAACTACCGGACCACACGGATCGATGGCAGCCGGTATCGTCTCGCTCTACCGACGGTGACGGGAGGGGCGGCGGTGAGCGAACGCGTGGGCCGGGACGCCAATCGCGAGCTACGAGCCCGATTCGATGACGTGTACGGGCAGTACCAGCAGCTCCGCTCCAATCTGGACCATCTGGCCGCCCGACTCGCCGAGCTGCGGGTGACCAGGCGGTCCAGCGACGGGACGGTGACCGCGACCGTCGGCGCCAGGGGCGAGTTGGTCTCGCTCGACCTGACCCCGGCCATCTACCGCGACCGGGACGCCGCAGCGCTGAGCCGAAAGATCACCGAGACGGTCAGTGCCGCCACGTCCGCCGCCGCTGCCGCCACCCGTGATGTGGTCGCCGAGACCGTACCGGCCGGTTCCGGCTCGGTGGACTTCCTGCGTACCGGGGATTTCGGCGCATTGCTCGGCCGCGCCGACGCGGTCCTCGGTCGCGGTGAGGGGCCGGCATGACCGACGGGCAGCTGTGGCTCGACCCGGCCCGCGCGCGACGGGGCGGGGCCGACCTGGCCTCGTCCGGCGCTGCGGTGACCGCCCGCCGGGCGGCGGAGGGCGGCGAGATCGAAACCGCCAGCGGCGTCCAGCCGTGGGGCCGCGACGACATCGGGGCCGCGTTCGAGCGGAACTACCGAGGCATCGAGCAGACTGTGCTGCGGGCCTGGGCGGGCGTCGGGCACCGGCTCACCGAGTTGGGCTCCGACGTGGTCCGCGCGGTCGACGCGAGCATGCGGACCGACAGCGCCAGCGCCACCCGGCTCGACCGGGTCGCCGACAAGCGCTGACGGTGGGTCGATCCGGATGAGCGTGCTGCCGAGCCCGATCCCGCACCCGCTTGACTACGCACCCTGGGACGTTCCCGGCTGGATCTACGAGACGCTCGACTGGGTGATCGGCGTGCAGTGGCCGGAGGGCGACGAGCGGGCCGTCTGGGCCGTCGCCGACAGGTGGTACGCGGTCGCGTCCGTCCTCGCCGGCCCGCACACCGACGCCGCCGGAGCCGCCGCCGAGGTCCGCAGCGGGTACGGCGGTGTCGGTGCCGTCGACGCCGCCTTCCAGGCGGCCTGGCGAGGGCTCGCCGAGGGCGACAACGCGCCACTGCCCGTGCTGCTCGCGGTCAGCACCGACCTCGGCCGCCTCGTCGAGGAGTGCGGCTGCGACATCGAGGGCGCCAAACTCGAAGTCTGGATCGAGCTGGGCATCCTGGTCGTCGAACTGCTCACCGTGGCGGTGGTGGCGGTGCTCACCGCCGGTGCCGCGTCGCCCGCGGCCGGAGCGGCGGTCACCGCCACCCGACTGCTGATCCAACAGATCTGCAAACGCCTGTTGGGCCAGCTGGCCAGCAAATCCCTCAAACACGGGCTCAAGGAGGCCGGCGAGCGCGCGGCCAAGGAGGTCGCCAAGGGCGGCGTACGCGGGCTCGCCAAGCGCGCCACCCGGGAAGGGCTGGAAGAGGCGGCCGAGGAGGCCGGGATCAGCCTCGCCACCCAGGCGTACCAGAACTCGACAGGCCGGGCGCACGGCCTGGACCTGGCCGACCTGAGCACATCGGCCGTCGGCGGGCTCGCCGGTGGCGCGGTAGCACCAGTGGCCGGCTTGGGCCGGCACGCCACCGGCCGCGTGGCGCGGGTCGGCGAGCACCTGGGCCGGGAGATGACCGGCGAGATGTTCGCCGAGACCGCCGCGAGCATCGCCACCGGGCAGGGCCCGATCTCGGCCGAGGACGCGGTACGGGCCGCCGCGTCCGGGGTCACCGGTTCGGTGACCGGGCAGGTCGACCACGCGTTGCAGGCGCGAGTCCAGGCGCAGTCCAATGCCCTGGCCGACGCGTCCTTCACCGGCCCCTCCCTGCCGCCCGACTTCCCGGTCACCTCTGCGGCAGGGGTTTCCGTGCAGGCGGGGGCGAATGTTGCGGGCCCACCGGCGACTGCGGCGTCCGACCACGCGACGCCGCTGCATGCCGAGCCGTCGACGTACTCGACTGCCGACGGCGCCGGTCTGCCGCAGGCCATCTCGTCGGACCCCAGCCGATCGGCAGCGCCCACAATGGGCGTTCCGTCCGTGGTGGAGGACGGGTCAGCCCGAGCGGTGCTGCCGACCGAGGCCGACGTGCCCGCCCAGGGCGGGCCGGTCGCTTCCGAACGGTCGGTCGCGGCCGACAACACGCTCTCCTCGACCGGCTCGGCTGGTCTGGTTGGCTCGGTTGGCTTGGATCCACAGCTTTCGTCGGTGGCCGTGGATGCGACGCTTCAGGGCAGCCCGACCGGCCAGTCGCAGGCGGCTACCCCGGGGGCGCTCGCCCCGGCCGGCAACGCTCCGACAGCATGGTCCTCGTCGGCCGGCCCGCCCGCCGCGACGGGCACCATGGTGCCGCCGTTCACACACGCTGCCGTCACCTCTCAGGCCCCTGCCGCGCCGGTAGTCCCCCCGTCGGTTGCCGCCCCGCAGCCCCTCGGCCCGGTGGCGTCGCCGTCCCCGGTCACCGGCCCGGCGGTTGGGGCGCCGAACGGTGCCTTCGCCCACGGCGCGGTTGCGGCGGGAGGCAACACGGTCATTGGCCCGGCGATCGGCCGCCAGCCTGCGCCAGCGGGTGTCCCGATCCGTAGGGCCCTCCCACCGGCCGTCCATCCGGCCCGTGGCCGGGCGTCGGTCCCCGCCGACGTGGCGGCGTTCGGCGATCCGCCGGTGCCCGCGCGGGAAAGCCACGACTGGTACGCCGCCCGGTGGACAGCCGAGGCGGAAGCCGCCGAACGACGGCGCTACCAGAGTCACTACGAGTCACAGCGGGCCGCGTTCGAGAACACCCGCCGACAGGCCGAGGCCGGCCGGCTGCGCCTCCGGGCCGCCGAACACGACCGCAGGGCCATCGAGTACGCCACCTACGCCCGACAGTTGCACCGGACCGGTCATCGGCAGTGGTCCGACGGCTGGCAGCGGGCCGCCAACGACGAGTCCCGCGCGTACGCCGAATGTCGTGACCTGGCCCAGGCGGTGCTGGCCGGCGCCCGGGCGCCCGAGGTCGTGGACCTCACCGACGGCGCGTTCCACCAGGCCAACAAGGATGTCGGCTCGCTCACCCTCGGCGCGGTGGGGACCACCGGCAGATCCGCGCTCACCGGCGATGACGTGCCCCCGCCGATCGACGACTCCCGGCCGTACGGGCAGCCCGGAGGGCTACGTCCTCCACTGGCCCTGCACCAGGTGGACGTCGAACGGCAGATGCCCCGTGAGCGGGATGGCACCGTCATCCGTACCGCCGACCCCCGCCGGGGCGACTGGTTCCGCCTGCTGAACGACGGCGGACCCCGCGCCGACGCCACACGGGGCATCAACTGCCTGGACTGCACCCTTTCGCTGTTCGAGACGTGGGTGCACGGGCGGCCCCGGGTGTCGGCGCCACGGACCTTCGACGGCTACCTCGACGGCGACATCCAACGCCCGATCCGCGGGGAGGCCGGCGGTCCGGGCCGGGTCGAAGACGTGACCGGTGGACGCTTCCAGCAGGTTCTCGCCCCGCCGCCCGGCGGGCGGTTGAACCCCGTGCAGGCGCGACAGGCCGCCGATCGGGGGTACGTCAATCTGCGTGACCAACTGCTGTTGGGCGGCCACGGCAGCTATGCGTTCCTGGTGACCGAATGGGCCACCGGTGGCTCGCACGCCTGGGTGGCGCTCAACCAGAACGGGACAATCCTCTACCTCGACCCGCAGACAGGTGCCATCCGGGACCGGCCGCTCTATCCCGACGTGATCGGCATCGACGCGCTCGTGCTGAGCGGGGACGGCCAGCCGATGCCGCTCGGCGGCCTGCCCCGGGGCCGGTTCAGCGAACGTCCCGACCTGCCGAACCACCCACCGGCGTACGACAACGGCAGCCACGGCGACCCCTACGTAAACCGCATGTACCTGCTCCTGGACGGTCCCGGCTCAGGCCCGTTCCCGGAGGCCGCCGATGCCAGTTTTGGAAGTGCCGGGGACGGTCCTTCGACCGGCGGCCCGGCCCGGGCCATCGCCACGGCGGGCAGTCTCGAAGACATCTTCGCGGCTGGAGTGAGTCCGCTCGAGTTCGCCACGGAGATCGACCCACCTACGCTCCGTCGGCTGGTACCGGATCTCGACGAGGCGTCGGCCCGGGATGTGGTGCGGCTGTTCGCCGACGCCCGGGTCCGCGACATGCTCGACCGCACCCGGAGACAGCCGCCCGCGAACGAGCCGGATCTGGCCGAACACCTGACCCGACAGTTGGCACGGCATCCGGATCTGGCGCGCATCATCCTGTCCACACCCGAACTCGCGAACTCGTTGACCGCCCGCCCACTGACGCTCTATCACCTGGCCGGTCATCAGCAGGCCATCGACGTGCTCGCCGACGTGCTCGACGACGTCTCCCGGCAGGAGGCGGCAGGTCAGACCGCGTCCCGCCGCGAAGTGCCACAACCAGCGCCAACACCTCTCACAGACGAGCAGCTAAGGATCAGCGCTAGCATCCGAGCATGTCCGGGACCGGCTGCGCAGCCAGGGTTCGACAGACACCGTAGCGGTGACGCCTCCTATCGAAAGCGCTACCTCGATGATCTCTATGTGGCGGCAGCCGGGGCGCAGACCGATTTGAACCAGCTTGCGGTGTCTCTGTCCCTTGTAGACGGTCATCGCGTCGGAGAACCTGGTTGGCGGGCTGAACCAAAGGATCGACGTCGAGCCGAAGACAAGGTGGAAAAGCGGCAGGGCGACGCGTCGAAGCTGTTCGACCTGGCGGCTGCGAAGATTGAATTCGACTCCCTTGATGATCTCTACGCTGCGCTTGAGCGGATTCAGGGGCACCGAGACGTCTTGATAGTGAGCTGCGAAGACCGGTTCGTCTCGCCAATGAGTAGTGGCTACCGGGACGTGCAGCTCGTACTGCGGATGCGTAACGGTCACCTCGCTGAATTCCGGCTGCACCTGGCTGCCATCGACGCTGTGGCCGATTGGGAGCATGTGCTCTACGAGGTGCGGCGCGATATCGAAGCCCTCGCTATAGCCGAGGGTCGCGCCTTGACGTCACGTGAGCGAGCAATTGTGGAAGGTGTCCGGCTCCGCGAGCAGCAGGAGTTCTGGCAGGCGTTGCTGTCAACCTATGAGGAGAAGCCCAGATGACCGAGACGCCTGGCCTCGTGCTTCCCGCCTACTATCTCTACCATCAGTCGCCTGTAAAGATCGTCGAGACTCCCGATGGTGGCGCTCGTGTCTGGCGGGTGTCCATCGACTCCGGAGGGTGGCACGAGAAGAACGACATCTTCGTCGAAATAATGCTGAGCATCGGAGGGGACATCTTCCGCCGTAACGCGGAGGATTTCGTGCAGGAGGTCGAGGCTTTTCGAGCCCACTACCTCAAGGGGGAAGGCCCCATCTTCGCGCTCTACGAGACGGTGCGTTCGATCGAGAGCCTGGCGGACGCCGAGTCGCGTCGAGAGACGCCACGCGAGCAGGCGTTGATCCGGGGAATCCGGCAGCGGACGTTCGTGATGTTCGAGGAGCAGCTCCGCGCGGCCGGTGACCTCGGTGCGGACCCCTCCATAGCAGCCGCGACCTAGCCCTCACACCGTGTGCTGATCGAGGGCGGGGCGGGCGTTGCGCGCGCTCCGGCGAGGTTTTCTCGCGCCCGTTAACATCGGTACATGGCGAAGTTTGACGCGAAGGGCGGCAGGACCGACGCCTGGGCGTGGCCTGCCGGCATCATGATCGGCCTGGCGATCGGCATCCCCCTGTTCTCGTCGACCGGCGGCGTCGCCATCGGTGTCGCCTTCGGCATCGCCATCGGTACTGCCTTCGCGATCGCCTTTGGCGCCACCACGAAGAAGGCCGACAGCCGTAGCGCCACGAAGAAGGCCGACAGCCGTAGCGCCACGAAGAAGGCCGACGGCCGGACCGTCGAGGGCGAGCCGCAGAAATCCGCTGGCCCGGCTGGCTTCGCCACCGATGACGGCCCAGCCGCACCTTCCGACCGGGACAAACTGGACGGCGAAGCTGCCGGCGGCACTGCTGCCGGGCCCCGCCTGCCTTGATCGACTCGGTTTCCTTGAAACCGGGGTATCCGGAACCGCCGGACACCCCGGTTGCGCGCCGCGCACTCTGCGCGAGCCGCGAGGCGGGAGCCGTGCGCGCGCCCGCGCCGCGCCCTGCGCCGGGCGCGTCGGTCAGCTTTGCGCCCGGGCCCACTCGGCGGCGTCGATGTCCGCAGGGCCGGAGTCGGGCCAAACCGGCAGCGTGGCACGTCGTTGCTGCTGGTCGGTAAACCGTAACGCCGCACACATCTGGACCGCTCTATGACCAGGGGTCAGGAGGGCGCGGTAGTAGCCTGGCCGCGAACCCCACCCGGGGAGAACGGTGAGGTGATCATGTCGGTGCGTCGTCGCGCGGCACGGTTCGCGACGGTCTGTGGTCTGGTGGGCGCCCTGGTGATGCTCGGCGCGTCGCCGGCGCTGGCCGCCGACGACTCGGTCCGCGTGGGCTCGGCCAGCAGCTTCGCCGCCGGGGGGTCGGCGCAGGGGGTGAACGTCGCGGTGCGCAAGCGCTCCGAGGGGTGCGTCCTGCTGCGTACCGCCCTGGGTCTGCGCCTTGAGGGTCTTGAACCGGGTCAGGTGACCGTCCAGGTCAACGCGGGCGGGCGTTGGTTCCCGGTGTCTGTCTCCGGCGGTGGCGGCAGTGTGTCGACCGCGCAGACGTCGCCGGCGAAGCCGACCCTGTGCAAGGGCAAGGGCATCACCGTGCGGTACCGGGTGGCGTTCGCCGCCGGTGCTCCGGGCGGCCGGCTCGCTGTGACCGGTGTGGGTGTCAGCGCGGCCGGCCAGGAGTTGGGTCGGGGTTCCGACACGGCGAAGGTGGCCGGCGCGAAGGTTTCCGCGTCGCCCACGCCGTCGAAGAAGCCGTCGCCCATCCCGAGCCCCACCGAGACGACGCCCGCCGATCCGGTGACTCCGGCGGCGCTGGCCGCCGAGTCCGGTACGCCGAGCACTGTGGCGGCCGCTGCGGAGTCATCAGGTGGCGGTTCGCTTGTGATGTTCTTCGGTATCGCGATGGTGGCGGTCGGTTTGCTGCTCATCGGGCTGCTGTTCCGTCGCTCGCGGCAGGACCGGGCGCCTGCCGACGAGCCAGTTCAGCTGCCGGGCAACCCCGGCGGTACCACCTACCGGTCCGGGGGCGGCTCGCCGCCCGCGCCGGGTCGGCCGGGCGCGGTGTACGGGCAGCAGCAGTCCGGCGGCTACGGCGTGGTGCCGTCGCCCCGGCCCGCCACCGGCGGGGTGTACGGCGCCCCGCCTGCCGCTCCGACGCCGGATGCGACGCAGCCGATGCCGGGTGCCGGGGGCACTCCGGGTGTTGGGCCGCGCCCCGGCCACACGCCTCCACCTGACGACGGGGGCGATCACACCATGTTCATGCCTCGGCTCCCCGGCTGAGCGGGGCTGAACCGACCCGCTCCGATACGCTCAGCTTTGTTGGAAACCTGCGGCCAAGGAGCGGAACTCGTGTCGGACCTGTCCCAGATCGTGAAGGCGTACGACGTCCGAGGGACGGTGCCGGACCAGTGGGACGAACGGGTCGCCGAGGCGCTCGGGGCCGCTTTCACCCAGCTGCTCAACACCACCGACGAGCCCGGTGACGCCGTGGTCGTCGGGTACGACATGCGGGCCAGTTCGCCGGGCCTGGCCGCCGCCTTCGCCGCGGGGGTCCGTGCTGAGGGTCGCTCGGTGATCGAGATCGGGTTGGCGTCCACTGATCTTCTCTACTTCGCCTCCGGTTCGCTGGATCTGCCTGGTGCGATGTTCACGGCCAGTCACAACCCGGCGCAGTACAACGGCATCAAGATGTGCCGGTCCGGTGCCCGGCCGATCGGCCAGGACAGCGGATTGGCGCAGATCCGGGAGCGGGCGCAGGCACTGCTGGATTCAGGCTCGTCCCGTCCCGTGGGCGAGTCGACCCGGCCGGCCGAGCGGCGTGATCTGCTCCCGGACTACGCGGCGTACCTGCGTAAGTTGGTCGATCTTTCCGGCATTCGGCCGTTGAAGGTGGTGGTGGACGCCGGCAACGGGATGGGCGGCTTCACAGTTCCCACTGTGTTGGGCGACGCCGCCCTGTCGGCCCTGCCGTTGGAGATCGTGCCGCTCTACTTCGAGTTGGACGGCACCTTCCCCAACCACGAGGCGAACCCGCTGGATCCGGCGAACCTGGTCGATCTCCAGCGGGCTGTGGTCGAGCACCGGGCGGACATCGGGTTGGCCTTCGACGGCGACGCCGACAGGTGTTTCGTGGTGGACGAGCGGGGTGAGCCCGTGTCGCCGTCGGCGATCACCGCCCTGGTCGCCGCCCGCGAGTTGGCCAAGCACCCGGGGTCCACGGTGATCCACGGTCTGATCACGTCCAGCGCCGTCGCGGAGATCATCCGCGAGCACGGCGGTGAGCCGGTGGTCGCCCGGGTGGGGCACTCCTTCATCAAGGCGGAGATGGCTCGGACCAACGCCGTCTTCGGTGGCGAGCACTCGGCGCACTACTACTTCCGGGACTTCTGGTTCGCCGACACCGGGATGCTCGCCGCGATGCACACCCTGGCCGCGCTCGGTGAGCAGCCGTTGCCGCTGTCCGTGCTGGCCGGGGAGTACGAGCGCTACATCGCCTCCGGCGAGATCAACTCGACGGTGGCCGACCAGGCCGCGGCGGTGGCCGAGGTCCGTGCCGCGTACCCGGAGGCGACGTCCGACGAGATGGACGGTCTGACGCTGCGTTTTCCCGACGGCGCCTGGTTCAACCTGCGCGCCTCCAACACCGAGCCGTTGCTGCGGCTCAATGTCGAGGCGCCCACCCGCGAGCGGATGGTCTCGCTCCGGGACGACGTGCTCGACCGCGTTCGCCGATAAGATCGCCTGCGCCGGTCGGCACCGCCGCCGGTGACCCCGCACTCGTGGAAGGAGCCAGCCATGGCCCTGGATCCGCAGTTGCTTGAGATCCTCGCCTGCCCGGATACGCACCACGCCCCGCTCACCTACGACGCCGAGGCGCAGACGTTGACCTGCACGGAGTGCGGCCGGATCTTCGACGTCCGCGACGACGTGCCGGTGCTGCTGCTCGACGAGGCACGTGGCGGTCCGGGGCAGCCCTCATGATCGACGGTACGGCCGGGGTCAGTGGGCGTCGTGACGCCGACGAGGCCCTGCTCGACAACCCGGACGCGCTTGCCGAACACGACCCGGGCGGCATGCTGCGGCACACCGCGTCGGCGGGTGCCCAGGTTCGGGAGAGCGCGGCGTTGGCGGCCGAGGCGAACCTCGCGGTGCTTGCCGACGACGGGCGGCCACGGGCCGTTGTCGTCGCCGGTATCGGCACCGCCGGGCGGACCGGTGACGTGCTGGCGACTGTGGCCGGGCCGCGTTGCCCGGTCCCGATCATCGGGCACCGCAGCGCTGGCGTACCCGGTTGGGTGGGCGCCGCCGACGTGGTGATCGCGGTGAGCGCGTCGGGTCGCAGCCCGGAGGCGCTGGGTGCGGCCGAGGCCGCGCACCGGCGGGGCGCGCGGCTGGTCGCGGTGGGTGCCCCGGATTCGCAGTTGCAGTCGGTGGCCGAGCGGGCCCGTGCGCCGTTCATTCCGGTGCCCCGGCGTGCTCCGGCGCGGGCGAGTCTGTGGGCGCTGACAGTGCCGGTGCTGCTCGCCGCCCGTTCACTCGGGCTGGTGAAGGTCAACGAGGCGGACCTGGCGGAGACCGCGGCCCGGCTCGACGCGGACGCCGACCGCTGCCGCTCGGCCGCGGAGTCGTTCGTCAACCCGGCGAAGTCGCTGGCGTTGGGCCTGGCGGGTTCGATCCCGATCGTCTGGGGTTCGTCTCCGCTGGCCACCGTGGCGGCCCGCCGCTTCGGTGACACCCTGTCGGCGAACGCCCGCTACCCGGTGGTCACCGGGGCGCTCGGCGAGGCCGGTCGGGGACGGGTCGGCCTGCTCGACGGTGTGTTCGGCGGTCTGGCCGAGGGCGAACGGGACATCTTCGCCGACCCGGCGGAGGACGACGACGGCGAGGGCACCCGGCTGCGGCTGGTGCTGCTGCGCGACGGCGGGCTCAACGCCGAGGACGACACCGACGAGCCCCTCGCAGTCGAGGAGCGACGCGCCGACGCGGTGCAGACCCTCGCGGAGCGCCGCGGTGTGCGCTGCGACGTGGTGACGGCCGAGGGCGGATCGGCGCTGGAGCGACTAGCGTCGCTGATCGCCGTACCGGATTTCGCATCGATATATCTTGCTCTGGCACACGGGCTTGACCCGATGGCGGTTCCGGCCATCACCGAGATGAAGGAGCTGTCGAACCAGTGAACGCACGTAGGGCGTCTCAGGTCGCCGCGACGCGAAGCGGAGTGGTGGCGTGAGCGCGACCGGTGGGACGAAGGCAATCGTCGCCGCTCTGCTGGCAAACGTCGGCATCGCTGTCACGAAGTTCATTGCGTTCCTGCTCTCCGGCTCGTCGTCGATGCTCGCCGAGTCGGTTCACTCGGTAGCGGACTCCGGTAACCAGGCCCTGCTGCTGCTCGGCGGTAAGCGTGCGAAGCGGGCAGCCACCCCGGAGCACCCCTTCGGGTACGGCCGGGAGCGCTACATCTACGCGTTCATCGTGTCCATCGTGCTGTTCAGCATCGGTGGCCTGTTCGCCCTCTACGAGGCGTACCACAAGTGGAGCCACGAGGGCGGAATCGAATCCTGGCACTGGCTGCCGGTGGTCGTGCTGGTGGCGGCGATCCTCATGGAGTCGTACTCCTTCCGGACCGCCATCAAGGAGTCCAACCTCGTCCGGGGCAAGCAGTCCTGGGTGAACTTCGTCCGCCGGGCCAAGGCGCCGGAGCTGCCGGTGGTGCTGCTGGAGGACCTCGGCGCGCTTGTCGGTCTGGTGTTCGCGCTCTTCGGCGTGTCGATGACGCTGATCACCGGCAACGGTCGGTGGGATGCGGCAGGCACCGCGATGATCGGCATCCTGCTTGTGGTCATCGCCATCGTGCTCGCCATCGAGACCAAGAGTCTGCTGCTGGGTGAGGGTGCCGAACAGCAGGATCTGGTCGCCATCGAACGGGCTATCACCGCAGGCCCCGAGGTGGAGCGGATCATCCACATGAAGACGCTCTACCTCGGCCCGGAGGAGCTGATGGTGGCCGCGAAGATCGGCGTACCGTCCTGGGAGAGCGCTCCCGAGCTGGCCCGTGGCATCAACGCCGTGGAGGCGCGGATCCGCGTCGCGGTGCCGATCGCCCGGGTGATCTACCTGGAGCCGGACATCTACAGCGTGGCCGCCGCCGAGGCGGGCACCGGCGCCGCCGCGGACACCGCCGTACCGCAGTCGCAGGATGCGTCGGGCGAGGCGGCCGGGCGACCCGGGGTCTGACAGGTGGAACCGCTGTACGGACCGATCCGCGACTACGCCTGGGGTTCCCGCACGGCCATCGCGACGCTTCAGGGGCGGCCGGTGCCGAGCACCGGCCCGGAGGCGGAGCTGTGGCTGGGTGCCCACCCGGGTGCTCCGGCCAGTGTGGAGCGGGCCGGCCTGCGGGCGAGTCTGTGCGACCTGGTACGTGACGAGCCGGACAGGTGGTTGGGCCAGCGGGTGTCGGCCCGGTTCGGCACCCGGCTTCCGTTCCTGCTCAAGGTGCTCGCCGCCGATGCGCCGTTGAGCCTGCAGGCCCACCCGGACGCCGAGCAGGCCCGGGTGGGCTTCGCGGCGGACGCAGGTCGTCCCGAGGGGGAGCGCAACTACTCCGACCCGCACCACAAGCCGGAGTTGCTGGTGGCGCTCACCCCCTTCGAGGCGCTGTGCGGCTTCCGGCCGCCGGAGGAGTCCGCCGAGGCGCTCGCGGCGTTCGGCGTACCGGTGTTGGCGCCTGTGGTCGAGGCGTTGCGTGCCGGGCCGGAGGGCCTGCGCACGGCGGTGCGGACGCTGCTCGGTTGGCCGCTCGCGGAGCGTGACGGGCTGCTGCGTTCGGTGCTGGCGGCTTCGGTCGACGGCCCGGACGCGGACCTGGCCCGCCGGCTGGCGGCGGCCTATCCGGGTGACCCGGGCGTGCTCGTGGCGCTGCTGCTGCACCACGTGCGCCTGGCGCCGGGGGAGGCGATCTGGATGCCCGCCGGCAACCTGCACGCCTACCTGAGCGGCTGCGGGGTGGAGATCATGGCGGCCAGCGACAACGTGCTGCGCGGTGGCCTGACCCCGAAGCGGGTGGACGTCGATGAGCTGCTGCGCGTGCTGCGGTTCGAGGTGCTCCACGACCCGGTGCGCGGTCCCGAGCCGGTCGGCCCCGGGGTGGACTGGTGGCCGGTGCCGGTGGACGACTTCGCGCTGCACCGGGTACGGGTCGGCGCCACGGTGCCGGAGGTGACGCTGCCGCTGCCCGGTCCCCGTGTGGTGCTGTGTGGTGCGGGCTCGGTCACGGTGGACGACGGGGCAGGTGCGTTGACGCTCGTGTCCGGCCAGGCGGCGATCGGCACTGCGGCCGGCGAGGCGCTGCGGGTCAGTGGCGAGGGTGAGGCGTACGTGGCGACGTCGGGGCTGCGCTGAGCGCCACCGTTCGCCACAAGTCCGACTTTTCCGGAATGGCTTGACGCTGCCCACCCGGAGTGTGACTCTATGGGTACGCAGCGTTATCGCGACGACGGTCCGACAACGTGCGGGGAACCAAACCGGGGGGATGCACGGGGCGGGCGGAAGTGGGCGGCAGGTCTGTCCATCACCGACCGCCCCGTGCGCTGTCCGCAGACTGTCCCCGGCGACCGCTCCCGTGCGCTGTCCGCAGACTGTCCCCGGCGACCGCTCCCGGCGCGCGTAAGGTGGGGGGTCGGCGTAGACATCGTTCGACAGGAGCATTCATGACCAGCACCCTCCCGGCGTCCGCCAGCGGCGCGCCGACCGAGGCCCGGCCGAGCACGCTCGCCGAGGGCGACTTCAAGGTGGCGGATCTGTCGCTCGCCGAGTTCGGGCGTAAGGAGATCCAGCTCGCCGAGCACGAGATGCCCGGCCTGATGGCGATCCGTCGGGAGTTCGCCGAGGCGCAGCCGCTCGCCGGCGCACGGATCACCGGCTCGCTGCACATGACCATCCAGACCGCCGTCCTGATCGAGACGCTTGTGGCGCTTGGCGCGCAGGTCCGCTGGGCGTCCTGCAACATCTTCTCCACCCAGGACCACGCCGCCGCGGCGATCGTCGTCGGCCCCGACGGCACCCCCGAGGCCCCGGCCGGCGTTCCGGTGTACGCCTGGAAGGGCGAGACGCTGCCGGAGTACTGGTGGTGCACCGAGCAGGTGCTCGCCTGGCCCGACGGGCAGGGCCCGAACATGATCCTCGACGACGGCGGCGACGCCACACTGCTCGTGCACAAGGGCGCCGAGTTCGAGAAGGCCGGTGCCGTTCCGCCGGTCGAATCCGCCGACTCCGAGGAGTACGCGGTCATCCTCGAACTGCTGCACCGTTCGCTGGGCGAGGACAACCAGCGCTGGACCCGGATCGCGTCCGGCATCAAGGGTGTCACCGAGGAGACCACCACCGGCGTGCACCGGCTCTACGAGATGCACCGCGCCGGCACCCTGCTCTTCCCGGCCATCAACGTCAACGACTCGGTCACCAAGAGCAAGTTCGACAACAAGTACGGCTGCCGGCACTCGCTCATCGACGGCATCAACCGGGCCACCGACGTACTGATCGGCGGCAAGATGGCAGTCGTCATGGGCTATGGCGACGTGGGCAAGGGCTGCGCCGAGTCGCTGCGTGGCCAGGGCGCCCGGGTCGTGGTGACCGAGGTCGACCCGATCTGCGCGCTGCAGGCCGCTATGGACGGCTACCAGGTCGCGACCCTGGACGACGTTGTCGAGCAGGCCGACATCTTCATCACCGCCACCGGCTGCTTCGACGTGATCACCAACGAGCACATGGCCCGGATGAAGCACCAGGCCATCGTCGGCAACATCGGCCACTTCGACAACGAGATCGACATGGCCGGCCTGGCCAAGCGCTCCGACGTCGAGCGGATCAACATCAAGCCGCAGGTCGACCTGTGGCGCTTCGCCGACGGGCACGCCATCATCGTGCTCTCCGAGGGACGCCTGCTCAACCTGGGCAACGCCACCGGCCACCCGAGCTTCGTCATGTCGAACTCGTTCGCCAACCAGACGATCGCCCAGATCGAGCTGTTCACCAAGACCGACGACTACCCGATCGGCGTCTACGTGCTGCCCAAGCACCTGGACGAGAAGGTGGCCCGTCTGCACCTGGGCGCGCTCGGCGCCAAGCTGAGCACGCTGACCAAGGAGCAGGCCGCGTACCTGGGTGTCTCCCAGGAGGGCCCGTTCAAGCCGGACCACTACCGCTACTGATCGACACCTGGACCGGGTCGGCTGCCACAGCAGCCGGCCCGGTTCGTCGTTTCGTACCCGGGTCAGCCGGGCCGGGAGTTGCGGCGGGTGGGGCGGAACCAGGTCCACACGCACCAGGCCAGCCAGCCGAGCGACACGACGGTGGCGAGCGCCCGCTGGCGTAGCGCGCTGAGCAGCAGCACCACGGCGAGAACCGCCAGCCAGGGCAGGAAAGCCTTCACGGCGGGATCCTCCCACAGTCGGCCGGAGGTGACCGTCGTGCGGCTGCCCGACGAGGGGAAGCACCGTCCGGATCGCGACAGCGTCGACCGGGCCGACGACAGCGGTGGCGCTGGACGGTGTCGACGGGGGATCATGGTGGCGGCCGGGCCGGATTCATCCGCGTGCCGGCCCCGAATCCCGTGGCGCCGCCGCCGCGAGGTTGCGGTGTGTACGCGTCGGCGGCACCATCCGTACCGGGTGACGCCGGTCCCACCGATCTGAACGGGGATGCAATATTAATCCCATGAGAGCCCGGGTACTGGTGGTCGACGACGACCCCGCGCTCGCTGAGATGCTCGGCATCGTGCTGCGCAGCGAGGGTTTCCTGCCCTCGTTCGTGGCCGACGGAGAGCGGGCATTGGCGGCGTTTCGCGACAGTCGACCCGACATCGTCCTTCTCGACCTGATGTTGCCCGGAATGAGTGGTATCGACGTGGCACGGTCGATCCGGGCCGAGTCGGGCGTGCCGATCGTCATGCTGACTGCCAAGAGCGACACCGTGGATGTGGTCCTCGGCTTGGAGTCCGGCGCCGACGACTACGTGGTGAAGCCGTTCAAGCCCAAGGAGCTGGTGGCCCGGATGCGGGCCCGGCTGCGCCGGGGCGAGGACGTGGCACCGGAGATGCTGACGATCGGGCCGCCCGGCAACCAGATCACCATCGACGTGCCCGCCCACACGGTCAGCCGCAACGACGAGGAGGTGAAGCTGACTCCGCTGGAGTTCGACCTGCTTGTCGCGCTCGCCCGCAAGCCGCGTCAGGTCTTCACCCGCGAGGTGCTGTTGGAGCAGGTGTGGGGCTACCGGCACGCGGCCGACACCCGGCTGGTCAACGTGCACGTCCAGCGGCTGCGGGCCAAGATCGAGCCGGACCCGGAGCGACCGGAAATCATCCTCACCGTGCGGGGCGTGGGCTACAAGGCGGGGACCGGATAGCCTGGTCACACTGTGTCGACCTCCCCGCCCCCGCAGACCACGGATTCTCCCCGGCCCCACGCTGGCCGGGTCCTGTGGCATGCGTTGAGCGGCCGGATCGGCCGGTTGGCGGGCCGGGTGCACCAGACCTGGCGCCGCTCACTCCAGGTGCGGGTGGTGACGATCACGCTCGTCGCGTCCAGCCTGCTGGTCGGCGGGTTCGCCTACCTGATCGCTGACAAGATCACCACGATCCTGCTCGACAACGCCCGCACCGACGTGCGGCAGCGGGTGAACAGTGGCGCCAGCTATGCCGCCAGGCAGGTCTCCCTCTATGGCCAGCCCCAGGAGGCGCAGCTCCAGGAGACGATCGACAACACCGTCAACTACCTGGCCGGCGGCGACCCCCAGCAGACCAGCGGGGTGGTGGTGGCGATCACCGCCGCCGACTACCCGACCATGATCCAGACCCGTACCGCGCCCGCGGCGAACGTCCAGCCGCTGATCAGCAAGGAGCTGCGGGAAGCTGTCGCCAGCGGCCAGGTGGCCAGCCAGATCCGCACCGGCCGGCTCACCGGCGAACCGACCAAATACCTGGTGTACGGCTCTCCGGTGCCCACCCGCTTCGGCCAGATCGAGCTCTACTACCTCGTACCGCTGACCCGGCAGGACACCACGGCGGCCGATGCCCGGGCCACCGTCGTCGGCACCGGCATCGCCCTCGTGGTGCTGCTCGGGCTGCTCGCCGCGCTCGTCACCCGGCTGGTGGTCAATCCGGTACGGGTCGCCGCGCGTACCGCCCAGCGGCTCTCCGCAGGCCTGCTCGACCAGCGGATGGTGGTCAACGGCGAGGACGACCTCGCCCTGCTCGCCGCCTCGTTCAACCAGATGGCGACAAACCTGCAACGGCAGATCCTGCGCCTTGAGGAGATGTCCCGGTTGCAGCGTCGGTTCACCTCGGACGTGTCGCACGAGCTGCGTACCCCGTTGACCACGGTCCGAATGGCCGCCGACCTGATCTTCGCCGAGCGCGACGAGTTCGACCCGGCGGTGGCCCGCAGCGCCGAGCTGCTCCAGGCCGAGCTGGACCGCTTCGAGGAACTGCTCACCGACCTGTTGGAGATCAGCCGGTTCGACGCGGGTTTCGCCATGCTGGACGCCGAACCCACCGATCTGGTGCCTGTGGTGCATCGGGTGGTCGATCGGCTGGCCGGGCTGGCCGAGCGGGTGGGCGTCCCCATCGAGCTTGACCTGCCGGGCACTCCGGTGATCGCCGAGGTCGACCCGCGCCGCGTCGAGCGGGTGTTGCGCAACCTGGTCGGCAATGCCGTCGAGCACGGTGAGGCCCGGCCGGTGCTGATCACCCTGGGCATCGACGACACCGCAGTGGCGATCACCGTCCGTGATCATGGGGTTGGGCTGAAGCTGGGCGAGGAGAAGTTGGTGTTCAACCGGTTCTGGCGGGCGGACCCGTCCCGGGCCCGGCAGACCGGCGGCACCGGGCTGGGCCTGTCGATCAGCCTGGAGGACGCCCGACTGCACGGTGGTTGGCTGGAGGCGTGGGGCGCACCCGGGCAGGGCGCCCAGTTCCGGCTCACGCTGCCGGCCCGTGCCGGTGACCGGCTGACGACCTCTCCGCTGCGCCTGGTGCCCGCCGACGCGGCATTGCCGTTCGGTGGTCCTCGCGACGGCGGCCCGCTGGCCATCGAGGCCGGTACGGGCGGAGTGCTGACTGTCGGCCCGGTGCCGGCAGGGGACGAGCGGCCGGCGGAGGTGCGGTCGTGAGGGTCCGGCCGCTGCTCGGCGCGTTCAGCGCGGCGCTGATGCTCAGCGCCGGGTGCGGCATCCCGACGGAGTCCGACGTGCGGGTGGACGGCAAGGCCGGCACCGCGACCGAGGCCGGGTCGGTAAACGGTCGGCGCAGCGAGCCGCCCTCGCGTACGGCAAGCGGCAGCGACAACGATGCGTTCGTGCGGAACTTCCTGGCCGCCGCCGCGGGCGAGCCGGACCGCGCCTACGAACGTGTCACGCAGTTCCTCGCCCCCGAGCACAAGTCCCGCCTCCAGGTGAAGAAGGGCAGCGAGGTCGCGCTGACGGTGGTCCGGCTGGGGGAGTCGGTCTTCACCCTCAACAGCGACTCGACGACCACCGTCAAGATCGCCGTGCAGCAGATCGGCGTACTCCGGACCAACGGCACCCTGGCGCCGCCGGTGGCGACCGAGACGGAGTACGAGTTCCGGCTGCGCAGCGCGGCGCTCGGCGGCACCGGCAGCGACGAGCGCGCCGGCCTGTACGTCCTGGATCCGCCGAACGTCCTGCTGCTCAGCGACGTGGCGCTCCAGCAGTACTACCAGGACGAGTCGATCTACTTCTGGAGTTCCGACCGCACCCGACTGGTGCCCGACCAGCGCTACCTGCCGCTGGCGGTGCCCGACGAGCGTCGGGTCAACGAGGTGGTGAAGTGGCTGGTCGGCGGCCCGTCGGAATGGCTGCGCCAGGGCGTCGTGGGGCTGCCCGACGGCACCGAGTTGATCAACAATGCCACTGGCGCGAACGACCGGTGGGAGGTCAACCTGGACATGTCCGGTGACGACCAGAACCGGGTCGACCAACTGATCACCCAGCTCGCCTGGTCGCTTGGCGACCTGCCCGGCGAGTTGGAGTTGAAGATCCGTAACAACTCGCAGCCCGTGCAGAACCTGAACGACCGCCGGATCGCCGAGCCGCTCTACCCGGTGACGGAGGGTCCGCAGCGGTTCGGCGTCTACGAGGGCGCCATCCGTCCGCTCGACTTCGTCGGCGAACTCAGCGGCCAGGTCCCGTTGGCGGGCGGGGTCAATCGCAACGTCGTCTCCGCCGGCCTCGCCCGGGCCGCCAACAACCGGATCCTCGCCGCGATGGTGGTGACCGGCGGCAAGGACCGGTACCGGCTCGCGGTGGGCGCCGGCGCCGTGCCGGTTGAGGTCGTCAACCGCAGCACCACGGAGTACGCCTCGATCAGCCGCCCGGTCTGGCTGCGCACTGTCGACTCCCGATCCGCGCAGGGCCTGGTGGTGGCCGACGGTCGCCTCTACCGCTTCGACGAGGCCGCCCGGATGTTCGAGGTGCCGCTCAACCTGCCCTCGGCCGGGGTGACCGCCGTGGCCGCCGCACTGGACGGGCAGCGGATCGCGTTGATCGCCGACGGTCGGCTCTACGTCGCTGTGGTCAACCTCGAGGGTGCCGGCAGTGGGCTGTCCATCGGCCCGCCCCGGGCGTTGACCACGTCGCTGACCGGCCTGACCGCTGTCGACTGGATCAGGGAGGACCGGCTGGTGGTGGCCGGCTCCGCGGGCCAGCCGGCGATCTACGAGATCAGCGCGGACGGCGCCGTGGAGACACCGCTGCGTACCGACGTCGGCGCCAAGGTCACCCATTTGGCGGCGTACCCCACGAACCGCAATGTGCGCGTGCCCAGCGGGGCGTACATGTACGAGGCGAACAGGGTGGCCTACCGCAGCAGCCCGTTCGAGCGGATCGAGCCCGATCGTGTGCGGGACATCGTCGCGCCGCCGGCCGGCGTCCGCCCGAGCAACCCGTCCGCCCCGTTCTTCCTCTACTGACGCCGTGCGCGGGCTCTGGGCGGACCTCGCCGACCTGGTCCTGCCCGCCGACTGCGCGGGTTGCCGGGAGCGCCACCCGGGAATGCGGCACGGGGTCTGCCCTGCATGCGTGACGGCACTGGCCGCCCTGCGCCCCCGGTCGGTGCGGCCGACTCCCGCCCCGCCCGGCCTGCCGCCCTGCGCAGCCCTCGGCCCGTACGCCGGTCCGCTGCGCGAGGCACTGCTGGCGTACAAGGAACACGGCCGGCACGGGCTGGCCCGTCCGCTCGGCGCGCTGCTCGCCGAGGTGGTCGCGGCGGCGGTCGGTGGGGTCCGACCGATCGCGCTGGTGCCGGTGCCGGACACCGCGGCGGCGGCCCGGGCCCGCTACGGCGACCACCTGGACCGGTTGGCCCGGCACTGCGCGGCGCGGCTGAGCCAGGGTGGTTGGCCGGTACGGGTGCACCGGCCGCTGCGCGCGATGCCCCGGCCCGACTCGGTGACCCTGGACAGCGCGGGCCGGGCGGCGGTGGCCGAGGCGGCGTTCCGTCCCCGGCCCGGGGCAGTGCGCGGCGTTGTGCCGGGCGACGTACCCGTCGTCGTGGTGCTCGACGACATCGTCACCACAGGTGTCACCCTCGCCGCGGCGGCCCGGGTGCTGGCGACGGCCGGGTGGGCGCCCAGCGTCGCCGCGGTGCTCGCCGCGACCGAGAAGAGACACCATTTGTAACCGACAGTGTTTCCGTTTCACCTGTTGGTGTATGAGCTGCGGAAATTCCTTGGCGGTGTTGGCAACATGGGGTGACTGCCGGGCAAACAAGAGTTAGCGTTTCGTTGTCGGGGGTAGGAAGGTCGTTCCATCCCGCTCCCGGCGGTGAGAGGAGGCGTAGCCGTATTGACCGGTCGACGCCAGCGGGTCTCCCCACGGCGTGCGACCGGGAAACCGGATCGAAGACGGCCGAAACAAGGGAGGTCGCATGGACATCGTGGTCAAGGGCCGCAACGTCGAAGTGCCGGACCATTACCGGGTGCACGTAGCCGAGAAACTCGCAAAGGTCGAACGCTACGACCATAAACTTATTCGCATCGATGTCGAGTTGTTCCACGAGCGCAATCCGCGCCAGGCCGACCACTGCCAGCGGGTGGAGATCACCTGCGTGTCGCGAGGCCCGGTGATCCGGGCCGAGGCCTGCACGAACGACTTCTACAGCGCGCTCGACGCCGCCATCGCGAAGCTCGACACCCGCCTGCGCCGGGCGGCCGACCGCCGCCGCGTCCACCGGGGTCGACACGCGCCGATCTCTGTCGCCGCCGCCACCGCAGGCCTGCCGGTCGCGGACCTGGTGACCGCTCCGCTGAGCGCGCCGGGTGACGGTGCCCGTGCCGGCACTGCCGTCGCCGAGCGGGTCGAGGAGGAACACGACGACCAGCAGCCGTGGCACATCGCCCGCGAGAAGGTCCACCCGGCTGAGCCGATGACTATCGACGACGCGCTGTTCGAGATGGAACTGGTCGGCCACGACTTCTACCTGTTCCAGGACAAGGAGTCCGGTCGCCCCAGCGTCGTCTACCGACGGCACGCCTACGACTACGGCATCATCTCCCTCGCCACCGACCAGTAACCAGCATTGATCATGGAGTTGTGGTGGGCGCGTTTCCCCACCACAACTCCATGATCAGTCAGCGCAGATCGTCCGGCAGGAGCGCGAAGGTCAGATCGTCCAGTCGGGTGCCGGCCAGTCCGGGCAGACGACCCCGTTGCAGTGCCTCGCGCTGGAACCCGACCCGCTCCAACACCCGGTGCGAGGCGGTGTTCTCCGGCACCGTTCCGGCGGTCAGCCGGGCCATGCCGGCCGGCCCGAACGCCCAACCGGCGAGCAGTCGCACCGCCCGCGTGGCGTACCCCCGGCCCCGCCAGTCCGGCAGCAGCGCGTAGCCGATCGACCCCTCACCGCTGCCCACGTCCGAAAACGACAGCCCGCAACTGCCCGCCGGCTCCCCGGTGGCCGCGTCGGTGATCAGCAGCCGGGCGATGTCGCCGGTCAACCAGGCGCTCTCCGCCGTCGCGCAGCGCCGCTCGGTCGACTCCCGCGCCGGGGGCACCGGCGGCGCCTGGTTCGCCACCACCTCCGGCCGGCTGTGCAGCCGGTACATCAGCTCCGCGTCCTCCGGCCCGAGCCGGCGCAGCGCCACCACCTGGTCGGTCAGCACGCCGCCGGGCAGGTCGGGCAGCAGGCGGGCGGTCGGGCCGGGCGGGTCCTCGGCGAGGCGTACCCATGCCAGCAGATCGTGCCGACCGCCGTCCCGGAACCGGCCGGCGGACCGACGCAGGCCCTCGTACCGGTAGCCGGCGGCCAGCGCGACCCGCTGGCTGGCCGCGTTCTCCGGATCGGTCAGCAGTTCCAGCCGGCTCGTGCCGGCGGCGAACGCGTGCTCGCTCAACGCGCGCGTGGCGGCAGTGGCCACCCCGCGTCCGCGCGCCGACGGCCGTACCCAGTAGCCGATCTCGACCTGGCCCCGGTCAGGCACCGGACAGTTCAGGCCGACCCCGCCGAGCAGCCGGTCGGTGGCCGGGTCCGCGATGGCGTACGCGGCGCCGCCGCCGGTCCAGGCCGCGGGCGCGCCCGCCTCGATCCACCAACGGGCATCGACCTCGGTGTACGGCGCCGGCAGGCTCGTGACGAACCGCTGGCTGATCGGGTCCGCGCAGCCGTCGACCACGTCCGCGACGTCGCCGGCCCGGAACTGGCGCAGCCGCACCCCGTACGCCTCGACGACCTTCTCTCCTGTCACGCCAGGTCCTCGGCGAGCAGCGCGCCCACCCAGGCGTCGACCCGTTCACCCCGGTGCGACACCCCGCCACGGGCGATCCCCTCGAACCCGAAGCCCGCCTTCTCGGCGGCCCGGCGGGAGGCGTTGTTGCCCACGTTCGCCTTCCACTCGATCCGCGCCAGACCCAGCGTGGTGAACCCCCAGGCGCTGAGCGCGAGCAGCGCCGCCGGCAGGTAACCCCGGCCACGGGCCGCCGGGGCGGTCATGAAGCCCACGTCGGCGAGCAGCGGATCAGCGGGGGAGAGGCGAAGGTCGAGCGAGCCGACGTACCTGTCGTCGGGGTCCGCGATGACGAAGCAGGCGGCGTCCCCCCGAGCCCAGGCGGCCTGGCCGAAGCCCTGATAGCCCTGTGCGTCGACGCGCTCGTACGGGTCCGGGACCGTTGTCCAGCGGATGGTCTCCGGGTCCCGGCAGGTGAGCACCACGGCGTCCAGATCCTGCTCCTCCATCGCCCGCAGCCGCAGCTCACCGGCCCCGGCCGTGGCGAAGAGGGTCGGCTGCGGTCGGCCGAACACGGCGGCCCGGCGGGCGACAAGGGTGCCGGGGCCGGCCGGGCCGGTGGATCCGGGCTCGGGCACCTCGCCGGGCAGCAGCGTGCCGATCCAGCCCTCCGGGCCGCCGCCGGCCGATGCCGGCCCGGCCAGCCGCAGCCGGCCGTCGATCCGGAACCCGGCGCGGAGCGCGACAAGCCGGGAGGCGTGGTTGCCCACCTCGGCCTGCCAGATCAGTCGGCGCAGGCCGAGCGTCCCGAACGACCAGCGGGCCACCGCCCGGGTGGCACGGACCATCACGTTCCGCCCGCGCGCCCAGGGGGCCGTCCAGTAGCCGACCTCGCCGGTGCCGTTGCCGTCGATGGAGATCAGCCCGCAGGAGCCGAGCAGTTCCCCGCTGGTCGGGTCGCAGACCGCGAACGGTGCCCCGGTGCCCTCCGCCCAGTCTCGTCCGCTGAGTTCCGTGACGAAGCTGCGCGCGTGCTCCCGTCGGTACGGCCGAGGCACAGTGGTCCAGCGCTGGATGTCGCGGTCCTGGCATGCGCGGTGCACCGCGTCGGCGTCCGCCTCCTGCCAGGGCCGCAGCAGCAACCCGTCCTCGATGATCTCCCGATGGTCCACCCGTGCATCGTGCCGGAACGTTCGCCGACGGCGTAACCGGATATCGTCCTGGCCGCACCCCGTGCGCGACTTATGTCGGGTTCGGCGGGATGGACCGCCGCCACCAGTGACCATTGCGCCCGGGGAGCGCCTACGATGGTTCGAGACCGTCTAGGGGAGCGTTGATCCGTGTCGATTCTGGAAAAGGTCCTTCGCGCAGGCGAGGGCCGTATGGTGCGCCGGCTCAAGGCCATCGCCGCCGCCGTCAACTCGATCGAGGACGACTACGTCAACCTCACCGACGAGGAACTGGCCGGCATGACCGAACAGTTCCGGGAACGGCTGGCCGACGGCGAGACCCTCGACGACCTCCTGCCGGAGGCGTTCGCGGTGGCCCGCGAGGCGTCTGCCCGCGTGCTCGGCCAGCGACCGTACGACGTCCAGGTCATGGGCGGCGCGGCGCTGCACTTCGGCAACATCGCCGAGATGAAGACCGGTGAGGGCAAGACGCTGACCTCGGTCATGGCCGTCTACCTCAACGCGCTCTCCGGCGACGGCGTTCACGTGGTCACGGTCAACGACTACCTCGCCCAGCGCGACGCCGCCTGGATGGGGCGTGTGCACGAGTTCCTGGGTCTGACCGTCGGCGTGGTGCTTCCCAACCGTCCGGCCAGCGAGCACCGGGCCGCGTACGAGTGCGACATCACGTACGGCACCAACAACGAGTTCGGCTTCGACTACCTGCGCGACAACATGGCCTGGTCGCACGACGAGCTGGTCCAGCGCGGGCACAACTTCGCGGTGGTCGACGAGGTCGACTCGATCCTCATCGACGAGGCGCGTACCCCGCTGATCATCTCCGGCCCGGCCGAGCACTCGGCCCGCTGGTACGGCGAGTTCGCCGGAGTGGTGGCCCGGCTCCAGCCCGGCACCGACGGTGAGGGCGACTACGAGGTCGACCACTCCAAGCGCACGATCGCGGTGACCGAGCGCGGTGTCGCCAAGGTGGAGGACCGCCTCGGCATCGACAACCTGTACGAGTCGGTGAACACCCCCCTGGTCGGCTACCTCAACAACGCCATCAAGGCCAAGGAGCTCTACAAGCGCGACAAGGACTACATCGTCAACGACGGTGAGGTCCTGATCGTCGACGAGTTCACCGGTCGCATCCTGCACGGCCGTCGCTACAACGAGGGCATGCACCAGGCGATCGAGGCCAAGGAGGGGGTGGAGATCAAGCAGGAGAACCAGACCCTCGCCACCATCACCCTCCAGAACTACTTCCGCCTCTACAACAAGCTGTCCGGGATGACCGGTACGGCCCAGACCGAGGCCGGCGAGTTCAACAAGGTCTACAAGGTCGGCGTGGTGAGCATCCCGACCCACCGTCCGATGGTTCGGGAGGACCGGCCGGACGTCATCTACAAGACGGAAAAGGCCAAGTTCAACGCCGTCATCGAGGACATTGCCGAGCGGCACCAGATGGGCCAGCCGGTGCTCGTCGGCACCGTCTCGGTGGAAAACTCCGAGATCCTCTCCCAGCTGCTGCGTCGCCGGGGCATCCCGCACAACGTGTTGAACGCCAAGTTCCACGCCCGGGAGGCCGAGATCGTCGCCCAGGCCGGGCGTAAGGGCGCTGTCACAGTGGCCACCAACATGGCCGGTCGTGGCACCGACATTCTGCTCGGCGGCAACCCTGAGTTCCTCGCGGCCAACGAGCTGCGCCAGCGTGGCCTCGACCCGCTGGAGAACGAGGAGGAGTACGCCAAGGCGCTGGAGGAGGTCCTTCCCACGTGGAAGCAGGCCTGCGACGCCGAGGCGGAGGAGGTCGCCGCCGCCGGTGGCCTCTACGTGCTGGGCACCGAGCGGCACGAGTCGCGACGGATCGACAACCAGCTGCGTGGTCGCGCCGGCCGGCAGGGTGACCCGGGCGAGTCCCGCTTCTACCTGTCCCTCCAGGACGAGCTGATGCGACGCTTCCGGGCCGGCGCCGTCGAGGCGGTGATGGAGCGCTTCAACATCCCCGAGGACGTGCCCATCGAGTCCAAGATGGTCACCCGCCAGATCAAGAGCGCCCAGGCCCAGATCGAGGGTCAGAACGCCGAGATCCGCAAGAACGTTCTCAAGTACGACGAGGTGCTCAACAAGCAGCGCCAGGTCGTCTACGCCGAGCGCCTGCGGGTGCTCAACGGCGAAGACCTGTCCGAGCAGGTCCGCAACATGATCGACGAGACGATCGAGGCGTACGTTCGGGGCGCCACCTCCGAGGGCTACGGCGAGGACTGGGACCTCGAGCAGCTCTGGTCCAGCCTCAAGCAGCTCTACCCGGTCGGTGTGACGATCGATGAGCTGGAGGAGGAGGCCGGCGGCTCCCGAGCCGGCATGGACGCCGACTTCCTGATCGCCCGCCTCAAGGATGACGCGCACGCCGCGTACGACCGCCGTGAGGAGCAGCTCGGTGCCGAGGGGGTGCGCCAGCTCGAGCGGATGGTGCTGCTCCAGGTGATCGACCGGAAGTGGCGTGAGCACCTCTACGAGATGGACTACCTCCAGGAGGGCATCAACCTCCGGGCGTACGCCCAGCGCGACCCGGTGGTCGAATACCAGCGCGAGGGCTTCGACATGTTCGCCACCATGATGGACGGCATCAAGGAGGAGACTGTCGGTTTCCTCTACAACATGGATGTCCAGGTCGCCGAGCCGGAGACCACCGAGGAGTCCGACGAGGTCAAGCTGCTCGACAAGCCGGTGGAGATTCGGGCCAAGGGCCTCAACCGGGCGCCGCAGCGACAGGGGCTGCAATACTCCGCCCCGACCATCGACGGCGACGCCAGCCCCGGTGCGGTCGCCGTCGAGCAGGAAAGCCAGCAGGCACCTGCCCTCGGCGTGGGCCGCCCGGCGCAGGGTGCCCCGGCGGCACCGGGCCGGACAGCCCCGTCCGCCCCGCAGCGGCCGGGCTCCGGGCTGCGTGGCCCTGCGGTCCCGTCTTCCGCCGCCCGTCGGTCCGCCGCGAGCCAGGCCGAGGGAAGCAACGGTCCGTCCCGCAACGCGCCGTGCCCCTGCGGCTCGGGTCGCAAGTACAAGCGCTGCCACGGCGCCCCCAACGGCGGCAACTGACCGAGAGCAAGCCCGACGGGCCCCAGCCACCAAGGCCGGGGCCCGTCGGCGTGCATGGCCTGGCCGCCGCCCCGCGCCCGTCCCCTGCGCTGGGCCGCCGCATCCAAGACCATCAGGGTTTTCATGAAATCGGGGTGTCCTCCCTTGCTGGACAGCCCGATTTCAAGGAAGCCGAGTGGATCACGCAGCGTCCGCACAGCGCGGTGCATACCGACGCGCGTCGATCAACCCCCGGCAACTCGGGCCGGCGAGCTTCGCACACCGGGGGCCCCGCTATGCCGTTCCACCGCCTCGGAGGCCTATCCGGCCGCGCACGTACGAGTCGCTGTCAGAGGACGTGGAGGGCAGTGCAGAGCCAGCGGCCCCGGCGGTGTTCCAGCCGCAGGGCGATAGCCCAGCTCTGACCGCCCGCGCCGATGAGGACGGCGGCCCCCTCCACGGCGCCTTCCCGAGGCTCACAGACCCGCACGCGGAGCAGTCGCACTGCCGGCCGTGCTGCCCGGCGACGGCTCGACCCGGCCCGGTTGGTGGCGCGGGCCAGTTCGGTGAGCAGGTCGCTTGCCTGACTGGGGTCGAGCAGTGGGCGTAGCTGCGCCGGCGACCGGTAGCCGTTGACCACCTCCAGGCAGGTGCCGACGAAGCGGTGCGCGGCCCGGGTCGCCTCGGGGGCGGTTGCCGGTGGCAGTGGGGCACCCGGATGGCTGTCGGGTCGGGTGGGTACCCGGCGCAGGGCAGTGCGGCGCTCCGCCGGCCGGACCGGATCCGGTCGGGCCGCGGCGAACAGATCGAGGGCGAGTTGGCCGTGGGTGGGCCAGTAGGCCTCGTCCGGATAGGGCGGGTCGATGGGCGGGACGGGACGCAGCCGCACCGGTGGTCGGGAGGAACCGGGTCGCCGCTCGCTCATGGCCACTCCCTTGATCTTGCGTTTGCTTACGTTTGCCTCCGACAAGCTCGATTCTGAGCGATGAAACGGCCCCGGTCAATGGCACGTTGAAGCAAGATGACTACTCCGGGTCGCGGTCGACGAGGGGGTTACCGCGTACCCAGTCGGCGGTTTCGGCGTACTTCTGGGCGATGTACTCCTCCAGCCGGGCGCGCTCGACCCGCCACTGGCCGCGTCCGCCGATCTTGATTGCCGGCAGTTCCCCGCTGCGAACCATGTGGTAGACCTGCGAGTCCGACACGTTCAGCTCGGCGGCCACATCGGACAGCAGCAGGAACCTCGGCTCCACAAAATACTCCCGGTCTTGGTGTCGTTTGCCTCAGTTTGCCATCGACAGGCTCTGCCGCCCAGCGCTGACCGGCCAATGAGGTGTGCCATCCTCCGGCGGACACACCGCCGGGAAACTTCCACCGGCCGTGGGCGGGGTGTATGACGATCACGGCGTGCGGCATGATCTGCGCCCGTGCCGGCAGCCGCCGGTGGAGGACTGAGCAGGGAGACGACCGGTGACCGACGACCTTGTCCGGGTGTACGTGCCGGCGACCGTACCGATGTTGACCCGCCTGCGCGAGCAGGGGCTGACCGCCGACCGGGCGCACGCCGTGACGCCGGCGCTGCGCGAGTGGTACGCGGAGGGCGACGAGGAGGAACTGGAGTACGTCGCGTTCACCCGGGCCGCCCAGGACGCGCTGCAGCTGCTCCGGGCCGACCCGGCCGCGCCCCGTCGCCGGGTGGTCGTCTCGGTCGACCTGCCCCCGAGCGCGATCGGCCGGGGCGACGGTGAGCTGGGTTCCAGCACGGTGGCGCTGGCCGACGTCGTGCCGGTGGGCGCTGTCGCGGCGCTCCACGTGGACGGCGCCGACGCCGTCGCGGATGTCGCTGCGGCGGCCGACGTGGTGGCCGAGGCCGCCGCTGGCGACCCGGACGCGCAGTTCACCGTCGACGGGGCCGAGGACCACGAGCTGGAGTGGTACGACGTGACGGAGTTGGATCTGCTGCTCCGCGCCACGGACTGAACCAGGCATCCGACGCCTGAGGCGGGCTGGGCGGGCTGTGTCCGACGGGCCAAGCGAGCTGGCCGGAGGCAGTCAGGGACCGCTTGCGCCGCACCCGTACCGGTCAGCGGGCCGGATCGACCCTTGCCGGGTCGGCGTCGACACTGTCCGCGCCGACCTCGTCCGGATCGGTCGGCTCAGCCCGGTCGGTCGGGTCCGTTCCGGCGCCAGGAGTGGCAGCGGGACCGGCGGGGGCGTCCGGCTCGTCGTCGTCGGGGGTCGGGCCGAGCGTGCGGCCGAACGCGATGAGCGCGGTAAGCGCCCCCACGAACAGCACCCAGATGCCGTTGTCCACCCGCGAGGTGCCCAGCGAGGTCTGCGCCACGGCGTCCGCCTCGCTGAGCGCGCTTGCCAGGTCCAGGAGTGACCGGCCGCCGATCCGGATGATCGCCTCGGCGAGCAGCAGGAGCAGCCCCGGCCCGGCGCCGGCGAGCAGGTACGCGGGCCAGCGCAGCGCCGCCGTGTCCGGGTCGCGGCGCAGGGCTCGCCGTCGCGCCCAGGTGAGGTAGCCGAAGGCGAGCAGCCCGGCGAGCAGCCCGGCCAGTAGCGATTCGGTGCGTGACACCCACTTGGCGGCGTCCACCAGTGACTGCTGGGTGTCGCCCGCGCCGAAGAGGTTGAACAGTGGGTCCCGGGCGCGGCTGAACGCGACCACGAAGATCAGCGTGCCCAGGGCGGCGGTCACCACAGCACCGACAGCCGGGGCCGTACGCGCGCCGGCGACCGCGCCACCGATGATCGCGGCGGCAGCGGTGGTGCCGGCGATCACGTTCGTGGTCGAGGTGTCGAAGTAGGTGAGGTTGATGGCCAGCGCGGCGGCCAGCCCGACCACCATTCCGGCGCCGATCGCGCCGACGAACCGCAGGGTGATCGAGTCGCCGTACCGGCGGGACAGCAGGTTGCCGAAGGCCAGGGCAGTGGCGGCCCCGGCCACCAGCGCGGCGGAGATCACGCCGGGCAGGGCGAACGCGGAGAGGCTGATCGCGGTGATGCCCGCCGCGGACGAGGTGATGGCCTCCCGCGTCGACCAGAGCATCGCGGCGAGCCAGCCGAGCGCCACCAGCGCGAGTACCGCCGCGCCGGGCGCGGGCGCCAGACGGCCGTCGGGGGTGGCGTCGACCGCCGGCTGGTCCGACTCCGCGGTTGGGGCGCGGCCGGGCTGCTTGGTCATCGTCTCCCCTTCGAGGCGGCAGGTCACCGCCATTCAGGGTACGCGGGCCCAGCGCAGTGCCCGTCGACCCCGGGACGGCCCCAGCGGGTCGGACCCTCCGCAGCGCCGTCCGTCGGGCCCGGCGAAACGGGTGTACGGGTCATCGGAGCGAGCCAGGACGGTAAGGAGGGAAGGGGTGCACCGGTCCTTGACACCTGGCGGTGGTGACGGTGAGGTGACCAGGCCCGCATGGAAGAATCGGCGGGAGGTCCCGCCGCTGCCCGGCCACCCCGTGCGGCGTCCGGTGTCCGGCCGTCCGGTCGTCGCCCGTGGGTCCGTTTTCGCCACGCTGTCGAGTTCGCCAACAGGAGCCTTGATGGACGCCGTGTTCTCCGTACCCGAGCCACGCAACGAGCCGGTTCGCAACTACGAGCCGGGCAGCGGAGACCGGGAGCGGCTCCAGCGGAGGCTTACCGAGCTGGCCGCCGAGAAGATCGACCTGCCGATGACCATCGGCGGCGAGCAGCGGATGGCCGGCGGCGACCCGATCAACGTGGTGCAGCCGCACAAGCACGCCCATGTGCTGGGCGTCACCGCGCACGCCACCCACGACGACGCCCGTACCGCGATCAAGGCTGCCAAGGACGCGGCCCCGATGTGGCGGGCGCTGCCGTTCGAGGAGCGGGCCGCGATCTTCCTGCGCGCCGCCGAACTGCTCGCCGGCCCGTGGCGCGACACGCTCAACGCCGCCACCATGCTCGGCCAGTCGAAGACCGCGATCCAGGCGGAGATCGACGCGGCCTGCGAGTTCATCGACTTCCTCCGGTTCAACGTGCACTTCGCCCGCCGCCTGCTCGAGGAGCAGCCGGCCTCCTCGCCCGGGGTCTGGAACCGCTTCGACCACCGCCCGCTGGAGGGCTTCGTCTACGCGGTCACCCCGTTCAACTTCACGGCGATCGCCGGCAACCTGCCCTCGGCACCGGCCCTGCTTGGCAACACGGTGATCTGGAAGCCGGGCCCGACCCAGCAGTTCGCGGCGCACTTCACGATGCGGCTGTTCGAGGCCGCCGGCCTGCCGCCCGGCGTGATCAACATGGTGACCGGCCGCGGCGAGGAGGTCTCCGACGTCGTACTCGCCGACCCGGACCTGGCCGGCATCCACTTCACCGGCTCGACAAAGGTCTTCCAGCAGCTCTGGCGGACCGTCGGCGACAACATCGCCCGGTACCGGGGCTACCCCCGGCTCGTCGGCGAGACCGGCGGCAAGGACTTCGTGGTCGCGCACACAAGCGCCGACGTGGATGCCCTGCACACCGCGCTGATCCGGGGCGCCTACGAGTACCAGGGCCAGAAGTGCTCGGCGGCCTCCCGGGCGTACGTGCCGCGCTCGCTCTGGGAGGGCGGGCTGCGGGACCGCCTGGCCGCCACCACCGACTCGCTGACGTACGGCGACGTGGCCGACTTCGGCAACTTCGGCGGCGCGGTGATCGACGACAAGGCGTTCGCCCGGCACACCGCCGCGCTGGAGCTGATCGCCGGTGACGACTCGTGCCGAGTGCTGGCCGGCGGCACCGCCGACGACTCGGTCGGCTACTTCGTCCGGCCGACGCTCTTCGAGTGCTCCGACGCCGCCCACGAGACCTTCACCACCGAGTACTTCGGGCCGATCCTCGGCGTGCACGTGTTCGACGACGCGCGCTTCGACGAGGTGGTCGCGCAGGCCGAGTCGATCGCCCCGTACGCGCTGACCGGGTCGATCTTCGCCACCGACCGCCGGGTGATCGACGCGGTCGGCGAGCGGATGCGGTACGCGGCCGGCAACTTCTACATCAACGACAAGCCCACCGGGGCTGTCGTCGGGCAGCAGCCGTTCGGTGGCGCCCGGGCCAGCGGCACCAACGACAAGGCGGGCTCCTGGCTCAACCTGGTCCGCTGGCTGTCACCGCGGACGATCAAGGAGACGTTCGTGCCGCCGACCGACCACACGTACCCCCACATGGGGTGACCTGCGGTGACCGCCGGCGGCGTGCGCAGCGCCGCCGGCGGGGCGACCGAGCAGGCCCAATCCATCGATAGTCCTCAACGGACAGTCTGCCACCGACAGTGCACATAGGAAGACGTTCGAGTGGCAAACCGTCAAAACCTGGACGCAGGCAGCGCAAAGTGGCAGCGTAACGGGCATGGCGGAATCTGGAGTCAACCCCACGGCGGCGGCCCTGCTCGGGCTGCTCCACGAGGGTCCCATGACAGGCGGCCAGTTGATGGCCGCCGCAGAGCGCCGGTTGGCGCCGTACTGGTCGATGACCCGCAGTCAGGTCTACCGGGAGTTGCCGGTGCTGGCCGAGCGGGGTTACGTGCGCCTCGGCAAGCCGGGCCCGCGGATGAGTCAGCCGTACGCGCTCACGGCAAGCGGAAAACGGACATTCTCCCGTTGGTTGGCGGAGAACCCGGGGCGGGACACCATCCGCAACCCGGTCGCGCTCCGGATGGCCTTCGGCAACCTGCACTCCGCCAGCCAGCTCAAGAGCCTGTACGCCTCGGCCAACGAATACCACACCGAGGCCCTGGCGCAGGTGCGGGAGCAGGTCAAGAACGCCAAGCGGGACGGCGAGACGTACGACGCCAGCGCGCTGGAGTTCGCCGTCGCCTACCACCGGGCGGCGCTGTCCTGGCTGAAGTCCGCCCCCGCCGGGTGATGATCGGCAGGTTCTCGCATACGGAACGAGCTGCTCCGGCTGCGGCACAGTACGCTTATCTGTCGTGACCGCTGCCGATTACGCCGAACAGCTCAAGGAACTCGACGCGACCCTGCGAAACATCGAGGCCGTCCTCAACCTGGACCGGCTGCACGAGGAAAAGGCCCGCCTGGAGCAGGAGGCGTCCGCCCCTGACCTGTGGGACGACCAGGCCAAGGCGCAGCAGGTGACCTCGCAGCTGTCGTACGTCAACGGCGAGATCAGCAAGCTGGGCAGCCTGCGCTCCCAGCTCGACGACGCCCGCGTACTGCTGGAGCTGGCCGAGGCCGAATCCGACCCGGGCGTGCTGACCGAGGTCGAGGTGGAGATCACCGGGCTCACCAAGGCCATCCAGGAGATGGAGGTCCGCACCCTGCTCTCCGGCGAGTACGACTCGCGGGAGGCGCTGGTCGCCATCCGGGCCGGGGCCGGCGGCGTGGACGCGGCGGACTTCGCCGAGATGCTGCTGCGGATGTACCTGCGCTGGGCGGAGCGGCACGGCTACCCGACCGAGGTCTACGAAACCTCGTACGCCGAGGAGGCGGGCCTGAAGTCGGCCACCTTCGCGGTCAAGGTGCCCTACGCCTACGGCACCCTCAGCGTCGAGTCCGGCACCCACCGGCTGGTCCGGATCAGCCCGTTCGACAACCAGGGCCGCCGGCAGACCAGCTTCGCGGGCGTCGAGGTCCTGCCCGTGACCGAGCAGACCGACCACATCGACATCCCCGAAAACGAGGTACGCGTCGACGTCTACCGCTCCTCCGGGCCCGGTGGGCAGAGCGTCAACACCACCGACTCGGCGGTCCGGCTCACCCACATCCCGACCGGCATCGTGGTGACCTGCCAGAACGAGAAGTCCCAGCTTCAGAACAAGGCATCCGCGCTGCGGGTGCTCCAGGCCCGCCTGTTGGAGCGCAAGCGCCAGGAGGAGCAGGCCAAGCTGGAGGGTCTCAAGGAGAACGCCGCCGGCTCGTGGGGCGACCAGATGCGCTCGTACGTCCTGCACCCGTATCAGATGGTGAAGGATCTCCGAACCGAGCAGGAGACCGGCAATCCGAGCGCGGTCTTCGACGGCGAACTCGACGGTTTCATCGAAGCCGGTATCCGCTGGCGCAAGCAGCGGCAGTTGACCGGCGACGGTGCGTGACGGCGCGCGGGCGGAGCGCGTCATCGATCTCCAGGTAGAGGCCTGAATCGACGACGCGCGCCGCTTCGGCGGGACGTGGGGCTTGGCTAAGTTGTTACACCGCGTAGACTCACCACCCGTGATTCAGCTTGAGCAAGTGACGAAGACGTACCCGAAGGCGTCCCGGCCTTCGCTCGACAACGTGTCCGTCTCGATCGAGAAGGGCGAGTTCGTCTTCTTCATCGGTCCATCCGGCTCCGGCAAGTCCACGATCATCAAAATGCTGCTGCACGAGGTCACCCCGAACAAGGGGCGCGTCATCGTCAACAGCAAGGACGTCACCTCGATGCGTTCCTGGAAGCGACCCCACTTCCGGCGCTCGATCGGCTGCGTCTTCCAGGACTTCCGGCTTCTGCCGAACCGCACCGCGTACGAGAACGTGGCGTTCGCCCTTGAGGTGATCGGCAAGACCAAGGCGGTCGCCCGCCGGGTCGTGCCGGAGGTGCTGGAGCTGGTCGGTCTCGGTGGCAAGGAGCACCGTTACCCGCACGAGCTCTCCGGTGGTGAGCAGCAGCGTGTCGCCGTCGCCCGGGCGTTCGTGAACCGCCCGCTGATCCTCCTGGCGGACGAGCCGACGGGAAACCTGGACCCGGACACCTCGATCGAGATCATGCGCCTTCTTGACCGGATCAACCGCACCGGCACGACCGTCGTGATGGTCACCCACGACTCCAACATCGTGAACCAGATGCGCCGCCGCGTCATCGAGATCGAGAGCGGCCGCATCGTGCGTGACCAGGCCCGCGGCGTCTACGGGTGAGCCCCCGCTCCACCCCTGCGCAGCCTGACGACGAACACTTCATGCCGGAGACCCGGAGGAAATCCCGATGCGCGTGAAATACGTCCTGTCCGAGGTACTGGTTGGACTGTGGCGCAACGTGACCATGACCGTCGCGATGATCATCACGATGGCGGTCTCGCTGACCATGCTCGGCGCCAGCGGTCTCATGTACCGCCAGGTTGACGACATGAAGGACCTCTACTACAAGAACATCGAGGTTTCGATCTTCTTGAACCAGGAGGTGAGCGAGCAGCAGCGCACCGACCTGAACGCCCAGCTCGACGGCGACCCCCTGGTCAAGAACGTCATCTACGTCAACAAGGACGAGGCGTACAAGAAGTTCCAGGAGATGTACCAGGACGCTCCGGACCTGGTGAACGCCGTCAAGCCGGACCAGCTGCCCGAGTCGTTCCGCCTCAAGCTGAACAACCCGGAGCAGTACAAGGACATCTACGACAAGTACAAGGACACCGAGGGCGTCGACGAGATCGTCGACCAGAGTCGACTGCTCGACAAGATCTTCGACGTCCTCACCGCGATCCAGAACATCGCCCTGGCCGCCGCGATCGTGATGGCTGTCGCCGCGCTGCTCCTGGTGGCCAACACCATCCAGGTCGCCGCGTACAGCAAGCGGCGGGAGGTGGCGGTCATGAAGCTGGTCGGCGCGTCCAACTGGTTCATCCAGGCGCCGTTCGTGCTGGAGGCCGTGGTGGCCGGCCTGATCGGTTCACTGCTCGGCCTGGTGGCCCTTGTCGCGGCGAAGTATCTGCTCTTCGACGGGTCGCTCAGCGCGTTGCAGGGCCTGCTCTCGCCGATCGGTTGGGGCGACATCCTGTTCGTCTTCCCGCTGATGGCCGGCGTCGGTGTCCTGGTCAGCGCCGCCACCGCATGGGTCACCCTCCGCTTCTACCTGCGGGTCTAGGCACCGTACGGGTCCTCCCGTCGTCTCCCGAGGGCCCTCCCGCGCCGGAAATAAACGGCGCGGGAGGGTCCTTGTCATTCAGGTAGCATGATCGGTTGTCCGGGCGAGGTGGCTCGCCACGGACATCGGAGGAGAGGGGGTGGCACCGATGCCACGGGAAAAGGGGCGCAAGGTGGTCGCCTCCAACAAGAAGGCGCGTCACGACTACTCGATCCTCGACACGTACGAGGCGGGCATGGCGCTCACCGGCACGGAGGTCAAGTCGCTGCGGGCCGGGCGGGCGTCGCTTGTCGACGCGTTCGCCCAGGAGAGCAGCGGTGAGTTGTACCTGCACGCGATGCACATTCCGGAGTACACCCAGGGCACCTGGACCAACCACGAGCCCCGGCGTACCCGCAAGCTGCTGCTCAACCGGGGTGAGCTCGACAAGCTCATCGGTAAGACCCGCGAGGGCGGTCTGACAATCGTCCCGTTGCAGGTCTACTTCTCCGACGGGTGGGCCAAGGTGGAGATCGCCCTGGCCAAGGGCAAGAAGTCGTACGACAAGCGGCAGGACCTCGCCAAGCGCGACGCGGACCGGGAGATCGCCCGGATTTCAGGCCGCCGCGGCAAGGGGATGGACGATTAGTTCGTCCCGTTTGTCCGGGTCGACGTGTCGGCCCGGGGCTCGGGATGAAACCCGTTGCGGCAGGCGTTAGTCTTGTCAGTGCCGCCACATCGGCGGCCTGTCGAGGGGGTGACTGGTTTCGACTTCGTACGCAGCGACAGGGGAAGCGAGCCGAGGAAGCCGACGTCGTCTCGAGAATCGGTCGTCGGAAACCAATAAGCGCCAAGAACCAACGCGCTGACTTCGCTCTCGCCGCCTGAGGCGAGTAGTGAGTCTGTCGGCCTGGGAACGCCTTCGTCCCAGTAGCCGGCATCAGCTAGAAGGCTGGCCAATCGGACCCGGTCGCGGGGTCCGTGCGGCGAGATAAATCAGCGACTGGGCCCGTCACACCAACTTGCTCGCGTGAGCGGTGGGGCCGAGTAGAGGCATAGCGAGCTGCGCTCGGAGAAGCCCTGACAAACCGGCGAAGGACCCGGGTTCGATTCCCGGCACCTCCACAAATCAGGCATACGGAGTGTCTTCGGACTTTCCGTACCTGTTACATACAGACCGTACGGTAGCGTCTCCCGAGATGCTGCCGTACGGGTTTTCTGGGGGTTCCCTCGGCTGAGCCGAGGGGGCCTTTGTGCGGGTGGTTGAGGTGGACCGGCGGATGCTCGCCCGCGGCGGGTTGAGCGTGCCCGGGGCTGTCGGTGTGAGCGCCGAGTGGGTTACGGCGGTGCTGGACCGGCATCGAATCCCGGACGGTTTTCCGTTCGTGATCGACGACGACGGGACGACGAGCGGCTGCGAGCGGTTGAACCGGTACCTGCTCGATGCGTGGGATCAGAACGCGTTCGATCTGGGCAGCATGCGCCGCTTCCACGTCTACCACCTGGCCCGGCTGCTGCGGTTCGTGCGCCGCTATCGGGCCGGTCAGGCTGCGGCCGATGCTGGCGTGGCGGTGGCGGAGTGGCTGGCTGGGCATGGCGAACCGAAGCTGGATTTGACCGATGCGACGCGCGCGGATCTGAACGCTTACCGGGAAAGCCGAGCGGCGTTGGTGCAGCAGCAGTCCTGGAAGACCGAGGCCGGCTGCCTGAGTGGCTTCTTCCGGTACGCCACCGAGTCGGGCTGGATGGATGCCGATCCGGTGTCGCGGTGGGCTGGGCGCAACACGTTCGCTGGGCGGGCGGTGGAGAACCGGACGATCAGGTTCCTCACCGAGGGGCAACTGCGACTGTTTCTCAACGTCGGGTTGCGTGGTGACGCTCCTGCTGACGCGGCGACAGCGCCAGGCTTGCCGGAACGGGATTACTCGTTCGGGCTGGTGCTGGCCGCTACGGGTCTGCGCCGTGAGGAAGGGGCGCTGCTGCTGGACGCCGAGATTCCGGTGCCGGAGTGCATGCCGGCGGGTGGGGTGTGGCCGTTCACCCGGTACGGCAAGGGTGCGCGTCCGAGGACGGTGTACACGACGGCTGAGTTGTCCGGCGCGATCGACCTGTATCGCAGCACGGAGCGGGAGGCCATCGTCCGGGCCGCACAGCCCCGGCTGCGGGGCCTGCGCCGCGGCGGGGATCTGGTCGTGGTCGACGAGGTGGCCGTGGATGCGCGCGGGGTGCGGCTGGTCGTGGCTGGCCGGGCGATGCTGGCTGAAAGGCTCGACGACGAACGGCGGGCGCGCGCCGTGTGCATCCGTGACGACGGCACCATCGAGCCGCTGGCCCTGTTCCTCGGCCGTGGCGGGTTGCCGTTGTCGATCAAATACTGGAATGCGGTGTTCACCGACGCGGATGCCCGGGCCAGATCGGTCGTGCATGACGATCGGCCTCCCGCGCATTTGAAGGTCACGCCGCATGTCATGCGGCATTCGTTCGCGGTGCGGATGCTCTCGGCGCTGATGCGTGAGGGACGCGACCGGGCTGGCGACCCCTATCATCTGCTGGCCAATCCGGTGCTGACCGTGATGCAGTTACTCGGTCACGCCTCGGTCGAGACGACGCAAAAGTACCTGTTCGCCGCGGAACGCTACAGCGTCGAGTTGCCGGCAGCGCTGCGTTCGCTGCTGGCCGGTTCCATCGGGCACACCTCAGCCGATACCGGCCGGGTAGTTGAGCCGGTTGGCGATGAGGTCGAGGATCTGTGAGCCGCGGCCGGTTTCACGAGGCTCCTGTCGGTGCCGTCGGCCCAGTGCCCGCGGCGAGCACGGACCCTGATGAATACGGTCCGCGGGTCTGGCAGGACACCGTCTATGGCCGGGCGCGGCGTTTCTACCTGCGGCCGGACGAGCATACGATGCCGTTGCTCGCCAGGCGGATCGCCGACAAGTGGTTGGAGATCTGTCCCGAGATCCACGGAAGCGTCGGCGAGGTGCACGGCGCCGTCCGGGGTTTCCTTCGCGACCTGGACGCGCAGTTGCGAGACACGGGCCGCGACAACGACTTTGACCTTCCCGATCTGCGACGCCGGCACCTCGATTCTTGGGAAGCCGGCCTGCTCGCGGCTCAGCGTGAAAGCAGAACCGATACCAGCTACCGGCGGGCAGTCTTCCTGTTCGCGCTGCTACGCCGGATCAACGATGACTGTCCGGGGCTGCTGCACGGCGAAGTCGTCGCCCGTCTGGAACGTGAGACCCGCCTGAGCCATGTCCGACGCGACGGCGAGGTGGAACTTCCGGCTGGCGAAGCCGACCGGATCCACGCGATCGCCCGCGGGGTTGTCAGGCAAGCACTGGCCGAGCGCCGGGGCTCGGACGCGCGGTCGGCGCCGGCGGCAGACGTCGTCATCGCGTTGCACGTGCTGCTGTCGCTGGGCACGGGCGAACCGCCGGAGGTGCTGCGACGGTTGACTATCGGCGACATCATCGCCACCGCGGTGCCGGGCCGCGACGACGGGCTGCAGTGCCTGGCGCCCACCGGACGACTCGCAGCGCTCGTGCAGCGCCGCGCCGTGCGTTCGTACTGTGTCCGCTACCTCAAGACCCGCTCGAGCGAGCGCTACCAACAGGTCTACACCCGTGCCGATGGCCGGGTGTTCGCCGCGCTGTCAGCGTTGATCACGCTGACCGCTGGGGCACGAGAGACGTCGGACTCGTCCAGTCTGTGGTTGACGGACGACGGCGGCGTGGCTGTCGAGATGTTCTGGGCCACCAAGTCCCGGACGCTGCGGGCGTGGCTGAACCGCCACCGCGCCGAGGGCGACGCGTTCAGTGAACCCGTCAGCTTCAGGCGGTTGCGCAAGACAGCCACCACGCGGGAAGCCCTCGCCGCGCCGGGGACCTACCTGCGCTCCCGGCGTCGGCACACCGCCCGGACCTTTTTCGAGCACTACAGCAACTCGACCGTGCTGCGAGCCGAGGCCGGTCGGATCCTCATGCAGGCCGTCGGGGAACGTTTCGACACCGCGGTGGCCGGCCCGACGATCGTCACGCCCGCCGCGGAGGAGCTGCTTGCGGCCGGGCATGACGCGCCGACGCTCGACCGGGACACCGCCGGGCGGCTACTCACCGGGCGTCTCGACACGGGCGTCGCAGCCTGCCGCGACCCACACGACTCGCCGCACGTCGCCGGCGGCGGGCTTTGCCCGGTCTCCACCACCGGCGCGTGCTACACCTGCCCCAATGCGTTGATCACACGTCAGCACCTTCCCGCAGTGCTGCGGCTGAAGCAGTTGACCGCTCCCGAGCGGACCGGCAACATCACGTTCTGGCAGGAGCACCACAAACCGGTCCACGAGTTCGTCACTCAGGTGATCCTGCCCAGCTTCCCGGCCGCGGACGTTGCCGCTGCCCAGGAGCACACCGGCGAGGTCCTGCTTGATGTGGGCCTGGTCAACGGTCTTGGCGGTGCCGATGTTCCAGCCTGACCTCGCGGCACCGCCGCCCGCAGCGAGCGCGACGTTCAGCAACGACGAACTCGTCTTCGCGCACGTCCCCGACGGGCCCCGTTTCGGCGACGCGGTGTGGGACTTAACACCGCTGATCAGGCGCACGAACTTTCCCGATCGCCGGATGAACTTCGCGAAGATCCCAGGCCGTTGGTCGCTCACCATCCGTGAGCTTCTGATGGTTCTGGCTCAGCCCGATCATCCCCTCGTGGTCGAGGCCGGCATCGTCCGCCGCGGCAGGCCTGCGCCGGTGGACACCCTCGTCAACACCTTCGTGCGGCTACGCACGGTCGCTCACTGGTCTGCCAGCCGAGGACTACCCGGACCAGCGTCGTGGGCCCAGCTCGACGCCGATCTGCTGCTGGCGGCGCTCCGGGACGGCAGTTACCGCCCTGATGGGGAGCCGGTGTCGCCGGACACGGTCCGCAACTATGTCCTTGCCATCAAGTTGCTGCGTCACTTCGCACCGGTACTTTCTGGCGATGGTCTCGGGTTCCAACCGTGGGGAGCACGTTCGGCAACCAACGTGGCTGAAGTGGTCGCGCCGGTGGAGAACAAAACCCCGCCACTGAGCTGGGACACCTGGGCGCCCGCTGTCGCAGCAGCGTGGACGATCGTCGACCGATTCTCCGCCGACATCCTCGCTGCGGCCAAAGCCGCAGAATCACGCCCCGCCCGCGCTCAGGGTGGCACAAGTTCCTGGGCAGTGCTGTGCTCCTGGGCCGCGGAGGGCGGCCGAGTCCCGCTGCAAACCGGCTATGGCCGTGGCCAGCCGAAGCGGGGGGAACCTAATCGTCGGCTGCTCTGCCGGCAGCTGGGCATCAGCAACAACATCTTCAAACGCAGCCACAAGACCTGCCGGCCCGAGGCCGAGGCGTTGATCACTGACATGGCTCGGGATCCTGAGCGGTCCGAATTCGGAGGTCTCTGGTCGCCGAGGGTCACCGTGAGGCTCGACGGCCAGACCGAGCGGCCCTGGATCGACGAGATCGGCTTCGGCGAACTTGAGTTCTTCGTCAGTGTCCTTCGTGCTGCCGGGTACATCCTGCTGGCGTCGCTGACCGGCATGCGTGACAGCGAACTGCAGGAACTGCACCGCGACACCGCGACCATCAGCGATGGACTGCCCGCGCTGCGCAGCGTCCAGTTCAAGGGCGCCACCAGTCCGGATGGCCATCGCCGGTCCTGGTTCGCGCCGCCGCCGGTATTCAGAACCATCGAAGTGCTCGCCGCGTTGTCGCCCCATCCCACACAGCTGTTCGCCAGGTCCGCGATCAACGCAGGCGCCTACGCACCCCAGCGCGACATCCCACGGCTGATCGATTTCGTCAACGCCAGTCCGGCTGCCAGGCCAGGTCGCGGACACGGGCTCGGGCTCCAACCCATCCGACCGACCCCGGCAGCCAACATCAACCAGGTCACCCTGCGCCGGTCGTTCTGCGTCTACGCCGCCCAATACCCCGGCGCCGAGCTCGGCCTCGGTATACAACTCGGCCACGCCGCGCTGCGGACCACCACCGGCTACGCCACCGACAGCCAGCAACAGGTCGCCCGCCTGTTCAGCAAGAACCGGCAGATCATCGCCCGGGAACAGACCGCCGCGATCATCCTCGACGCCGCGCCCACCGCCGGAGCCCCTACCAGCGAACTCGACACGATCCGAGCCCAAGTCGTCGCCGACCCGCAGCGCGCCGCCCGGACCATCGACAACCTCGCCGACCGATACCATCTCGGATTCTTCAACGACTGCATGTGGAACGAAGCACGCGCCGCATGCGGGCCCGGCGGCCCGAAACTCGCCGAAGGCGTCTGCCGCGGAGCCTGCTGCGGCAACGCCGTCTTCCGACAACCACACCTTCCCGCAGTCCAGGCCCACATCAAGCGCATCGACGACTTCCTCGACTCCGGCCGCGGACACCCCGCGCTCCTGGACGACCTCGGCGCTCAGCGCACCCTCTACAGCCGCATCATCACCGACATCCGCTCCGGCAGCCAGCAGGAGGGCGCCTGATGCCCAGCCCGGCCCGCAAGCGACTCACCGACGAGGTCATGCAACGCGTCGCCGACGCCATCACCCAACTCAGCCACGACCCGCAGGCCCGGCGAACCAAACGCGAACTCGAACGGATCACCGGCCTCAGCCACGACGCCGTCGCCCGCGCTTTCCGCCGCGACGTCGAGGAGAACTCCCCGTGGAACCTGACTGCACGCTTCGCCCAACTGTCCGACCCCGAGGCCGGCCGCCGCAGCCCCCAGGAGCAGCAGCTGCACGAGTTACGCCACACCCTGCGCGAGAAGAACCAGAAAATCACCGAACTCGAAGCCGCCCTCGACCGCTTCGCCATAGCAGTCCTCGCCCACCACCTCGAACTCGCCGAAGCACCCGCTTCCGGCGCCGACGTGATCAGCCTCGGCCGCAACAGGACTCGCCGATGAACACCTGAACGTCCGCGATCCGGTTGTGGGCCTGCCCGTTGACGCGGCACTCTGCGCCGGCGCGCTCAGCCTCTGGCATCATTCCCTCGATGACCACGACACGGCAGCAGATGCTTAGCGGATTGGCCGATCGGATTCTCGCGCTGCCGCTGGATCATCCGACCCGCGTGGGGATCGACGGCCACTCCGCGGCAGGCAAAACCACCTTGGCCGACGAACTGGCTACCACCCTGCGTGAGAAGACGACACGACCCGTGCTGCGGGTCATGATCGACCACTTCAAGCGACATGTCGATCTGCGAACGCGATACCCGTCCGGCTCACCGGAGAACTACTACTTCGAGATGTTCGACGTCGACGCCATCCGCGACGAGCTGCTGGCCCCGCTCGGTCCGGGCGGCAACCGTCGCTACCGCACCCAGATCATGGATTTCAGCGGTCGTACGCCCATCGACTCCGGCGTCCACGTGGCTACGGACGACGCGATCCTCGTGGCGGACGGCGGGTTCCTGCAGAAGCCGGACCTATCACCACACTGGGATCTACGCATCTACCTCCACATCGAGGTGGCGGACGTGCTGCACCGCGGCACGATCCGCGATCAAGCGTGGATGGACTCGGCGGAGGCGGCGGCTGACCGGTACCGCTCGTACTACATACCCGGCGAGGAGCTTTACCTGGCCGAAATTCACCCGGCCGAACGAGCCGACATCCTCATCGACAACCGCGACTTCAAGGCGCCCTGCATCCTGCGTGATCTTCCTATCCAAGGTGGTGAGTACTGACGGAGGCTGCCCGGCCGCGGATCATCGGCTACCGCGCGAGCGTCGCTCGGCGGCTACGTGATCAGCCTCAGCCCAACCCGGATCGGCAGCGGAGCACCTGAACGAATCCAGGACGACTTCCGAGTCGTCAGACGACACTCCAACCGGTGTCGGCCGCCCACCGCTCTGCCGCCGCCATGAGGACGTCCGTGGCCGGGGCTTTGATCTGTCCGTAGTCCATCAGGTCCGGCACACTCTTCGCCAGCCGTTGCTTGAACGCACCCCACGCCCGCCGGGCGTCCCTGTCGGCACGCAAGAAGTCGCGGAACAGCAGGGCGTATCGGGCGTTGCCGCCACCACTTTCCCGGACGTGAACGTTGCATCGGCGGGCTCCAACCGCAGGCGCGAAGACTAACTTTCGGTACTCGCGCCCAGCCGACTTTTCCGAGCGGTTCCACGGTTCCGGCCGGCAGCGGAAACCGATCGCGCTGAACAGCACGACCATCGTCGGTTCATCGATCGCGGCCACCCTTACCTGGACATCGATGCAATCTTTCGCCGGCAGCCCCGGCACCGAGGTCGACCCGACGTGGTCGATCCCGACCACACCGTCGCCCAGCGCGTCACAGAGCTTGGTGGCCAGCGCGTTGAAATCCGCCGCCCAGCTGGGCCGATAGTCAACCACCGCGACTTGCAGACGTTCGTCAGGAAACGGCACGGCAGCAGACGCTACCGGCAGCACGCAGAAATGATCTGCCGCCCCACCCCCAGCCGGACGACGAGCCCGCGCGGGTCGTAACCCATCACGTTGACGGAGCGCCGTTCCTTCTCCCGGACATTGATCAAAAACCCGGCCGTCGGACCAGGAAGACACCGCACTTCCTGACATTCGGCTCCACCACCTCGAACGATGCGCCCCGGCCCACCAGCCGGGGCGCATCGCCGTTTCTGCGCCACCCGGGGCCGAACGCTTCACCGCCACTCCCACGGCGGGCGCCAGTCCCAGGGTGGCAACGCGTGACCGCGAGTTCCCGAGGTCGCAACTCGTCGCCGGCGTCGACCGTGTTCGTCGGCGAGCTGGGTCGGACCGGCGTCCCGAAGCGATGATCGACTCGGCTTCCTTGAAACCGGGGCATCCGGAACGTTGGGATACCGCGATTTCCTTGAAAGCGAGTCAATCACGCCCGGCCAGCCGCGCGGCAGCCCTGGCAGCGCCGGTAATGCGGCGGCCCGGCGGCGCCGGCCCGGCGGCGCCGGCCCGGCGGCGCCGGCCCGGTGGCGCCGGCCCGGGGGCGCAGCCCAGGGGTGCCGGAGGGCGGGGCGGGTGCCTGGCGCGGGAGGGTTCGCCTACGCTGCCGCTGTGACGAACCAGGAGCTGCGCCTGTCCGTTGGCGCGTCACCCGGCCAGCGCACCCTCTCGGTGGTGGTCGGCGTTTTCGTCACCGCCGTCGGTGCCGCGTTCGTGCTGCTGCCACTGATCGCCGACGGGCTGCTGCGGCGTCTGACCGGCCCGGGGGACGGGTTCGCCTCCTATGAGGAGGCACGCGATCTGCCGCCGGGGATGCTGCCGCCCTCCCTGCAGGACTCCGGCGGTGAGGACCAGCCGACTCTCGGCCCGCTGGCCGGGCTGTGTGGGCTGCCCTGTGCAGTGCTCGGGGTTTACCTGGTGCTGCGGGTGCTCCGTACGGCCGCCTGGCTGGATGGCAGCCGGCTACGGGTCCGGGGAGCGCTGCGCAGCCGTACCGTCGACCTCGCCACAGCGGTCATCGACTCGCGAGGGATGTCGGAACGCGAGACAGGGGACGACATGCGGGCCCGTGGACACCGCCTGCCGGTCGTCATGGCCACCGATCGGGACAGCGGGCACCGGATCATGCTGCCGCTGCGGGGGATGGGGCTGGCCACGCTACCGCCGCCCGAACTGCTGGCACTTGCCGACGCGATCACATCGGGTCGACCCGACGAGGGGCGGGACAGCGAGAGGCGGGACAGCGAGGCGTACGCCGTCGCCGGCGACCTGCGTCGCCTGGCAGAGCACCGGCGCAGGACCTGATCGACCCACCCGGTGGCGCTCACTGAGCCGTCACGGGGTTGGAGTGAACGCTGTGACCAATGGTGCAGATGAGGCCGTCAGGGCATCTGGACAGCGCACGTGAGCGGGTTCACCATCGCGGTATGGGGTAGCAGCGCCGCGCGGGAGGTGCCATGGTCACCGGTCCGGTCCAGCAGCCGTCAGTCACCACCCGGTCAGCCACCGCCCATCCGTGGGCGACCGGGCTCACCCCCGAATCGCACAACGGCAGAGCGGCGTCCCCCGTCGGGTTGCCCGGTCAGCCGCGTTCCGCCGGGCTCGCCGGTGACGTGCACGCCCTCGCCCGGGCCGTCGCCGACGCGACGGTCGAGTCGTGCTGGCGCGAGAACGTGCTGCGCCGGCTGCGTCCGGTCGGCCAGGGTTTCGCCGAGCACGTCCGGGTCACCGAGGGCCCTGCCGGCCTCTACCGGGAGTTGCTCACGCATTCGCCTCGCCTGGACCACAGGGTTCGGCTGCTGACCCTGGAGCATGCCGCGATCGTCGCCACGATGCTCGCCGTGCAGCGGCTCGCAGAGCGGCCCGAGGCAAGCCTCGACGAGTTGCGGCACCGGGCGGGCCACCTGCTGCGGGCGTTGACCCGGCACCGGCGGCGGGGCGCCGAGCTGCTCTGGCAGGCGTACCAGACGGATCTCGGGGGTGAGACCTGAGGGAACCGGGGTGCTGGCGGGTGCGTCGAACCCGGCATGCGTCGAGAGGCCGTTCTGCTCGTACTCCCGCTGCTCTTCGGGGTTGGTTGCGCCGCGACCGGCGGCGAGCCCGCCGGTGGTCCCGGTGGCCGCGCGGAGGCGTTCGACAAGCGGGCCGCCGAGGTCGCCGACGCGTGGCGACCTGGCCCGGCCTGGCGCACCGGGTACGTCCCGTTGCAGGGGCCGACGGTGCTGCCCGGCGACCCGCGCTTCACCGCGGATACGGAGGCGGCCTTCCGTGCCGGCTGGTACCGGGCGCAGATCCCCATCCCGTCGGCTGGCGTGGGCGACGGGGAGATCCGTTTCCCGGACGGCCGCTCGGTCGTGCCGTTGGTCAGCGCGGCCGAGGCGTACCGGCAGCTCGACCAGGGTGACCCGCTGCCGTGCCCGGGTCGGCCCAAGCGGCCCGGCCTTCCCAGCCCGGGCGGCCCCACTGTGGAGCCGGGGCCGGACGGTTGGTCCACCAGTTCGTCGCCTACCGCCTGCCTCTCGCTGACAGTCACCGGTGTCACGCTCGGCGCGGTGCCGGTGCGTACCAGTCGGGGGGAGGCTCAGATCCCGGCCTGGCTGTTCGCGGTCGAGGAGTTGGCCACCCCGGTGGCCCGGCTCGCGGTCGCGCCCACGGCGGTCGCCCCGGTCCCCGAGCCCACCGCGCCGGCGGTGCCGCTGGCCGACGGGCTGGTGGCCGCCCAGGACCTGGTGGCGGTCGACGGGGTACGGCTGACCGTGCGGCTCGGTGTCGGCGCGTGCGACACCGGGATCACACCGCTGGTGCGGGAACGCCCGGACGTGGTGGTGGTCGGCGGCGCGGTCACCCGGGCCGCCGGTGAGTGCATCGACATGCTCAAGGTCGAGCCGGTAACCGTAACCCTGGCGGCCCCGCTGGGGGCGCGGCCCGTGCTCGACGTGTTCAGTGGGGCTCCACTGTCGATCGCTCCCCGCTGACCGGGCGCCACTTCAAAGGATCTTGGGTACGTCGGTGCTGATCGGCACCGGCAGCACTGTCGGACGGTCGGCACGCAGGCCGGTGGCGAGCGCCGCGCCGAGCTGGTCGGGGGTTTCCACCACAGCGGTGGCGCAGCCGTAGCCGGCCGCTATCGCCGTGACGTCCAGCCCCGGCAGGTCCAGTCCCGGCACCCCTGGGGTGTCCTTCAGCTCGGCGAACGACTTCAGGATCGCGTACTGCTTGTTGACCGGGACGATGACCACCACAGGCAGCGACAGGCGTGCGGCGGTCCACAGCGCCTGCACCGAGTAGTGGAACGAACCGTCGCCGATCACCGCCACCACCGGGCGTGCACGTCCGGTGTCCCGCTGCGCCAGCGCCACGCCGACCGCCGCCGGCAGGCCGTAGCCGAGGCCGCCGCTGGCCATCGTGAAGTACGACGCCGGACGGGTGATCCGCAGCCGGCGGCGCAGCGCGGACAGGTTCGACGGGGACTCCTGGACCAGGATGCCGTCCTCGGGCCAGTGCGTCGCCAACGCGGCGAACAGGGCGTCGGCGCTCAGCGGCGTGGTGATCTCCGGCGGCGCGGGGGCGCTCCGGGGTGCCGGGGGCGGCCGGTCGGTGCGCGGGACGAGGTCGAGCAGCGCGGTGAGGGTCAGCCCGGGGTCGCCGAGCAGGCTGTCCCCGACCGGGGCGCGGGCGGCCTCGTCCGGGTCGTCCGTGACGTGCAGCAGTCGGGTGCCGGCGGGCAGGTGATCACCGGGCACGTGCGGGTAGTAGCGGAACACCGGGGCGCCGATGACCAGCACCGTGTCGTGCCCGTCCAGTGCCTCGGCCAGGGGTTCGATCGCGAACGGCAGCACGCCACGGAAGTTCGGGTGGTCCTCCGGGAAGACGGCCCGTTCCGGTGCCGGGGCGGACCAGACCGGTGCGGCCAGCCGCTCCGCAAGCGTGACCGCCGTCGACCAACTGTCGGAGCGGTCCACCCCCGGCCCGAACACCAGCACCGGGTTGCGGCTGCCGGCCAGCACCCGGGCGAACTCGGCCAACCGGTGCGGATCCGGCCCGAACCGGGTGGCCACCGACCGCGGGACGGGCGCCGCCTCGGCCTCCTTGGCCCAGTCGTCCATCGGCAGGGAGAGGAAGACCGGCCCGGCCGGTGGCTGAACGGCCGTCGCGTACGCCCGCAGCAGCGCCGCCGGGATGTCCTGCGCGCGGACCGGCTCGTAGCTCCACTTGACGTACGGCTCGGGCAGTTCGACGGCCCGACGGCTTGTCAGCCGGGGTTCGAGCAGCAGCATCTCCCGGGTCTGCTGGCCGGCGGTGACGATCAGCGGTGTCTTGTTGTGCCAGGCGGTGACCAGGTTGCCCATGCCGTTGCCGGTGCCGGGGGCTGTGTGCAGGTTGACGTGCGCGGGCATGCCGGTGACCTGGGCGTACCCGTCGGCCATCGCGACCGCCGTGGCCTCGTGCAGGGCATGGACGTAGTGGAAGTCGGCCGGGAAGTCCCGCAGAAACGGCTCCTCGGTGGAACCGGGATTGCCGAACACGGTGGTCATGCCGAGGCTGCGGAGCACGTCGTACGTCGCGTCCCGGACCGTTGCCATCGCCACCTGCCTCCGTGTCGAATACGCGCAGGGACGATCGTGGTCGCCCTCCCGACCAGCCGAATCTATCGGGATGTGACGGACCTTTCGGGCGTTTCTCCAGCGTCGGTGATGCTGCTCCGATCACCCGCCGGTCAGACCTTATCCAGCACCCGGGACGCAGGCTAAGGTGCCAGGCATGGCGTTGACGGCGCGGCTGATCCCGACACACTGTCCGGATCCGACGGGTGGCGGATCCCGGACCGGGGTCTCGACTGACGGGTAGGTGGGATGCAGGGAGAGGGCCAGGCGATCGGCGGACGGGCAGTGGAGTCGATGACCGGGCGGCTGCTGGTCGCGACTCCGGCCCTCAAGGACCCAAACTTCGACCGTACGGTGGTGCTGCTGGTCGCCCACGAGCCGGGCGGCGCGCTCGGCGTGGTGCTGAACCGTGCCACCGAGGTTCCGGTCGCCGAGGTGTTGGGCGACTGGAGCGACCTGGCCCGCGAACCGGCAGTGCTCTTCGAAGGCGGGCCGGTGCAGCCCGACTCGGCCATCTGCCTGGCCCGGATGCGGCAACCGCTGCGCCGACTCAAGGGCTTCCACCAGGTGTCCGGGGCGGTCGGCACGATCGACCTCTCAGTCGACCCGGAGAAGCTGCGGGAGAGCGTCGGCGGCATCCGGGTCTTCGCCGGCTACTCCGGCTGGGGCAGCGGGCAGTTGGAGCAGGAGATCGCCGACGGGTCCTGGTTCCTGCTGGACGCCCTGCCCGGTGATGCCTTCGTCGACCGCCCCGACGACCTGTGGCCGATGGTGCTGCGCCGGCAGGGCGGCATGATGGCCGCCGTGGCGCACTTCCCGCCGGACGTGGCGCTCAACTGATCCCGGACGGCGGGACCCCCGCGAGATGACCATGCGGGCCGGTCTGTGTATAGTTTCCCAGTGCCCGGGCGACCGGGACGACAGCAAGGGGCCGTGGCGCAGCTGGTAGCGCACCACACTGGCAGTGTGGGGGTCAGGGGTTCGAGTCCCCTCGGCTCCACCCTTGCAAAAGCCCTGGTGGGGGAGCGAATCCCTCGCCAGGGCTTTTCTCGTTCCTGGCCTCTGTGGGCGTCGGTCAGTGCCAGGGCATCCGACCGGCCGCAGGGCTACCGTGCGCGCCGGGCGGAACGCTGGATGCTCCATTTCGTCAGCGGCTGCAGGGCTTGCACCAATGCCCTGCCGTCCGCACTGAGGTCGTACCGGATCTGCACCGGCGTGCTGGGGATCACGGTCCGCTCGATGAGCCCGTTTGCCTCGAGTTCTTTCAGACGCTGCGTCAGCAACCGGTCGGAGATGCCATCGATGGTGGCGCGGTACTCGCCGAAGCGGCGAGCACCTTGGGCGGCGGCGGCCAAGATCGAGCCTGTCCAGCGGCGCCCGACCAGCTCGAGCGCCTCCTCGAAGCTCGGGCAAGTGTCATCGTGGATCGAGCTGCGTTGCGGGCGCAGCGGCTGGGTGTTGGTCATTTCTGCGACCTCCGAGCCTCTTGGCTACTTACTAAAAACAAGTATCTTACCGGTCGTTTGGCGGGACGTGCCGTCCGCCGCATCGTGGACCCATGACCGACTACGGACGCCCACTCTCCTTCGGGCTGAGCCTGGATCCCTCGGCCGCGTCACTGGACCAGACCCGGCGCCTCGCGCGTTTGGCCGAGGACGTCGGCCTGGACCTCCTCGCGGTGCAGGACCATCCCTACCAGCCGGGGCACCTAGACAGCTGGACTCTGATCAGCAGCCTCTCTGTCGCCACGGAGCGCATCTCCTTCTTCACCGACGTGGCGGACCTGCAACTGCGTCCGCCAACGATGCTCGCCAAGGCCGCCGCCTCGCTGAGCGTGCTCACCGACGGTCGCATCCACCTCGGCGTCGGCGGTGGCGCTTTTGCCGACGCGATCGCCTCAATGGGCGGTGTGCCCCGACGCGGCGGACAGATGGTCACTTTCACGGAGGAGTCACTCATGCTCCTGCGCGCGGCCCTGGCCGCGGACACCGTGCGACTGCAAACCCCCCATCACTCGGTGACCGGCTATCGCGCCGGCCCCCGGCCGCCCAAGCCCGTCGGACTCTGGCTCGGCGCCCAGGGGCCCAAGATGCTGGCGGTCACGGGCAGGTCGGCGGACGGGTGGGTTTCGCCGCTGAACATCTACGTGCCGCCGCAGCAAGTGCTCGCCCGCCAGCAGATCATCGATGAGGCGGCTACGGCTGCCGGACGCGCCCCGGAATCGGTTCGCCGAATCTACAACGTGATCGGTGCCATCGGGCATTTCCGGGGCGCCCAGGGGCTTGTGGGTGACGTGCGCCAATGGGTGGACACGCTCAGCGAGTGGGTGGTCGTCCTCGGCTTCGACACCTTCGTGTTCTGGCCCGTGGCCGACCACGAAAACCAGCTCTCGATCTTTGCCTCCGAGGTTGTCCCGGCGGTCCGCGATCGCGTCGAAGCCCTCAGGAGTACACGATGACCACGCGCCTTGGCACCGTCCCGGCCGGCCTGACCGGCAAAATCGTCACCGAGGGCGATCCTCGCTACAGTCTGCTCCGCTCCACGTACACCACCGTCGGCCGGCCCGCAGCAGTCGTCCTCGCCAAGTCGGCCGATGACGTCGCTGTGGCGCTGCGGCTCGCCCGCGAGCGGAATCTCCCTCTCGCGGTCCGCAGTGGCGGGCACGGCCTGTCCGGAAGCGCCACGAACGACGACGGACTCGTCATCGATCTGAGCGCGATGCGCCGCGTCAACGTCCTCGATCGCCGTACGCGCCTGGTACGGGTGGAGGCGGGCGCCCGCTGGGCGCAGGTCGCGCAGGCACTCGCCCCGCACGGACTGGCTATCAGCTCCGGCGACCACGGCAACGTCGGTGTCGGAGGCCTGGCAACGGCCGGCGGCATCGGATGGCTCGTCCGGCACTACGGACTCACCATCGACCACGTCCGCGCAGTGGAGGTGGTGCTGCCCGACGGCACCCAGGTCCGCGCCGATGCCGCCACCGAGCCCGATCTGTTGTGGGTGATGCGCGGTGCGGGAGCCGGTGCGGGGATCGCGGTGGCCTTCGAGATCGAGGCCATCGAACTGCGCGACGTCGGGTTCGCCCAGCTCGTCATGCGAGTGGACTCTGCGGGCGGCAACCTGCAGCGCTGGGGTGCCGTCATGGCGGCCGCGCCACGTGAACTGACGACGGCGGTGACACTGGCCTCCCAAGGCATCACGCCGGTCGCCTCCATCACCGCCGTCGTGGCCTCGAACAAGCCGGCCACGATCCAACGAGCCCTTCAGCCTCTCCTCGATATCAGGGGAATCACGGTCCAACAGGCTCATATCGTCCCGTACTCGAATATGGTCCCGCCCGCGCATCTGCACCCGAATACCGGCCAGATGCCCACCAACACCACCAACGGACTGTTCGCGGACATCAACCGCGACGCCGCCCGCGCCCTGGTGAAGGCGGTGACGGGCCGCGACCCGGTCCTGATCCAGATGCGCTCACTCGGCGGCGCCGCCAACGACCTTGACCCGGCCGCCACCGCCTACCCACATCGTCACCACAAAGCGCTTGTCATCGCCTCGACGTTCCCACCGTACGGCCGGAAGGCCCTTTCGACCGCTTGGGGCGCCTTCGCACCGCACGTGGACGGCGGATACGTGAACTTCGAGAGCCATCCCGATAGGAGGACATTCGCTCGCGCCTACCCAGGGCCGACCGGTGCCCGGGTCCGCGAGCTGTGGAAGCGCTACGACCCCGATGGCGTCCTGCACCGATCTGCAAAGGCCTGACGAGCTTCCTCCCTGAACCTCCAAGAAAGCCCACGCAACAGGGCGGCACCGGCCGCCCTCCCATGCAAAAAATCCAAGGAGTAGCAGATGAGTTTCCCGTTCCCCGTGCCCGACAAGAACGACCCGCGGTGGACCGCTCGCGGCGGTGTCTTCGTCCGGCGCTCCGAGGGCACCCACAGGTGGCTCGCAGGCGACACCTACACCATCAAGGTCACCGTAGACGACACCAACGGCTCTCTCGGGCTCATCGAAGCCACCGTGCCACCCGGGGCCGGACCGGTCGCACACAGCCACGGCAACGAGGACGAAGCGTTCTACGTGCTGTCGGGCCACCTGGAGTTCCTCAACGGCGATGAACTCCAGGTGGCCGAGGCCGGTGACTTCGTCTTCATCCCCCGCGGCACCCGGCACAGGTTCAAGAACGTGGGCGACACCGACGCCAGAATGCTGGTCATCTTCACCCCGGGCGGACACGAGAAGTTCTTCGTAGATAACGGAGACGAGCCCCAGCCCGGAGAACAGCCACCCCAGTGGGGCCCGGAACGCTACGCCAGGCTCGTGGACGAGTTGCTTGAGCAGAACGTCACCATTCTCCCTGAGTGAGCCTCCGGGTGTGCTCACACATGGCGACGCCCCGACCGGAAACCTCCCGGTCGGGGCGTCTGCGACTCGATGTCCGTTGCGGGGCTGATCAGCCCTGACGGCTCTTCCACTGCGGGTTCGCGCGGTTCACCACGATCACCCGACCGTGCCGGCGGACCACCACCGAACCGGGCTTCTGCTTCAGCGCGCGCAACGAGGTGCGTACCTTCATGTCTGCCTCCTCGGCCTGGGGTCTGGCCTCGATCCGTACCGTCTATCGGAACGCCCTGGCCCATGCCGCGATTCCCGCGCCCCCGGCGTCGAACCTTTGCCTCCCCGCGCCCGTACCACTGGCGGGAGGTCAACGTCATGACCGTACGCCGGCTGCTCGTCACGGTGCTGGTCGCCGCCGCGACCGTGCCGCTGGCCGGCACGCCTGCGGCCGCGCACGGCGCTCCGACGGACCCGATCAGCAGGGCGGCGGCGTGCGGACCGCAGGGCCGGTACGCGGCCAGCAGCGCCTGCCGGGCAGCCGTCGCGGCGGGCGCGGCGGTCCGGGAGTGGGACAACGTGCGGGTGGCCGCGATCAACGGCCGGGACCGGGAGCGGATCCCCGACGGCGAGCTGTGCAGCGGTGGGCTGTCCGCCTACCGAGGGCTGGACCTGCCCCGCACCGACTGGCCGAGCACCGAGCTGACCGCCGGCGCGAAGTTCACGTTCCGGTACCGGACCACAATCGAGCACCGGGGCAGCTTCCGGCTCTACGTCACCAGGCCGGGCTATAACCCGCGAGCGCCGCTGACCTGGGCGGATCTGGAGTCGCGCCCGTTTCTGACGGTGACCGACCCGCCGGTGCGGGCAGGTGCGTACCAGATGGCGGGCCGGTTGCCGGCGGGCCGGAGCGGCCGGCACCTCATCTACACGATCTGGCAGAACTCCAACACCCCGGACACCTACTACTCCTGCTCCGACGTGGTGTTCCGGGCGGCGCGCAGCGGCACGGCGAAGAGCGCGCCGGCTGTCCCGCGTACCACGGCGAGTAGGCCGGCCGCCGCCCAGTCGGCGGTGGCGGCGGCGGCCGACCCGGGCGTGCCTGTGGCATCGGTACGCGACCTCGACGCGCGGTGGCCGGTGCTGGTCGGCGCGGCCACCGTGCTGGTCCTGGCGGTGCTGGTCGGCGTGGGCCGCCGGCGACGCGGAGCCGTCGCCCCGGTCGGGCGGCAGTGCGAGGTACGCAACCACCGTGCCGGGCGGCGCCGGATCTGGTGATCCGGCTCCGCCGCGAACCCCGCGGCGCTCAGCCCAGCAGCCGGTCGACCTCGGCCAACTCGTCGGCGGTGAAGTCGAGATTGCCCACTGCGGCGACGTTGGTCTCCAACTGCTCGACGCTGCTTGCCCCGATGATCAGGCTGGTCATCCGCGGGTCACGCAGTGCCCAGGCCAGCGCCAACTGGGCCAGCGACTGGCCGCGCCGCTCGGCGACCTCGCCCAACCCCCGGATGGTGGCCATCTTCTCGTCGCTGAGGTCGCTCTCGTTGAGGAACACGCTGGTGCGCACCCGCGAGTCGGCGGGGATGCCACCCAGGTAGCGGTCCGTGAGCAGACCCTGGGCCAGCGGGCTGTACGCGATACAGCCGGCGCCGACCTCCTCCAGGGTGTCGAGCAGGCCGTCGGACTCGGTCCAGCGGTTGAGCATCGAGTACGACGGCTGGTTGATCAGCAGCGGCGTACCCAGCTCACGCAGGATCGCGGCGGCACGCGCGGTCTGCTCGGAGTTGTAGTTCGAGATGCCGACGTAGAGCGCCTTACCGGCGCGGACGACGGCGTCAAGCGCGCCCATCGTCTCCTCCAGCGGAGTGTCCGGGTCGAACCGGTGCGAGTAGAAGATGTCGACGTAGTCCAGGCCCATCCGGCTCAACGACTGGTCCAGTGATGAGATCAGGTACTTGCGCGAGCCCCAGTCGCCGTACGGGCCGGGCCACATGAGATAGCCGGCCTTGCTGGAGATGACCAGTTCGTCCCGGTACGGCTTCAGGTCGGTGGCGAGCATCCGACCGAAGTTCTCCTCCGCCGAACCGGCCGGCGGGCCGTAGTTGTTGGCAAGGTCGAAGTGGGTGACACCCAGGTCGAAGGCGCGCCGGACGATGTCGCGCTGCCGCTGATGCGGGCGGTCCGGACCGAAGTTGTGCCACAGCCCGAGGGAGACGACGGGCAGCCGCAGGCCACTGCGTCCGCTGCGCCGGTAGGTCATGGTGTCGTAGCGGTCATCCGCGGCGAGGTAGGTCACGATCACGAGCGTAGACCCGCCCCCGGGTACGCGAGATGAGGCGTTGGAACCCGGACAAGGGGGTAGTTTCGACACCATGCGGTTCATCCCCCTCGACACCCCCAAGCCGCTCTCCAAGATCGGGTTGGGCACCTGGCAGTTCGGCTCCCGGGAGTGGGGCTACGGCCCCGACTTCGAACAACGGGCCGCGCAGATCGTCAGGCGCGCCATCGAACTGGGCGTGACAGTCTTCGACTCCGCCGAGGTCTACGGGTTCGGGCGCAGCGAGCGGATCCTCGGCGCGGCACTCGGTGACGACCGGCCGAAGGTCACGATCGCCACCAAGATCTTCCCGGTGCTGCCGGTGGCCGCCGTGGTGCAGCAGCGGGCCGTCGCCTCGGCCGCCCGGCTCGGCGTCAGCACCCTCGACCTCTACCAGGTGCACCAACCCAACCCGGTTGTCGCCGACCACACCACGATGCGCGGCATGCGGACGTTGCAGGACGTCGGGCTGGTCTCCGAAGTCGGCGTCAGCAACTACGGGCTGCGCCGCTGGCAGGCCGCCGAGGCCGCACTCGGCCGGCGGGTGCTCAGCAACCAGGTCCGCTACAGCATGCTGGACCGCGCACCCGAGCAGGACCTGCTGCCGTACGCCCGGCAGGCCGGCCGGGTCGTCATCGCGTACAGCCCGCTGGCCCAGGGCTTCCTGTCCGGCCGGTACGACGCCAAGAACCCGCCTACCGGCGCGATCCGGCGGGCCAACCCGTACTTCCTGCCCGAAAACCTGGAACGCGGCGGCGTTCTGATCGACACACTGCGCCAGGTCGCCGAGGCCCACGACGCCACCCCCAGCCAGATCGCCCTCGCGTACCTGCTGCGCCACCCCAACGTGCTGGCTATCCCCGGCGCGTCCGGCGTGGAGCAGATGGAACGCAACGCCGCAGCAGCCGACATCGACCTCGCCGACGACGAGTACGCGGCGCTTGTCGACGCCGCCAAACGGTTCCGCCCGGTCACCGGGCTCGCCGCGATGCCCCGGATGCTGCGTGCCCGGTTCGCCGGCCCATCGGGAAAGTGAGCACAGTGGACGACATCACCGCACTGATCCTTGACGACCACGCCTCCTTCCGGCGTGGCTTCGCCCGCCTCGACGACGCCCGCGACGAGCAGGAACTGCTCGCCATCTGGGACGCCCTCGCCCTGCACCTGGACATCCACGCCGAGGCAGAGGAGGCGATCCTCTATCCGCACCTGGTCAAGCACGGCGACGACGGGGAAGACGAGACCACCGACGCCATCGGCGACCACAACAAGATCCGGGACGCCATCGCCGAGGCCAAACTGCACCCGGTCGGCTCGAAGCCCTGGTGGGATGCCGTCGGCACGGCCCGCCGGGAGAACAGCGAGCACCTGGCCGAGGAGGAGGACGAGGCGTTGCCCGACTTCCGCAGACACGCCAGCACCGAACTGCGCGCCGAGCTGGGCCAGCGGTGGTTGACCTTCTACGGCGAGCACAAGGCCGGCCGCAATCTGTCGTTCCACGACAAGGACCCGCAGCAGTACGTCGCTGACCACCGCTGAACGTCATGGCGGCGCTACTGTCGGTTCTGCGATCCTTCTTGTCGTTTGCGGTTATTTCAGGGCCTTGAATGAACGTGAGCTAGCGTGGATCGGGTGACTGCGCCTACCCCGGTAATCCCGGTTCCACCGGCCGACCTGCCCGGCACGCTCGGCGCGCTACGGGCGGCCGGTCACCAGTACCGCACCGTCAAGCAGGAACTCCGCGACAACCTCCTCGCCCGGATGCGCTCCGGCGAGACCCGCTTTCCCGGCATCGTCGGATACGACGACACAGTGCTGCCCGAGGTCGAGCGGGCACTGCTCGCCGGCCACGACATGGTCCTGCTCGGCGAACGGGGCCAGGGCAAGACCCGACTGATCCGCGCACTGGGCGCGCTGCTCGACGAGTGGACCCCGGTGATCCCCGGCTCGGTGCTCAACGAGCACCCGATGCGTCCGCTCACCCCCGCGTCCCGCGCCCGGGTCGCCGAGGCCGGCGACGACCAGCCGGTCGGCTGGCTGCACCGCTCGATGCGGTACGGCGAGAAACTCGCCACCCCGGACACCAGCGTCGGCGACCTGATCGGCGACGTCGACCCGATCCGGATCGCCCAGGGGCGCACCCTCGGCGACCCGGAAACCATCCACTTCGGGCTGGTACCCCGTACCAACAGGGGCATCTTCGCCGTCAACGAGCTGCCCGATCTGGCCGAGCGCATCCAGGTGGCCCTGCTCAACGTGCTGGAGGAGCGGGACATCCAGGTCCGCGGCTACCAGCTGCGGCTGCCACTCGACCTGCTCCTGGTGGCCAGCGCCAACCCGGAGGACTACACCAACCGGGGCCGGATCATCACGCCTCTCAAGGACCGGTTCGGCGCGGAGATCCGTACCCACTACCCGGTCGACCTGGAGTTGGAGCTGGCACTGATCCGGCAGGAGGCCGACCTGGTCGCCGAGGTGCCGGAGCACGTGCTGGAGGTGTTGGCCCGTTTCGCCCGCGCGGTGCGGGAGTCGCCGTCGGTCGACCCCCGCTCGGGCGTCTCCGCCCGGTTCGCGATCGCCGCAGCGGAGACCGTCGCCGGTGCCGCGCTGCGCCGCGCCGGTCTGCTGGCCGCCGCCGGCAAGGTGTTAGGAGGGGCCCCCTCTACAACAGAAAGCGATAACAAGGGGCCCTTCCTTGCATCGGAGGCGGCGGTGGCGCGCGTTGGTGACGCGGTGTCGGTGACCAGCACCCTGCGCGGCAAGGTCGAGTTCGAGAGCGGCGAGGAGGGGCGGGAGATCGAGATCCTCGCCCACCTGCTGCGCACCGCGACCGCCGAGACGTTCCGGGGCCGCCTGGCCGGGCTGGACCTGTCCGGGTTCACCGCCCTCGTCGAGGAGGGCGCGGCCATCGAGACCGGTGAACTGGTCGGCTCCGCCGAGGTGCTGCGCCAGGTGGGCACCGTACCCGGGCTGGCCAAGGTCATGGACCGGCTCGGCCTGGGCGACGCGCCCACCCCGGAGGAGGCTGCCGCCGCCGTCGAGTTCGTGCTGGAAGGGCTGCACCTGACCCGCCGGCTCGGCAAGGACGTCACCGACTCGGGGCGCACCGTCTACGGCGGCCGGGACTGACGGTGGCCGGCAACCGGTTCCGGTACGGGCAGTGGCGCGGCGGACCCGACCCGCTCGCGCCCCCGTACGACGTGCAAGAGGCGGTGGACGCGGTCGGCGCCGAGGTGCTGGCCGGCGGCAGCCTGCGCGAGGCGCTGCGCAACCTCCTGCGTCGTGGCCAGCAGGGGCGTGGTGGCCTCGACGACCTGGCGGCCAGGGCGCGACGGTTGCGCCGGGAGGCGCTGCGCCGGGGCGACCTGGACGGCGCCGTGACCCGGGCTCGTGCCCTGCTCGACCAGGCGCTCGCCGCCGAGCGGGACGAGCTGCGGGGCCGCGACGACGACAACGCGCGGTTCGCCGAGGCGGTGCTCGACAACCTGCCCCGGTCCACCGCGCGGGCGGTGGAGGAACTGGCCGGCTACCAGTGGGCCAGCGAGGACGCCCGCCGGTCGTACCAGCAGATCCTCGACCAGCTCCGCGACGACGTCCTCGGTCAGCGGTTCGCGGGGCTGCGTGACGCGGTACGCGCGTCCGCCGATCCGGCCGCGCAGCAGCGGCTGGCCGAGATGATGCGCGACCTCAACGACCTGCTGGCCCGGCACGGTCGCGCGGAGGACACCACCGACGCGTTCGCCGAGTTCATGCGCCGGCACGGCGAGTTCTTCCCGGAGCGACCGGGAACGGTCGACGAGTTGATCGACGTGCTGGCCCGCCGTTCGGCGGCCGGTGAGCGGCTGATGAACTCGCTCTCCGAGCGGCAGCGCGCCGAGCTGGCCGGTCTGATGCAGCAGTCGCTGGGGGACCGGCTGGCCGGGGAGTTGTCAGCGCTGGACGCGAACCTGCGGGCGCTTCGGCCGGATCTGCGGTGGGGGCGCGGCGAGCGGGTCCGGGGTGAGCAACCACTGGACTACGCCGACGCGGCCGGGGCGCTCGGCGAGATCGGTGAGCTGGACGACCTGCTGGACCAGCTCGACCAGGAGCACCCCGGGGCCACCCTGGACGACGTGGACGTCGACGCGGTCGCCCGTACCCTGGGCCGGGACGCCGCCGACGACGTGCGCCGGCTGCGCGAGCTGGAACGGGAGTTGCGGCGGCAGGGCTGGGTGAGCCGGGACGCGGACGGGCTCACGTTGAGCCCGAAGGCGCTGCGCCGGCTCGGCGGGACCGCACTGCGGCGGGTCTTCGCCGAGCTGACCGCCGGGCCGCGAGGCCAGCACGACCTGCGTTCGGCGGGCGCCGCCGGCGAGGTCAGTGGTGCGTCAAGACCCTGGGAGTACGGCGACGAGCAGCCAATCGACGTCGTACGCACCCTCACGCGGGCGGTCACCCGGGCCGGGCCGAGCGTGCCGGTGCAGCTCGTGGTGGACGACTTCGAGGTGCTGGAGACCGAGAAGCGGGCATCTGCGGCGGTGGTTCTGTGCGTCGACCTGTCGTACTCGATGATCTCGCAGGGTCGTTGGGGGCCGATGAAGCAGACGGCGCTGGCGCTGGCCCACCTCATGGAGACGCGCTTCCCGCAGGACGCGCTGCAGATCGTCGGCTTCGGCCGGGAGGCGATGACGCTCACCCAGCAGGAGTTGGCAGCGGTGGAGCCGGACATGCAGCAGGGCACCAACCTCCAGCACGCGCTGCGGCTGGCCGCCCGGCACCTGCGCCGGCACCCGGACGCCGAGCCGGTGGTGCTTGTGGTCACCGACGGTGAGCCGACAGCGCATCTGGATCCGGACGACGGGGAGGCGCTGTTCCACTGGCCGTCGCTGCCGGAGACGATCGAGGCGACCGTCCGGGAGGTCGACCGGCTCAGCCGCTACGGTGCCACGCTCAACCTGTTCATGCTTGGCGACGACCCGGGTCTGCGCCGCTTCGTCGACGCGGTGGCCCGCCGCAGCCGAGGCCGCATGTTCACCCCAGACACCGACGACCTGGGCGAGTACGTAGTAAGCGACTACCTCCGCTCCCGCC
>NZ_LGEB01000067.1:0-57089 GCF_001279555.1 Micromonospora sp. NRRL B-16802 | reverse complement strand
ACGCCCGGTTACATTCCGAACCCGGAAGCTAAGCCCTCCAGCGCCGATGGTACTGCACTCGTGAGGGTGTGGGAGAGTAGGACACCGCCGGACAATCTTCCAGTCGAGGGCCGCCCCAATCCGGGTCGGCCCTCGACTGCGTGGCGCCATTGGTGGCGCAATCAGGAAGGATGTACCTGTGAGTTCAGGACCGCAGGGCGGAGACCGTCCCCGTCGTAACGAAGACGGCTCCGGCGAACGCGACCGCGGTGCGCGGCGCGACGACCGGCCCCCGTACCGGGGAGACCGAGACAGCGCAGGCGGCACCCGAGGCGGATACGCCGGCGGTCGCGACGGCGGTTCCCGTGGTGGTGACCGGGACGGCTCGCGATCCGGAGCCCCGCGTGAGGGTGGGTTCCGTGGTGGTGACCGCGAGGGTGGTTTCCGCGGTGGTGACCGCCGCGAGGGTGGTTTCCGTGGCGGCGATCGTGACGGTTCGCGCTCGGGTGCGCCTCGTGAGGGTGGCTTCCGTAGTGGTGACCGTCGCGAGGGTGGCTACCAGGGTGGCGGGGACCGTGGTCGTTCCGGCTCGCCGCGCGAGGGTGGCTTCCGTGGTGGCGACCGTGACGGTGGTTTCCGCGGCGGTGACCGTCGTGAAGGTGGCTTCCGTGGCGGCGATCGTGACGGTTCGCGCTCGGGTGCGCCGCGTGAGGGTGGCTTCCGTGGTGGTGACCGTCGCGAGGGTGGCTACCAGGGTGGCGGAGACCGTGGTCGTTCCGGCCCGGCGCGCGAGGGTGGCTTCCGTGGCGGTGACCGCGAGGGCGGTTCCCGTGGAGGCGACCGCGACGGTGGTTTCCGCGGTGGTGATCGTCGCGAGGGTGGTTTCCGTGGCGGTGACCGTGATGGTTCGCGTTCGGGTGCTCCCCGTGAGGGTGGTTACCAGGGTGGCGGCGACCGTGGTCGTTCCGGCCCGCCCCGTGAGGGCGGTTTCCGTGGTGGTGACCGCGAGGGCGGTTTCCGCGGCGGTGACCGTGACAGTGGTTTCCGTGGCGGCGACCGTCGCGAAGGCGGCTTCCGTGGTGGCGACCGTGATGGGTCGCGTTCGGGTGCGCCGCGTGAGGGTGGTTTCCGTGGTGGCGACCGCGACGGTGGCTTCCGCGGCGGTGACCGTCGTGAAGGCGGCTACCAGGGTGGCTCCCGATCTGGTGCGCCGCGTGAGGGCGGCTACCAGGGTGGCTCCCGATCTGGTGCGCCGCGTGAGGGCGGCTACCAGGGTGGCTCCCGATCTGGTGCGCCGCGTGAGGGCGGCTACCAAGGTGGCTCCCGATCTGGTGCGCCGCGTGAGGGCGGCTACCAAGGTGGCTCCCGGCCTGGTGCGCCGCGTGAGGGTGGTTTCCGTGGTGGCGACCGCGACGGCGGCTTCCGCGGCGGAGACCGTCGCGAGGGTGGTTTCCGTGGTGGCGACCGTGATGGGTCGCGTTCGGGTGCGCCGCGCGACGGTGGCTTCCGTGGTGGCGACCGTCGCGAGGGTGGCTACCAGGGTGGCGGCGATCGTGGTCGTTCCGGTCCGCCCCGTGAGGGTGGCTTCCGGAGTGGCGACCGCGACGGCTCCCGTGCGCCGCGTGAGGGCGGCTTCCGTGGTGGTGACCGCGAGGGTGGCTTCCGTGGCGGTGACCGTCGCGAGGGTGGCTACCAGGGTGGCGGCGATCGTGGTCGTTCCGGTCCGCCGCGTGAGGGTGGTTTCCGTGGTGGCGACCGCGACGGTGGCTTCCGTGGCGGCGACCGTGATGGATCGCGCTCGGGTGCTCCCCGCGAGGGTGGCTTCCGTGGCGGTGACCGTCGCGAGGGTGGCTACCAGGGTGGCGGCGACCGTGGTCGCTCCGGTCCGCCGCGTGAGGGTGGCTTCCGTGGTGGCGACCGCGAGGGTGGTAACCGTGGCGGTGACCGTCGTGAAGGCGGCTACCGCGGTGGGGACCGCGACGGCGGCTTCCGCGCTGATGAGCGGCCGCGTCGTGAGGGCGACTTCCGGCGGGACGACCGTGGCACGGGCTCCGAGTCGGCCGAGGGCGGGCGCAGTTCGGCCCCGGCGTTGCCGGACGACATCGTCGCCACGGACCTCGACAAGGACGTCCGTGCTGAGCTGCTCTCGCTGAACAAGCCGGTCGCCGAGACGGTGGCCCGACACCTGGTCGCCACTGGACAGTTGATCGACGAGGATCCGGCCGAGGCGTTGGCGCACGCGCTGGCCGCCCGACGGCTCGCGTCCCGCATCTCCGCCGTCCGCGAGGCGGTCGGCCTGGCCGCGTACCACGCGGGGGAGTGGCAGACGGCAATCGCCGAGCTGCGTACGTACCACCGGATGAGTGGATTGCAGAGCCACGTGGCTGTGCTCGCGGACTGTGAGCGCGCTCTGGGCCGCCCGGAGCGGGCTATTGACCTGTTCCGTGGCGCCGACCAGGAGAAGCTCGACCAGGCCGTCGCGATCGAGCTGCTGATCGTCGCCGCGGGCGCCCGGGGTGACCTCGGGCAGAAGGACGCCGCGGTCGCGATGCTCCAGGTCCCGGACCTCACCAGTGAGGCGACGGTGCCGTGGACGGCGCGGCTGCGCTACGCGTACGCCGACGCGCTGCTCGCGGTGGGCCGGCGCGAGGAGGCCCGCGAGTGGTTCTCCCGGGCCGCCGACGTGGACACCGAGGGCGAGACCGATGCCGCGGAGCGGCTGTTGGAACTCGACGGCGTGGTCATCGAGGGCGACGACGAGGACGAGGCGGTCGAGGAGATCGCCGCCGGTCCAGGCGCCCCGGGCGCCGTGCCGGCCCAGCCCGACACCGAGCTGGCCGACGCCGATGACGACGACGCCGATGACGACGACGACGCCGATGATGACGACGACGCCGATGATGACGACGACGACGACGACGACGACGATGACGATGACGATGACGACGACGATGACGACGACGATGAAGACGGCCGTTCGGACGAGCGGGGCCAGGCTGAGCCTGCTGCCGTCGATCGGACTCCGGCAGCCAGCGACGCCGACGCGGTGAACGACGCGACCGTCCCGGCGCGGGGCGACGAGTCGGAGTCGACGCAGCGGTGAGTACGGACGCCGGGGAGCGGCTGGTCGACGGGTACACCCTTGTCGTCTTTGACCTGGACGGGGTGATCTACCTGATCGACCGGCCGATCCCCGGCGCGGTCGACGCGGTGGCCCGCCTGCACGCGGAGGGGCGTTCGGTGGCGTACGCCACCAACAACGCGTCGCGTCGGTCCAGTGACGTCGCCGACCTGCTGACCGGGATGGGTGTGCCGGCTCGGCCGGAGGAGGTGCTCACTTCCGCTGCGGCCGCTGCCGAGCTGTTGCGTGACCGGCTGCCCGCCGGCGCGCCGGTGCTGGTGGTCGGCGCGGAGGCGCTGCGTGCCGAGCTGCGTGCGGTCGGCCTGACCCCGGTCACCCTCGCCGACGAGAAGCCCGCGGCGGTGGTGCAGGGCTATGGCCCGCAGGTCGGCTGGACCGAGCTGGCCGAGGCGTCGGTAGCGGTGCGGCAGGGCGCCATCTGGGTCGCCACGAACACCGACCGGACGCTGCCCAGCGCGCGGGGACCGCTGCCGGGCAACGGTTCCCTGGTGGCAGTGCTGCGGACCGCGTTGGAGCGGGACCCCGACCTGGTGGTCGGTAAGCCGGAGTCGGCGCTGTTCGAGACCGCCGCCCGGCGCAGTGACGGCGGGCGGACCCTGGTCGTGGGGGACCGGTTGGACACCGACATCGAGGGCGCCCGTCGGGCGGGGCTGGACAGCCTGCTCGTACTCACGGGTGTCAGCGGCGTACCCGAGTTGCTCGCCGCTGAGCCGCGGCGGCGTCCGACGTATGTCGCGAGGGACCTGGCGGGGCTCTTCGACCCGGCTGCCGCAGTGCGGGTCCCGGGCGCGGCGGACGCCGGCGGCTGGTCTGTGACGGACCGCGACGGGACGTTGGAGCTGGCCGGTTCGGGCCTGTCGTTGGACGCGCTGGCCGCCCTCTGCGCTGCGGCGTGGTCAGCGCCGGCGCTGCCGGAGATCCGCCCGGTGGGGCCGGACGCGGCCAACGTGCTGGAGAGTTTCGGGTTGCCCACCGGCGGCTGACGAGGACGCCCGTCAGAGCAGCTTGCGCAGCTTCATGAGATCGAACGGGTTGGCCTTGATCGACACCCGGCGGGAGGTCACCGCCTTGGTGACGTCCAGGTCGCCGCGGACCAGGGCGAGCAGGTCGTCGCTGGACGTGCTCAGCGCGATCTTGGCTTTGGGGTCGTCGCCGTCGGCCAGCTCGACAAGCCGGCCGCCGCTGATGCGCCCGTGGAACGCCGTGTCCAGGTCGGTGATGCGGCAGGCCAGCGTCCGCTCCAGGTCGACCTTGTCGCGCACCGTCTCGGCGTTGCGATCGAGGCGCGCGGCCAGGTCCTGCAATGCCTGCCGGCACTCGTCAACGCTGGCCACATCTCCCCCTCGTCGATCGCCATGCCGTCCTCGGCACCGTACCGCACGGGAGCGTCCGGGGCGCCCGGTAGCGTGACACCTGCACACCCCGCCCGATGGAAGGACTCAGGCATGCAGGACGCGTGGCGCGCCTACCTTGAACTGGCCATGGGCCTGGCGGAGGCGCCCCGGAAGAAAGCCCAGGACGCGGTGCGCCGCCTCGTCGGCTCCGGCGGCGCGACCGCCGCCCAACTGCAGGCACTCGGCGAGGAACTTGTCACCACCGGCGCGGCCAACCGGGAGGCGCTGACCAAGCTGGTCCGCTTCGAGGTCGACAGGGCCCTCGGCGCTGTCGGTCTGGCCACCGCCGACGAGGTTGCCGAGCTGACCCGCCGGGTGCGTGACCTGGAACGGCAACTGCGCGAGGCGCGAGCCACCGAGCAGACCACGACGCCCGCCGCGGGACCGGCCACCGAGTCGCCTGCGGGACCGGCCACCGAGTCGCCCGCCCGCCCGACGCCGCAGCCTGACCCGACACGCGTCGCGTCGCCCGACGAGGGTCTGGTGCCGTCGGATGGCCCAGCCGGCGCGCCGGTCTCCGCGCCGGTGGCCAAGAAGGCGGTCGCGAAGAAAGCCGTGGCCAAGAAGGCGGTCGCCAAGAAGGCCGTCATGAAGAAGCCACCGGCGACCATCAGCACCACCGACGACACTCCGACTCCGGCGGTCATGCCCGCCAAGAAGGCGACAGCCCGCAAGCGGCGCCCGGAGGCTGACTCGTGAGTGACGGCGCGCGCCCCGGCCCGCCGTCCGGCATCCGCCCGGGGCAGCCCGCAGCCCGGCCCGGCCCGCCCGCCGCCGCGCGGCCGGGACCGCCGTCCGTGGCCCGCCCCGGGCCGCCGGTGAACAACCGTCCCGCCCCGCCGCCGGACTTGGGTGAGGTCGAGGGCGACGCGGCGCGGCACCCGGCGGTCGACGCCGCCGTGCGTGCCATGGCCAACGCGGCGACGCTCGCCCCGGCCGACCAGATCGCGCAGTACGAGGCGGCCTACGAGACGCTCCGGGAAACCCTCGCCACCATCGACCAGACCTGAGCGGACCACCAAGCCCCACGGACCGGAGAACCACCAATGGCACGTCGCAACCGGCTGGACGCCGAACTCGTCCGCCGCGGTCTGGCCCGCTCACGCGAGCAGGCCGCCGCGTTGGTGGAGGCCGGCCGTGTCCAGCTGCGCGGGGTGCGGGCGCGCAAGGCCGCCGCGATGGTCGACCCCGCCGATCCGCTGCTGGTCACCGGAGCGGACCCGGCCGAGGAGTACGTCTCCCGGGGCGGCCACAAGCTCGCCGGCGCGTTGGCGGCGTTCGGCCCCGGTGGGCTGCGCGTCGCCGGCCGGCGCTGCCTGGACGCCGGCGCGTCGACAGGTGGCTTCACCGACGTGCTGCTGCGCGCTGACGCCGCCGAGGTGGTGGCGGTCGACGTCGGCTACGGGCAGCTCGCCTGGTCGCTGCGGACCGACGAGCGGGTCCGGGTGTTCGAACGCACAAATGTTCGTACCCTCGAACCGGCCGCGATCGGCGGGCCCGTCGATCTCACGGTGGCCGACCTGTCGTTCATCTCGCTGCGGTTGGTCTTGCCGGCGTTGGCCGGCTGCACCCGCGACGACGGCGACCTGGCGTTGATGGTGAAGCCGCAGTTCGAGGTCGGCAAGGACCGGGTCGGCGCCGGCGGTGTGGTCCGCGACCCGGCGTTGCGCGCCGAGGCGGTGCTCGACGTGGCCGCGGCGGCGGCGCGGCTCGGTCTCGGCCTGGCGGACGTGGCGGCCAGCCCGCTGCCCGGGCCGAGCGGCAATGTGGAGTTCTTCGTATGGTTGCGCCGAGGCGCGCCATCGGCCGACCCGCAGCGGGTGCGGGCCGTGGTGGCGGCCGGGCCGGATGGCCCGGCCGCCGGCGACGAGCCGGGCTTGGCGGCGGAGGAGGTCCCAGGGTGAACGAGTGGAGCGAGCGTCCCGCCACGGTGCGCGGGACGCGGCGCCGTGGCGGGACGACGATGGCGGCAGGCAGCCCGGTCGTGGACAGGTGGTCGGGCCGATGAGCCGGACCGCGCTGCTGGTGACCCACACCGGCCGCCGCCGCAGCACCGAGCACGCCCGGTCGGTGGCGGCCGACCTGATCGCCGCCGGTTTCGAGGTACGGGTGGTCGCCGAGGAAGCCGACGACCTCGACCTGCCCGGTGTCCTTCCGGTCGTCGGGCCGGAGGCCGCCGAGGGCGCCGAGATCGTCTTCGCGCTCGGCGGGGACGGCACCTTCCTGCGCGCCGCAGAACTGGCCCGTCCGGCGAAGGTGCCGCTGCTGGGCATCAACCTCGGCAAGGTCGGCTTCCTGGCCGAGGCGGAGATCAACGACCTGGACACCGCGGTCCGGGACGTCGTCGAGCGCAACTACACGGTGAACGAGCGGCTCACCCTTGACGTGACAGCAGAGTTCGACGGTGGCCCGACCATCGAGTCCTGGGCGCTCAACGAGATAAGCGTCGAAAAGGGCGAGCGCGCGCAGATGCTCGAACTGCTCGTCGACGTGGACGGGCGGCCGCTGTCGCGCTACGGCTGCGACGGTGTGGTCTGCGCGACCCCTACCGGCTCCACGGCGTACGCGTTCTCCGGCGGTGGGCCGGTGGTCTGGCCGGAGGTGGAGGCGCTGCTGCTGGTGCCGATCAGCGCGCACGCGTTGTTCAGCCGCCCGCTTGTCACCGCACCCACGTCCACCTTCGTGATCACCGTCGACCCGTTCACCACTCTCGCCGTGCTCTGCTGCGACGGCAGGCGGGTCTACGACCTGCCGCCCGGCGCGCGGGTGACGGTGCGGCGGGGCGCCCTGCCGGTGCGCATCGTGCGGTTGCAGCCGCGACCGTTCACCGACCGGCTGGTCGCCAAGTTCGGGCTGCCCGTGCACGGGTGGCGTGGCAGCCGCCAGTGACCGTGGGGCACACCCTCGGTGTACGGCGGGTGTCCACCTGGCGCCATGTCGCCGCTGCGGCGGTCTAAGGCTAGTGACCTGGTGCTGCGGCGCGCCGCAGACTCCGATCGGTCCTCATCTACGGATGGCGGGCCTACCGGAGTGAAGGAGCGCATCGCATGCACTGGTCCCCTCGCTGGCTCACCGTCGGCGTGGTCGGCGCGCTGGTGGTCGGCCTCGCCGCACCGGCTTCCGCCGAGCCGCCCGCCCCGCCCACCGGCCCGAGCCTGGGCGCGACCGCCCCGGGCGCCGAGCCCGTCCTCATCACCCTCATCACCGGTGACCAGGTGGAGCTGGCGTCCGCGGCCCCGGGTCGGGTCGCCGCCACCGTCCGCCCCGGCCCCGGGCGCGAGCGGATCATCTTCCAGACCCTGGAGGTCGACGGCGGGCTGCGGGTGCTGCCCAGCGACGTCCTGCCGTACGTCTCCAGCGGGGTCCTCGACGCGAACCTCTTCGACGTGCAGGAGTTGGCCGCCGACGGGTACGGCGACGCCGCGCAGCGCTCCCTGCCGCTGATCGTGCGCTATCAGGAGCCGGCCGCCGGCCGGGTCCGGCCGCTCGCCGGTGCCACCGGCGCCCGACCGTTGGAGAGCATCAACGGCGCGGCGCTGCGGGTGGGCAAGGGTGACCTCGGCGGCCTGTGGACCTCCCTCGTCGGCACCCCGGCGGCCCGGACCACTACCGCCGCCGCACCGCGACTGGGCGGTGGTGTCGCCCGCGTCTGGCTGGACGGGCGGGTCCGTCCCGCGCTGGAGTACAGCGTGCCGCAGATCGGCGCACCGGCGGCCTGGGCGGCGGGCCGGGACGGCGCCGGCGTGAAGGTCGCTGTGCTCGACACCGGCGTCGACAACACCCACCCCGACCTGGCCGATCGGATCGTCGAGGCGCGGGACTTCTCCGGCAGCGGCAGCGCCCGCGACGGCCACGGTCACGGCACCCACGTGGCGGCCACCATCGCCGGCAGCGGAGCGGCGTCCGACGGGCTGCGCAAGGGCGTGGCGCCCGGCGCCCGCCTGCTGGTCGGCAAGGTGCTCGACGACGGCGGCTCCGGCAGCTCCTCGGCCATCATCGAGGGCATGGAGTGGGCAGCCCGCTCCGGCGCGACGGTCGTCAGCATGAGCCTCGGCGGAGACCCCACCGACGGCACCGACCCGATGAGCCTCGCGGTGAACGACCTGACCGCCGAGACGGGTGCGCTCTTCGTGGTCGCCGCCGGCAACGCGGGCGAGGCGCGTACCGTCGGCTCGCCGGGCGCGGCCACCGCAGCACTCACAGTGGGCGCTGTCGACCGGAACGACAACCTGGCGACGTTTTCCAGCCGTGGCCCACGCCTGGGCGACAACGGCCTCAAGCCCGAGATCACCGCGCCGGGCGTCGGTATCGTCGCCGCGCGGGCCGCCGGCACCACGATGGGTACGCCGGTGGGTGACGCGTACACGACAGCGTCGGGTACCTCGATGGCCACGCCGCACGTGTCCGGCGCGGCGGCGATCCTCGCCCAGGAACACCCGGACTGGCCCGCCGCGAAGCTCAAGGACGCTCTGGTCAGCACCACGAAGGCCAACCCGGCGCTCACCGTCTTCGAGCAGGGCGGCGGTCGCGTCGACGTGCCCCGGGCGCTCCAGCAGCAGGTGTACGCCTCGGCCACCGCCGACTTCGGGCGGGTCAGCACCGGCGGTGCGGCGGTCGAGCGGACCGTGACGTACACGAACGGCACGAAGGCCGCGCAGACCCTGCGGCTGGCGTTGGACCTGCGCAACGTTGACACCGGCGTGGCCGAGACCGACGGTGTCTCCGTCGCCGGTGAGGTGACGGTGCCGGCGGGTGCCAGTGTGGCGGTGCCGCTGCGCGCCGACCCGGCGAAGCTGGCCCGTGGGCCGCACGGTGGCTGGCTGGTGGCGACCGGCGCGAACGGCGTCGCCGTGCGTACCCCGGTCGGGCTCACCGTCAGCGGTCCGTTGCACGAGGTCACAGTGAAGGTGCTGGGCCGGGACGGTCAGTTGACGCTGTCGCCGGGGTTGACGCTCTTCGGTGAGCAGCCCGAGTCGGACTACTGGGGTTGGTGGCCGGGCGAGGGCACCGTGCGGGTCGAGGAGGGCACGTACCTGCTGACCGCGATGGTCGAGCACGGCGCCCCACTGGACGAGCAGCTGACGGAGGTCATCGAGCCGGAGTTGACAGTCGACCGGGACCTGACGGTGGTGCTCGACGCGCGCAAGGGCACGCCGGTACGCATCGAGACGCCGAAACCCAGCGAGCAGCGGGCGACGCTCAGCTACTACGTGCACCGGGTGCTGGGCAACGGCCGGCAGATCGACCACGGTGTGATGGCTTTCAGCGCGGTGCAGCAGGTGAACGTCAACCCGACCCGGCGGGTACGTCAGGGCGAGTTCGAGTTCGCCTCGCGCTGGCAGCTCGTCGCGCCCATGGTGGACGCGAAGATCAGCGGGGTGTCGGGTCCGTTGGACATCAACCTCATGGGCGCCTCGCCGGCGCCGACGGGACGGCGCAAGCTGCCGCTGGTCTGGGCCGGCACCGGCAGCCCGGCTGAGCTGACCCGGGTGCGGGGAGCCGCCGCACTGCTGACGAGCGATCCGGACCGCTCCGAGGAGGAGCAGGTCGCCGCGGCCGCGGGGGCCGGCGCCGCAGCGGTGCTGATCGTCCGGCCTGCGGACTTCAGCGCGTGGACGGTGTGGCGACCCGGCGGGGACCGCCTCGCGATCCCGTCGATGGTGGTGGCGTACGACGACGGGCAGCGGCTGATCGCGGCGGCCCGCAAGGGCCGGACGACGCTGGACCTGACGTTGACAGTGGACAGCCCCTACCTCTACGACGTGTGGCAGGTGTCAAAGGACCGGGTGCCGGAGCGGATCCTGCACACGGTGACGGCGAAGAACACCGCCGAGGTGACAGCGAGCTACGGCGACATGGGCGCGGGCTGGGCCACCGAGCAGCGGTTCGGCTGGCGTCCCTGGCAGGAGTACTCGTGGAACGACGACCAGCGCCTGGTCCGCAACGGCACCACCCGCCAGGAGTTCGTCAGCGCGGGGGACACCTGGTGGCAGCACCGGGTGCTGCACAAGTCGATGTTCATGCAGTGGGGGCAGCTGACCGGCGGTCTGACCCAGGAGCCCCGGCGGTACGCCGCCGACGACCGGAAGGTCGAGACCTGGCATACGCCGGTGGTCCGCCCGGCCGTACCGGCCAGCGGGGTGCAGGTGCCCACCCGCACCGGCGACAACCTCGACCTGCGGGTGCCCGAGTTCGTCGACGCGGCCGGTCACTTCAGCGTGGGCGGCGACAGCGAGGAGTCGGACACGGTCCAGGTCCGGGTCAGCCGGAACGGGCGGCAGATCGCCGACCTCTCCGACGGCTGGGCGTCGGTGCCCACCACCGCCGGGTCGGCCCGCTACCGCCTGGAGATGACCATCCAGCGGTCCTCGGCCGCGTGGCGTTACGCGACCCGGACCGAGACGGCCTGGCAGTTCAGCTCCGCCCGGCCGGCCGGTGACGCGGCCAAGCCGCTGTCGCTGTTGCAGGTGGACTACGGGGTGCCGGCCGACCTGCTCGGCACGGTACGCGGCAACAAGCCGCACCAGGTGGGGCTGACGCTGCGCCAGCCGGCCGGTGTTGCCGCGCCGAGCGGCACCAGCGTGACGGTGCAGGTGTCCTTCGACGGTGGCACCAGTTGGCGCACCGTACCGACCAAGGGGTCGGGCACCCGGTACACGGCAACGGTGCCGGCCGGGCGCGGAACGGTGTCGCTGCGGGTGCACGCCGCCGACCGGGCCGGGAACACCGTCGACCAGACGGTGCTCCAGGCGTACGGGCTGCGCTGATCGGGGACGGGGGCGGGGCGGCCAGGTGCCGTCCCGCCCTCGTGCGTGTTCAGAGCCAGCCGCGCCGGGCGACCTGGAACGCCAACCCGGGTCGCGTGTCCACGCCCGCGACGGCCATCAGGTCGGCGATCCTGCGCTGCACCGTCCGCCGGCTCACCCCGAGTTGGGAGGCGATGGACTTGTCCGGTACGCCGGCCACGAACAGCGACAGCAGCCGTGCCTCGTCGGCGTCCGGCTGGTAGCTGTCCGCGTGCCGGTCGTCGGCGTGCCTGTTGTCGGTGTGCCTGGTGTCGGCGTCGGCCCGCCGGCCGTCGGCGGCCGCAACGCCGAGCGGGTCTTCCAGCCGCAGCCGGGTGGCCACCCGCCAGTGGCTCTCGAAGAGGGCGAGCAACGCGTCGAGCAGTTGACTGCGGCCGATCACCGCGGCGCTCGGCTCGCCGCCGTCACGGTCGGGCACCAGCGGGCAGATCGCGGTACGGCCGTCCACGATGGCCAGCCGGACCGGCAGACGGTCCAGGACCCGGGCCTGCTCGCCAGCGGCGACCCCCTTTGCCAGGTCGGCAAGCGCACCCGGCTCCAACAGCAGATCCCGCTCGTAGATGGCCCGGTAGCCGACCCCACGGGCCAGCGCGTCGAACTCCTCGACGTTCTCCGGGCCGGCCATGGCCAGAGGGTTCGCCCGGCAGAACCAGAGCACCTCGGTACGCGCCGAGTTCTGCAGATCACGCAGCCGGTCCCGCAGCACACGGGTGCCGCTGATCACCTCGACCAGGTGGTCGACGTGGTGGCGGCGCAGCCCCGCGCGGTACTCCTCGGCCAGTTGGGTGACCCGCAGCCGGGCGGCCTCCAGGTCCTCCTGCCGGCGCAGCAGCGTCGCGCCGAGGGCGACGTCCGGGGCGGTGGGGCGCAACGGGGCGTCCGGATCGCTGTCGGTGGGCTGCACGAGACCCTTGGCCCGCAGCGCCTCGACCTGCTCGATCACCTCCGCCCGGGGCCGTCGCAGCCGACCGGCCAGCTCGTCGACGCGGGCCGTGGTGAGCTGGAGCAGGCAGCGGTACAGCTCCTCCTCGGCCGAGGTCAGGCCAATCACGTCCAACACGGGGCAAGACTGTACGTCGCCTGCGTACGGGCCGTGCCACGGCCCGTCGGCGGGGTTGCGGCTGGCTCGGCGGCTGGTCACTGTCGGCCCACGCGTCTACTGTCGGGTGCTGTGCTGGAAGAGCTGCGGATCACCGGACTCGGCGTCATCGAGGACACCACGCTGCCGTTGACCGGCGGGATGAACGTCATCACCGGCGAGACCGGTGCGGGCAAGACCATGGTGGTGACCGGCCTCGGCCTGCTCTTCGGCGGCCGGGCCGACGCCGGGCGGGTCCGTGCCCAGCCGGGTCGGGCCGTGGTGGAGGGGCGGCTGCGCCTGCGGGGCCGGGCCGCCGACGCCGTGCACGCGCGGATCACCGACGCCGGTGGCGAGCCCGACGAGGACGGGTCGCTGCTGTTGAGCCGCACGGTGACGGTGGAGGGCCGCTCGCGCGCCCACGTCGGTGGCCGGAGCATGCCGGTGTCGATGCTGGGCGAGGTCGGCGAGCAGGCGGTGGCCGTGCACGGCCAGTCCGACCAGCTGCGGCTGCTGCGCCCGGCCGAGCAGCGGGCCGCACTGGACCGGTTCGCCGGCCCGGCGCACGAGAAGCTGCTCGACGCGCTGCGCGAGGCGTACACCGGGTGGCGGCGTGTGGTCGACGACCTTGCCGACCGGCGGCGCAACGCCCGCGAGCGCAACCAGGAGGCCGACCTGTTGCGGCTCGGCCTCGACGAGATCACCCGGGTCGATCCGCAGCCCGGTGAGGACGACGAGCTGAAGACCGAGGCGCAGCGGCTGGAGCACGCCGAGGGCCTGCGGACGGCCGCGCAGGTGGCCCAGATGTGCGTGGCCGGTGGCGTGGACGCGGCCGACGAGACACCGGACGCGGCGGCGCTGCTGGGCACCGCCCGGCGCACCCTTGAGGCGCAGGCCGGCACCGATCCGGCGCTCGGTGAGCTGGCGGCCCGGCTGGAGGAGGCGGCCACGCTCGTCACCGACGTCTCGGCGGAGCTGTCGACGTACCTGGCGACGCTCGACGCGGACCCGGCCCGGTTGCAGCACCTCTACGAGCGGCGGGCCGCGTTGCGGGCGTTGACCCGCAAGTACGCCGACGACGTCGACGGGGTGATCGCCTGGGCCGAGCGGGCGCGTACGCGGCTGTCCGATCTGGACACGTCCGACGATCTGCTCGACGAGTTGGACGCGGAGGGGCAGCGGTTGGCCGTCGAGGTCGCCGACCTGGCGTCGCGGGTGTCGGTGTCCCGGCAGGAGGCGGCGGTCCGCTTCGCCGATCAGGTCACCGTCGAGCTGGCGGGGCTTGCCATGCCGCACGCCCGGATCGAGGTGGCGGTGCTGCCCCGGCCGGCGGGCCGCGCCGAGCCGACGCTCACCGTCAACGGTGTCGAGGTGGGTGTCGCCCCGGACGGCGGCGACGAGGTGGAGCTGCGGTTGCTGGCCCACCCGGGCGCGCCGTCGTTGCCGTTGCAGCGGGGCGCGTCGGGCGGTGAGCTGTCCCGGGTGATGCTCGCCATCGAGGTGGTGTTCGCCGGTTCGGGCGGCCCGCCCACGTTGGTCTTCGACGAGGTCGACGCCGGGGTGGGCGGTCAGGCCGCGGTGGAGATCGGCCGCCGGCTGGCACGGCTGGCCCGTACCCACCAGGTGCTTGTCGTCACCCACCTGCCGCAGGTGGCGGCATTCGCCGATCGGCATCTGGTGGTGGCGAAGGACACCGGCGGCGCGGTGACGACAAGCGGCGTCCGGGTCGTGGAGGACACCGAACGCGCCCGGGAGCTGGCCCGGATGCTCGCCGGTTTGCCCGACTCGGATCTGGGTATCGCCCACGCGGAAGAGCTTCTCGCAGTGGCGGCGAAGGAAAGGCGGTTGTGACGCCGCGTATTGTGAGCGCAAGCACACCGGCTTGCGCCGGTGTGTGCTTCCCTGGGTAGGCGGCCCTGCTCAGGCATGTCGCGACAGAAAAGCCTGCCTCACATGCCAGGATGGTCACGATGCGTCTACCCACGTTGCGCCGGAACCGAAACACGGAGCCGGGCCGAGTCCTCGGCACCGCGCGCCTCGACCGCCGGACAAAGCGCCTGGTCGGCCGGCTGCGTCCGGGTGACATCGCGATCATCGACCACGTCGACCTGGACCGGGTCGCGGCCGATTCGTTGGTAGCTGTCGGTGTCGGCGCGGTGCTCAACGCCAAGCCGTCGGTCTCCGGCCGCTATCCCAACCTCGGGCCGGAGGTGTTGGTCGCCGCCGGCATCCCACTCCTGGACGACCTGGGGGAGGGCGTCTTCGAGCAGATCCGCGAGGGCGACCAGGTCCGCATCGAGGGCAACACGGTGTACGCCGGTGACGAGCCGGTCGCGCACGGCACCCTGCAGGACGCCGAGTCGGTCGCCAAGGCGATGTCCGACGCCCGGGAGGGCCTGTCGGTGCAGTTGGAGGCGTTCGCCGCCAACACGATGGACTACCTGCGCCAGGAACGCGACCTGCTGCTCGACGGCGTGGGCGTACCGGACATCGAGACCCAGATGCAGGGTCGGCACTGCCTGATCGTGGTGCGCGGCTACGACTACAAGGCCGACCTGGACGTGCTGCGCCCGTACATCAGGGAGTTCAAGCCGGTGTTGATCGGCGTGGACGGCGGGGCCGACGCGCTCGTCGAGGCCGGGTACACGCCCGACATGATCATCGGGGACATGGATTCGGTCACCGACGACGTGCTGCGCTGCGGCGCCGAGGTGATCGTGCACGCCTACCCGGACGGGCGGGCGCCCGGCCTGCCCCGAGTCAACGGCCTCGGTGTGCCGGCGATCACCTTCCCGGCCGCGGCGACCAGCGAGGACCTGGCCATGCTGCTGGCCGACGAGAAGGGCGCCTCGCTGCTTGTCGCCGTCGGCACCCACGCCACCCTCGTCGAATTCCTCGACAAGGGTCGCGGCGGAATGGCCTCCACGTTCCTGACCCGGTTGAAGGTCGGCGGCAAGCTTGTCGACGCCAAGGGTGTGAGCCGGCTCTACCGGCAGAGCATCTCCGGCTCCTCGCTGTTGCTGCTGGTGCTCTCGGCGATCGCGGCGATGGCCTCGGCGGTGGCCGTCTCTACAGTCGGTAAGGCGTACCTGGGCGTGGTCGCCGAGTGGTGGGACAATTTCGTGTTCCAGCTGTACCGGCTCTTCTAGTTCCCGACCGATCAAGAGGCTGCAAGCGTGATCAACTTCCGCTACCACGTGGTGTCCCTCACCGCGGTGTTCCTGGCTCTGGCGATCGGCCTGGTGGTCGGCACAGCCGCCCTCAACGGCCCGGTCGCCGACTCACTTGAGGCGCAGGTCACCGGGCTGCGCAAGGACAACCAGCAGTGGCGTCAGCAGGTCAACAGCATGGAGAAGCAGCTCGCGCTGGAAGAGGAGTTCGCCGAGCAGGTGTCCCAGGTCGTCCTGCCGGGCACCCTCACCGGTCGCCGGGTCGTGGTGCTCAGCCTGCCCAACGGCCGCGACCACACCGAGGCCGTGCTCAAGAAGCTCCAGCAGGCCGGCGCCACCATCACCGGCCGCGTCGACCTCCAGGACAAGTTCATCAACCCGGACAACAACTCCAACCTGCTGGAGTTGGCAGTCACCGCCGCCCGTCCGACCGCGCAGACCACCGGGCTGCCCGGCAACGGGCACGGCGTGGAGACCTCCAGCGCGCTGCTGGCCAGCGTCCTGCTGGACCGGCCGCAGGGCACCACGCCGGTCAGCGACGCCGACCGGCGGGCGGTGCTCGCCGCGTACAACAACGCCGGCTACCTGACCACCGACAACAACAAGGTCACCGGTCCGGCGGAGGGCGTCGTCGTGGTCAGCGGCCAGCCGTACGTCGACAAGGACTCCGACCGGCGGGACGAGTCGGTGGTCAAGATCGCCGAGCAGTTCGACCGGACCGGGTCGATAGTGGTCAGCGGAAACGGCTCCGCCGGTGGCAACGTCGTGGCAGTGGTGCGCGGCGACCCGGTGCTGTCGCAGACCATCTCCACGGTCGACAACGCCAACACGGTGCAGGGCCAGTTCGTGAGCAGCCTCGCCCTGGCGGAGCAGCTCACCGAGAAGAAGGCCGGCCAGTACGGCGTCGGCGACAACGCCACCTCCGGCCTGTTGCCTAGACTGCCCCAGTGAGCGAACGACGTACCCGCATGTCCGTAACCGTCGAGGTGGTGCGTGACCGAGCGCAGCGCGTGAACCCGAGGCGGAGTACTGCGGTGGCCGACGCCGCTGCCGAGCGCAGCGGGGTGGTGGCGTGAAGGCGTTGGGCCGGCTGCTGATCGCCGGTGCCGGTGCCGCCGCCGCCCGGTACGCGCTGCGGGAGGTGCGCACCGCGCCGGTCGGGCCCGCGCTGGAGCGCACCAACTTCCGGGGCCGGACGGTGACCCTGGCCGCCGGGCCGGCGCTCGCGGCAGGTGCGTCCGCAGTGGGCGCGTTCGGTGCCACAAGCGCCGCCTCCGGCGGCGCCGCCCTGGTCGCCGGTCTCGGCGCGGGTGGCGTCGGGCTCTACGACGACGTGGTGGGTTCGCGGCCGGAGCAGAAGGCCGCAAAGGGCTTCGCCGGCCACCTCGCCGCGCTGCGCGAGGGGCGGGTCACCGCAGGCATGGTCAAGGTCGTCGGGGTGGGCGCCGCAGGCCTTGGGGCCGCCGCGTTGCTCGCCGCCGACCCCCGGGTCGCCGCGCATCCGCGCCGGCAGCGCCACGGTGTGTTCGGCAGGGGCGTCGACGTGCTGCTCGGCGCCGGTGTGATCGCCGGCACGGCCAACCTGCTCAACCTGCTCGACCTGCGGCCAGGACGGGCTCTCAAGTCCGGGCTGCTGCTCGCCGCGCCACTGACCGGTGGCCCGCACGGCGGCATCGCCTCGGGCGCGGCAGGTGCCGCCGCCGGCCTGCTCCGCGACGACCTCGCCGAGGACGTGATGCTCGGCGACAGCGGCGCCAACGCGCTCGGCGCGTTGCTCGGTGTCGCGCTCGCCGCGCGTACCGGCCCGCTCGGCCGTGCCGGACTGCTGGCCGTGCTCGCCGGTCTCACCGCCGCCAGCGAGAAGGTCAGCTTCACGTCGGTGATCCAGCGGACGCCGGGGCTGCGGGAGCTCGACGCACTGGGCCGGCGCGCCGACTGACGTGACCAGACCGGCACCCCTCGCCGGCGCCGGCCGGCTGGCCGGGGCAGCCGCGCTCATCGCCGTCCTCACCGTGCTCAGCCGGCTCGCCGGCTTCGGCCGTACCGCCGTGTTCACCTGGAGCCTGGCCCCCACCGACCTCGGCGGCGCCTACGTGGTGGCAAACGCGGTGCCGAACTTCATCTTCGAGATCGTCGCCGGTGGGGCGCTGGCCAGCCTTGTCGTGCCGCTGCTCGCGGGGGCGGTCGAGGCCGGCGACCGGACGGCTGTGGCACGGACCACCGGCGCGTTGCTGAGCTGGACGCTTGCCCTGCTGGTGCCGCTCGCGCTGCTCGTGGTGCTGTTCGCCGGGCCGCTGATCGGGGCGCTCGGCGACGGCCTCACCGCGGCCCAGCAGCAGAGCGGCGCCCGGATGTTGCGGGTCTTCGCCCCGCAACTGCCGCTGTACGGCATCGGCATCGTGCTCACCGGTGTGCTCCAGGCGCACCGCCGCTTCGCCTGGCCGGTCCTCGCCCCGCTGCTGTCCAGCCTCACCGTGATCGTCGTCTACCTGGCGTTCACCGCCACCCAGGGCCGGCTGGCCACCGTCGGCGGCGTCAGCGCCGACGGCGAGTTGCTGCTGTCGGCGGGCACCACCCTCGGCGTGGTGGTGCTGTCGCTGTCCCTGCTGATCCCGGTCCGCCGGCTCCGACTGGGGCTGCGCCCCGGCTTCGGGTTCCCCACCGACGCGCGGAGCAGGATCGGCGGGTTGGCGGTGGCCGGCGCGGTCGCCGTCGCCTCCCAGCAGGTCGCCCTGATCGTCAGCCTGAACCAGGTCACCTACGGCGCGGCCACCAACCCGGGCGTCTACAACCTGGCCCAGACCGTCTACCTGCTGCCGTGGGCGGTGCTGGCAGTGCCCCTCGCGGTGGCGGCGTACCCGACCCTGGTCGCCTCCCAGGCCACCGGCGACGAGGACGCCTACCGGGCGACCCTGGCCCCGGCGGTCCGTGGCGTGCTGCTCTTCGGCTGCCTCGGAGCGGCCGCGCTGATCGGCACCGCCGGGCCGGTCGGGCACTTCTTCTTCCCGGCCGCCACCGCGCCGACCGCCGCCGCCGCGATCATCGGCTTCGCGCCCGGCCTGCTCGGCTACGGCCTGTTCGCGGTGCTCACCCGGGCGCTCTATGCCCGGCGCGAGACCCGCGCGGCGACCATCGCCACAGCGATCGGCTGGCTGGCCGTCCCCGCCGCCGTCCTGCTGCTCGGCGCGCTGCTGCCGCTGGAGGACCGGGTGCTCGCGGTGACGGCCGCCAACTCGGTCGGCATGCTGCTGCTCGGGGCACTGCTGGTCGCGGCGGTAGTGCGCAGCGCGGGCCGTCCGGCGCTCGCGGGCGCGGCCCGCGCCGGAGCTGCCGGCGTGCTGGCCGGGGTGCTCGCCGCCCTCGCCGGGCTGGGCCTGAGCCGGCTGCTGCAGTCGGCCGGCGACGGCACCCCGACGATGGCCGCGGCAGTCGGTCAGGGCATGCTGTCCGGAGTCCTGGTCGGTGTCGTGTTCCTTGTCGTGGTCTGGTTCGTCGACCGCCGGGACGTACGGCCGCTGCTGCACGGGGTGGCGCGTCGGCTCCGCCGACGGGGAGCACGGGACCGGGCCGGCACGTCGACGCCGGACACGATCCCCCCGGAGCGGGGCGACGGGAAGGAGACGGCGGTTCGGTGAGCGTTGGAAACGGGGACCGACGGGGGTCGCGATGACGGAGCCCAGCCTGCCCGCCGGCTGGTCGGGAACGGTCGCGCTGCTGCTGGCCTCCAGCACCGGCGGGGTCGGCCAGCACGTCCGCTCGCTGGCACGCGGGCTCGTCGCGGGCGGCGCCACAGTAGTGGTCTGCGGGCCGGCGGCGACCCAGGAGCAGTTCGACTTCACCGGCGTGGGCGCCGGCTTCGCGCCGGTGGAGATCCCGGCCAGCCCCACTCCGGCCGACGCCCGCGCGGTGCTCGCCCTGCGGCGTGCGCTCACCGCCGCCCGGGTGGACGTGGTGCACGCGCACGGTCTGCGCGCCGGACTCGTCGCCGTACTGGCCCGCCCGAGCGCGCCGCTCGTCGTCACCTGGCACAACGCGGTGCTCGCCGGTGGCCTGCGCGGCGGGGTGTCCCGCCTCGTCGAGCGAGTGGTGGCCCGGGGCGCCCGGGTGGCCCTCGGTGCCTCCACGGACCTGGTGCAGCGGGCCGTCGCGCTGGGCGCCACCGATGCCCGCCTCGCCCCGGTCGCCGCCCCCACACTGCCCGCCCCGGGCCGCCGCCGCGCCGCCGTGCGGGCCGAGTTCGGCGTACGCCCGGACCAGCCGCTGATCGTCTCCGTCGGCCGGCTGCACCCGCAGAAGCGCTACGACGTGCTCATCGACGCGGCGGCCCGCTGGCGAACGCGTACCCCGCCGCCGGTCGTGGTGATCGCCGGTAGCGGCCCGGCGTACCTGCCGCTGGCCGCCCGGACCTCCGCGGCCCGCGCACCGGTGACCCTGCTGGGGCACCGCACCGACGTGGCCGACCTGCTCGCCGGCGCCGACCTGGCGGTGGTGACAAGCGACTGGGAGGCCCGCCAGCTCTTCGCCCAGGAGGCGATGCGGGCCGGCGTACCCCTTGTGGCCACCGATGTGGGTGGCCTGCCGGAACTGGTCGGCGACGCCGCCGCGTTGGTCCCCGCCGGTGACGTCGACGCGGTCGACGCGGCGGTACGCGCGCTGCTTGACGACCCGCAGGCGCGGGCCGAGCTGGCCCGGCGCGGCACCGAGCGGGCCGCGACGTGGCCCACCGAGGCGGACACTGTTGCCGTGCTGGCGGCCCTGTACGCCGAACTGGCCGCGGAACCCACGGGTCGGGCGGCTCCGGGCTCCGACGCGCCGATGACGGGACATCGGTGATGCTGCGCCGACTCGCGCCCGCGCTGTTGACGGTGCTCGTGGTGGCGCTGGGCGTCACCGCGCTGGCGGCCCGACCGCCGCAGGGCGCTCCGCAGCGCACGGCGGACTTCGTTGTGGTCGTCGGCGTCGCCGGGCTGCGCTGGGAGGACGTCAGCCCGGAGAGCACCCCGACGCTGTGGCGGATGGCCCAGGACGGCTCGATCGGCTCGCTGTCGGTGCGCTCGGCGCACCGGCCCACCTGCCCGGTGGACGGCTGGCTGACGCTCGGAGCGGGCAGCTTCGCCGGGTGGAACGGCAGCCGGCCCGCCGGTGGCTGCCCGCCCGTCGGGGTGACAGTGGAGCAACCGGACGGGATCGGCGCGAACCTGCCCGACCAGGAGAGCGTGGTCCAGTACAACCAGCAGCGGCTGCCCTGGGGCGCGGTGCCCGGCTCGCTGTCGGAGTCGGTGCGCTGCTCGGTCGCTGTGGGTCCGGGCGCGGCCGTCGCCGCCGCCCGACCGTTCGGCCGGGTCGACAGGTACGCCGCGGGACTGCCCGCCGATCCGAGCGCGCTGCTCGGCTCGTGCGTGCTGAGCATCGTCGACCTCGGCACCGTGGACGGCGCCGAGGCGGCGGAGCGTGCCGAGCAGGCACGGGCGGCGGACGCCCAGTTGGCCCGGGTGCTGGCCGCCCGGCCGCCGCAGTCGCTGGTGCTTGTCGCCGGGATCTCCGACACCGAGCAGCCATCGCGGCTGCACGTGGCGGTCGCCGACGGGCCGGGCTGGGAACGCGGCTGGCTCACCTCGGCCAGCACCGGCCGCGACGGCTACCTGCAACTCGTCGACCTCGCGCCGACGGCCCTCGCCGCTCTGGGCCGGCCGATGCCGGAGCGGCTCTTCCTCGGCCGGCCCGCCGTCAGCACTGGCGAACGCACCGGCGACCTCACCGCCGCGATCAACGCTCCGGCCGACGCCGATCGGGAGGCAGCCGCCCAGCGGACCGTGTCCGGCAGGTTCTTCACGCTGCTCGCCGGGGTGCAGGTGCTGCTGGCCCTGGCGGTGCTGCCGTTGCTGCGCAGGGCCCGCCCGCACGCCGGACCGGCAGGCCCGACCCCGGCGTCACCGCGGGTCGTGGCGGTGGTGGAGGTGCTGCTTGTCGCGGCGGCGCTGACAGTGCCGGCCGCGCTGCTCGCCGACGCCGTCCCCTGGTGGCGTGGCGAGCACCCCGGGTGGATCTTCGCGGGGGTCACGGCGCTGCTGGTGGCCGGCGGCACGGCGGCGGTCCGGTTCGCCCCCGGGTACGCGAACACGCTCGGCCCGTTCGGCGCGGTGGCCGGCCTCACCACGCTTGTCGTCGGGCTGGACGTGCTCACCGGAGCCCGACTCCAGCTCAACGGCGTGGTGGGCTACTCGGCGTTGCAGGGCGGCCGGTACTCCGGACTGAGCACCGTCGGGCTGGGAGTGTTCCTCGCCGGTGCCCTGCTGACCGGCGGTTGGCTCGCCCAGCGCGTGCACCGGGGCTGGCGGCCGGCGGTGATGGTCGCCGTGGGTGGCCTCGCCGTCGTGGTGGTCGGCAGCCCGTACCTGGGCGCCGATCCGGTCGGGGCCATCGCGTTGACGGCCGGCCTGAGCGTTGCCGCGGTGATCAGCACCGGTGGCTGGCTGACCATCAGCCGCCTGGCGTGGGCCGCCATGGCCGCCCTGGCCGTCGGGATCGGCTTCGCCGTGGTGGACCTGCGCCGTCCGGCGGCCGAGCGCGGCAGCCTGGGCCGGTTCCTGTCCGCCGTGGGCGACGGCACCGGCGGGTTCACCGTGCACCGCTCCAGCACCGCGAACTTCGAGACGCTCGTGAACAGCCCGTTGACAGTGCTGGCCCTGGTCGGCGCGCTCGTGGTGTGGTTCGCCCTGATGCAGCCCTGGGGTGGGCTGATGCGGCTGTTCGGCATCTACCCGGCGGTACGGGCCGCGCTTGCCGGCACCGCTGTCGCGGCGGTGCTCGGTGGCCTGCTCGACGGCGCGGCGCTGGACGTGGCCGGCGCGGCCGCAGCCCTCGTGGTGCCGATGGCCGCGCTGGCGTCGCTGCGGGTCCTCGGGCACGCCGCGGACCGGACCCGCCCCGGCACGGGCCGTACCCGTGACGACGGCGCCGACGACGATCGCGGCTCCGGCGGCGCCGGCCCGGCCGGCGGGAGCGACGGCCCGACCGGCGGTGGAGGACCTCTCGGGGCCGTTCACCCCCGGCCGATAAGCGCCCCGCCCGCCGGCCCACCACGGTCCGTCACACCGCCGCCCACATCCGTCCCGGACGACGGTCCGGCGCACCCCGCCCCGGACGACGGGCCGGCGCATCCCGCGCCGGAGGAGGGACCGCCGCAACCCGCGCCGGATGACGGTCCGGCGCATCCCGGCCCGGACGGGGCCGGCGGCGACGCACGGCCGCCCGGCGACCGCCTGGCAGAGGACGCGCCGCCCGGCGACCGCCCGGCAGAGGACGCGCCGCCCGGCGACCGCCCGGCAGAGGGCTCGCTGGCGCCGCCGGCGGCCCCCGCACAGCGGGTGCCGAGCGACACTACGCCGCAGGCGCGAACCGACAGAGGATCGACGGGAGTTGCCGCGCCCTGACCGCCTGGCGTCGTCGTGGTGACCCGGCGGCGTCGGGCTCGGGGTGCGGCCTGCGACTACCCGCGGCAGAGGTGTTACCGTGGAATCCCGTGGATCGCGTGATCACTTTGGTGATCGAGCACGGCGGTCTGCATGACCGCGACAGACGACACGGGAGCAGGCCTTGGCCCCATCAGCACGGACGACCAGGCACATTTTCGTCACCGGGGGCGTCGCCTCCTCGCTGGGCAAGGGCCTCACCGCCTCCAGCCTCGGCAATCTGCTGACCGCGCGCGGTCTGCGCGTGGTGATGCAGAAGCTCGACCCCTACCTCAACGTCGACCCGGGAACGATGAACCCGTTCCAGCACGGCGAGGTCTTCATCACCGAGGACGGCGCCGAGACCGACCTCGACGTCGGGCACTACGAGCGATTCCTGGACCGGGCCCTGTCCGGCAAGGCGAACGTCACCACCGGCCAGATCTACTCCGACGTGATCGCCAAGGAGCGGCGCGGCGAATACCTGGGTGACACCGTCCAGGTCATCCCGCACATCACCAACGAGATCAAGTCGCGGATCCTCGCGATGGCCGACCCGGACGACGACGGCGTCGTGCCGGACGTGGTGATCACCGAGGTCGGCGGCACCGTCGGCGACATCGAGTCGCTGCCGTTCCTGGAGGCGATCCGCCAGGTCCGCCACGACCTGGGCCGGGACAACTGCTTCTACCTGCACGTCTCGCTGGTGCCCTACCTGGCGCCCTCGGGTGAGCTGAAGACCAAGCCGACCCAGCACTCCGTGGCGCAGCTGCGCAACATCGGCATCCAGCCGGACGCCATCGTGCTGCGCTGCGACCGGGAGATCCCGGTCAAGCTCAAGGAGAAGCTGTCGCTCTACTGCGACGTGGACGCCGAAGCGGTCGTCGCCGCTCCGGACGCGCCGAGCATCTACGACATCCCGAAGGTGCTGCACCGCGAGGGCCTCGACGCGTACGTGGTGCGCCGGCTCGGCCTCTCGTTCCGGGACGTGGACTGGACCAGCTGGGACGACCTGCTGGAGCGCGTGCACCGGCCCCGGCACACGGTGACCGTCGCGGTGGTCGGCAAGTACGTCGACCTGCCCGACGCGTACCTGTCGGTGAGCGAGGCGATCCGGGCGGCCGGCTTCGGTCACCGGGCCCGGGTGCAGCTGCGCTGGGTGCCCAGCGACGAGTGCGTCACCCCGGCCGGCGCCGCGGCGGCCCTGGCCGGAGTGGACGGCGTCCTCATCCCGGGCGGGTTCGGCGTACGCGGCATCGAGGGCAAGATCGGCACCGCCCGGTACGCCCGCGAGAACGGCATCCCGCTGCTCGGCCTCTGCCTCGGCCTGCAGTGCATGACCATCGAGGTGGCCCGGCACCTGGCTGGCCTGGACGGGGCCAACTCGTTGGAGTTCGACGAGCAGGCCGCGCACCCGGTGATCGCCACGATGGCCGACCAGGAGGACATCGTCGCGGGCAAGGGCGACCTGGGCGGCACCATGCGGCTCGGGGCGTACCCGGCCACGCTTACCGAGGGCTCGCTCGTCGCCGAGGCGTACGGCAGCACGGACGTCAGCGAGCGGCACCGGCACCGCTACGAGGTCAACAACGCCTACCGGGACGCGCTGACAAAGGCGGGTCTGCGCATCTCCGGGACGTCGCCGGACGGCCGGCTCGTCGAGTTCATCGAGCTGGACCGGAGCCTGCACCCGTTCTTCGTGGCCACCCAGGCGCACCCGGAGCTGAAGAGCCGCCCCACCCGACCGCACCCGCTGTTCGCCTCGTTCGTGAAGGCCGCTGTGGCGTACTCGCAGGCCGACCAGCTGCCTGTCGACCTGGACCCGGCGGGGGAGGCCCCCACGACGCGCAAGGCCGCCCGCAACGGCGCCGCGACCAAGGCCGCGTCGGCGTCGTGAGCGCCGTCGAACACCGCTACGAGGTGCGCTCCCGCGACGAGCACTACCGGGGTCGCATCTTCGACGTGGTCACCGAGGAGGTGACGATGCCCGGCGGCGGGACCGCGCTGCGGGACATCGTGCGGCACGTCGGCGCGGTGGCGGTGGTGGCGCTCGACGACGCCGGCCAGGTGGTGCTGATCCGGCAGTACCGGCACCCGGTCGGGCGGCACCTGTGGGAGCTGCCGGCCGGGCTGATGGACGTCTCCGGTGAGGAACTGCCGGCCGCCGCGTTGCGGGAGCTGGCCGAGGAGGCCGACCTCACGGCCGCGCGGATCGACGTGCTTGTCGACCTGCACAGCTCTCCGGGGTTCACCAACGAGCTGGTCCGGGTCTACCTCGCCCGGGAGTTGGCCGACGTGCCGGCGAACGAGCGCCACGAGCGCCGCGACGAGGAGGCCGACCTCCAGATCGTCCGGATGGACCTGGACGAGGCGGTCGGCATGGTCCTGGCCGGCGAGATCACCAACGCGTCCGCGGTGGCCGGTCTGCTGGCCGCGGCCCGCGCCCGGGACACCGGCTTCTCGGCGCTGCGCCGGGCGGACACGCCACTGCCACGCTGACCCCGCAAACCCTTCCGGGGGTACGCGGAAGAGGGGCCCCGCGGTCTACCGCGGGGCCCCTCTCACGTCGGTGCGGTGGGTCAGTCGCGCAGCGGGCGGCCCTGTGCGTCGGTGCCGCCGTTCACCAGGATCATGATGCCGTCGATGACGCCCCAGAGCGCGCCGACGCCGCAGGTCACGATGCTGACCACGAGCTGGAGCACAGCGATCTTGGTGTGCCCGGTGTAGAACCGACCGGCACCGAAGGTGCCGAGCAGGATGCCGAGGATGCCCGCGACGACCTTGCTCTTGTCGGACAGGCCCGGACCGTAGCCGGGCTGGTATGGAGGAGTTGTCATGGGCGGACACATTAGTGATCCACTCGGCCGCTGTCCGCATGCGCGCCCGACAGATGGGACGATAATGACGAACACTGTCCTGACGGCTGAGGTGGGGTGGCACCGCCGGCCTCTGGTGGGTGCCCTGACACACCGTCAGGACACCCGACCACCGGATGCCACACTGCTGGCTTTCGGTGGGGCCGGGCGCGCCTAGACTGCCGCCGACGGGACCGGTGGACCGTGGCGGCAATGGGGCCGTTGCGGCACCGAGCAGTCGGGGGACGCAGCCCCGAAGAGAGGTGTCTGCATCGTGAAGGTCGGAATCCCACGCGAGGTCAAGAACCACGAGTACCGCGTGGCGATCACGCCCGCGGGCGTCAACGAGTTCACCCGCAGCGGCCACCAGGTCTTCGTCGAATCCGGCGCCGGAGTCGGCTCCAGCATCACCGACGACGAGTTCGCGGCGGCGGGCGCGAAGATCCTGGCGACCGCCGACGAGGTGTGGGACGCCGCCGAGTTGGTGCTCAAGGTCAAGGAGCCGATCGCCGAGGAGTACCACCGGATGCGCGAAGGTCAGGTGCTCTTCACCTACCTGCACCTGGCCGCCTCCAAGGAGTGCACCGACGCGCTCATCGACCGCAGGGTCACCGGCATCGCGTACGAGACCGTCGAGCTGCCCGACCGGTCGCTGCCGCTGCTGGCGCCGATGTCCGAGGTCGCCGGCCGGCTCGCCCCGCAGGTGGGCGCCTTCTACATGATGCGTACCGGCGGCGGGCGGGGTGTGCTGCCCGGTGGCGTCTCCGGCGTGTACGCGGCCAAGACGGTGGTGATCGGCGCCGGTGTCTCCGGCATGAACGCCGCCGCCATCGCGCTGGGTCTGCAGTCCGAGGTGCTGCTGCTGGACAAGAACGTGGCCCGGCTGCGTCAGGCCGACGCCATCTACCGGGGGCACCTGCAGACCGTCGCCTCCAACGCGTACGAGGTGGAGCGGGCCGTGCTCGACGCCGACCTCGTCATCGGTGCGGTGCTGGTGCCCGGCGCGAAGGCCCCGACCCTGATCTCCAACGAGCTGGTCTCCCGGATGAAGCCGGGCAGCGTGCTCGTCGACATCGCCATCGACCAGGGCGGCTGCTTCGAGGACTCACGTCCGACCACGCACGCCGACCCGGTCTACAAGGTGCACGAGTCGATCTTCTACTGTGTCGCGAACATGCCCGGCGCGGTCCCGAACACCAGCACGTACGCGTTGACGAACGTCACCCTCCCGTACGCCCTGGAGTTGGCGAACAACGGCTGGCGCGAGGCGCTGCGCAACGACCCGGCGCTGGCGCTGGGCCTCAACACCCACGACGGCAAGGTCACCTACGGGCCGGTCGCCGAGGCGCACGGCATGGACGTGCTCCCGCTGGCCGACGCGCTGGCCTAGAACGGTGGCGTACTGACCGGCATCGCGGCCAGGGCCGGCGCGGGCGACGAGCCCGCGCCGGCCCTGCGCCGTGCCGTGCGCGGCTACCTCGACCACCTCACAGTGGAACGTGGCCTGTCCGCGAACACCCTCGCCTCGTACCGCAGGGATCTGGACCGTTATCTCACGACGCTTGCCGCCGCCGGCGTCGCCGACCTCGCGTCGGTCGGCCCCGGGATGGTCGAGGCGCATCTGGCCCGCCTGCGCGCCGGCGACGACGCGCACCCGCCCCTGGCGGTGTCGTCCGCCGCCCGCGCAGCCAGCGCCGTTCGCGGCCTGCACCGCTTCGCGCTGCGCGAAGGGCTGGCCGGTGCCGACCCCAGCCGCGACGTCCGCCCACCCACCCCGCCCCGCCGGCTGCCCCGCGCGCTGCCCGTCGACGACGTGGTCCGGCTGCTGGAGACCGCCGGCCCGGTCACCGCGACCGGCGACGACGCGCCCCTCGCGCTGCGCGACCGGGCGCTGCTGGAGTTCCTGTACGGCACCGGCGCGCGGATCTCCGAGGCGATCGGCGCCGCGATCGACGACCTCGACAGCGACGAGGGCACTGTGCTGCTGCGCGGCAAGGGAGGCCGGATGCGGCTGGTGCCGATCGGTGGGTACGCCGTCGAAGCGGTCCGCGCCTACCTGGTCCGCGCCCGCCCCGGCCTGGCCGCCGCAGGCCGGGGCACCCCCGCGGTCTTCCTCAACGCACGTGGGGGAGCGCTGTCGCGGCAGGGCGCCTGGGCGATCCTGCGTCGCGCCGCCGGACGCGCCGGCCTGCCTGTCGACGGGCCGGCGGCGGTGTCCCCGCACACCCTGCGCCACTCGTATGCCACCCATCTGCTCGACGGCGGCGCCGACGTGCGGGTGGTCCAGGAACTGCTCGGGCACGCCTCGGTGACCACCACCCAGGTCTATACGCTCGTCACCGTCGAGCGACTGCGCGAGGTGTACGCCACCGCCCACCCGCGCGCCCTCGGCTGAAACCCTGGCAGCGGTGGCCCGACACGCCGGGCCGGTGCCGAACGCCCTGCTGGTCGGTGGCGTACAGTCGGCATCGGCGCGGACCTCCTGGAGCGATACGACCGGGGTGCGCAGCGGCGCCGCGAAGGACGTCGGACGGCTCCGACGCCGGGTGGGTCGTCGGGAGGGGGCAACGAGGACATGGCTGGCAACGGTGACCGTGCCGAGACCTGGACGTCGGAGCTCCGCGAGCAGCAGGCCACGCTCGGCGCGGACCTGGGTCCTGCGGACCCGGCTGCCTACACGATGCGCAAGCCCATCCCCGAGCCGATGCCTACCGATCGGCACGGCCCGGCGCGCATCATCGCGATGGCCAACCAGAAGGGCGGCGTCGGCAAGACCACCACCACCATCAACCTGGGCGCGGCGCTCGCCGAGTACGGCCGCAAGGTCCTGCTCGTCGACTTCGACCCGCAGGGCGCGCTCTCGGTGGGGTTGGGAGTCAACCCGCACAACCTCGACCTGTCGATCTACAACCTGCTCATGCAGGACGACATCATCGCCGAGGACGTCGTCATCAAGACCGACGTGGCGGGTCTGCACCTGCTGCCGGCAAACATCGACCTCTCCGCCGCCGAGATCCAGCTCGTCAACGAGGTCGCGCGCGAGATGGCACTCGCCCGGGTGCTCCGCACGGTGCGCAAGGAGTACGACTACATCCTGATCGACTGCCAGCCGTCACTCGGCCTGCTGGCGATCAACGCGCTGACCGTCGCGCACGGCGTGCTCATCCCGCTCGAATGCGAGTTCTTCAGCCTGCGCGGTGTGGCGCTGCTGCTCGACACCATCGACAAGGTGCGTGAGCGGCTCAACTTCGACCTGGAACTCGAAGGCATCCTCGCCACCATGTACGACAGCCGCACCACCCACTGCCGTCAGGTGTTGCAGCGGGTCGTTGAGGCGTTCGGCGACAAGGTCTACCAGACGGTCATCACCAAGACGGTCAAGTTCCCCGAGTCCACCGTGGCCGGTGCCCCCATCACCACGATGGACCCAGCCTCGTCCGGGGCGCGCAACTACCGTCAGCTGGCCCGCGAGGTGATCGCCGCCCAGTCGGAGCGGTAGCCGGAACACCCCGTGCCCGCTTCGTGCACTACGGTCGTCCGGTGACCGCGCCACCCATCGACCCGCCTGCCGGGCCGCACGAGGCCACCGCGCCGGCGGTCGCCGCCGAGATGGCCGCCGAGGTCGACGGTGTGCTCCCCACCGCGGAGGCTTCCGAGTCCTCCGGCTTCACCGTCCGGCTGGCCAACTTCACCGGCCCGTTCGACCTGCTGCTGCAACTCATCGGCAAACACAAGCTCGACGTCACCGAGGTGGCCCTGCACACGGTCACCGACGAGTTCATCGCCTACATCCGGGCCATGGGCGACAAGTGGGACCTCGACGAGGCAAGCGAATTCCTGCTCATCGCCGCGACCCTGCTCGACCTGAAAGCGGCCCGGCTGCTGCCCTCCGCCGAGGTCGAGGACGAGGCCGACCTCGCCCTGCTGGAGGCCCGGGACCTGCTCTTCGCCCGGCTTCTGCAGTACAAGGCGTACAAGGAGGCGGCGGCGCACATCGCCGAGTTGGAGGCGGTGGGCGGCCGGCGGTATCCGCGGGCGGTCAGCCTGGAGCCCCGGTACGCCGAGGCGTTGCCCGACCTGGTGCTCGGCATCGGCCCGCAGCGGCTTTTGAAGCTGGCCGTCAAGGCGATGACCCCGAAGCCCGTGCCGGAGGTGTCCATCGCCCACGTGCACATGGTCCGCGTCAGCGTCCGTGAACACGCGGCGATCCTCGCCTCCCGGCTGCGCCGGGCCGGCATTGCGACGTTCTCGCTGCTCTGCGCCGACTGCGAGGCGACCCTGGAGGTGGTGGCGCGGTTCCTGGCGTTGCTGGAGCTCTACCGGGAGGGACTGGTGTCCTTCGTCCAGGAGCAGGCCCTTGAGGAGCTGACGGTGCGCTGGACCGGCCCTGTCGACGGCGAGACCGAGCTGCACGTCGACGAGTACGCCGGCACCCCCGCCGACCCCGATTCGGCTGCCGTGCCGGTGCCGTTGCCCGCTGCCGAGGGGGAGCCCGCTCCCCTGCCGGAGTTCGCTGCCGACGGGGAGCCCGCTTCCGTGCCGGTGCCCGGTGCCGAGCGGGTGCCCGGTCCCGTGCAGGAGCTGGGGCGGGCGGGTGAGGCCGGGGGAGTGGACCGGACGGGAACGACGGAGGGCGAGCGCAATGAGTGACGAGCAGCGTCGGGACTCCCTGGCCGACCAGGCCGCCGCCTGGATCCCCCCATGGGACCGCCCTCGCCGACCCACCGCCGAAGTGACCGAGTCCCGGGACGAGTCCGCCTCCGCCGAGCCCTCCGTCGAGTCCGATCTCACCGAGTCCCGCGACACATCCGATCTGGTCGAGTCTTCCGGCGACGCCCTCGACCCCGCCGAAGTCGGCGAAACACCCGACAGCGACCGACCCGAACCCGTCACCGCCGCGCCCATGACCCCGCGAGATCTTGGAAGCGAACTGCCCCTGGAGGGGCCGGAATCCTCCAAGATCTCGGATGAACCTGACGCTGGCGTGGGGGAGTTGGGCGGTGGTCGGGGCGTACCCCGGCGGGACGGCCTGGCGGGGCGGCGGCGGGTGACGACTGTCACGCAGCCTGCGCCGGAGTTGTCCGACGCCGAGCTGCGCGGCGCGCTGGAGGCGATCCTGCTGGTGGTGGACGAGCCTGTCAGTGAGCTGGTCCTGGCGCAGGTGCTGGAGCAGCCGGCCGAGCGGATCGGGCCGATGCTCGACGAGATCGCCGCCGGCTACACGGCTGCGGGGCACGGGTTCGAGCTGCGTCGGGCGGCCGGCGGTTGGCGGTTGTACACGCGGCCGGAATACGCTACGTACGTCGAGCGGTTCGTCCTGGACGGGCAGTCCGTGCGACTGACCCAGGCGGCCTTGGAGACTCTGGCCGTTGTCGCCTACAAGCAGCCGGTGACCCGGTCGCGGATCTCGGCCATCCGGGGTGTCAACTGCGACGGCGTGATCCGTACGCTTGTCACCCGCGGCCTGGTCGAGGAGTGCGGCACCGAACCGGACAGCGGGGCGTTCCTCTACCGGACGACCACGCTGTTCCTGGAGAAGCTCGGGCTGAACACCGTCGACGAGCTGCCGCCCCTTGCCCCCTTCCTGCCCGACGACGTAGAAGAGCTTGCTGATGCGACCCGATAACCGTTCCCCCAAACCCGACGCCCCCGTGTACGACGGGGCGGAGCGCCTGCAGAAGGTGCTCGCCGCCGCCGGCGTGGGCTCCCGGCGTGCCTGCGAGGACCTGATCTTCCGCCGCCGCGTCACTGTCGACGGGCGGGTCGCCAAGCTCGGCGACAAGGTCGACCCGGCCACCGCCGTGATCCACGTGGACGGCGAGCGCCTCCAGGTCGACATCCGCCTGGTCTACGTGGCGATGAACAAGCCGCGCGGGGTGGTCACCACCATGGCGGACGACAAGGGCCGCAACGAGCTGGCCGAGTTCATCGGCAACCGGGTGGAGCAGCGGGTCTACCACGTGGGGCGGCTCGACGCGGACAGCGAGGGGTTGCTGCTGCTCACCAACGACGGCAACCTCGCACACAAGCTCATGCACCCGTCGTACGAGGTGCTGAAGACCTACCTGGCCGAGGTGGTCGGGCCGATCCCGCGCAACCTGAGCAAGCGGCTCCTCGCGGGCGTCGAGCTGGAGGACGGGCCGGTCACTGTCGACTCGTTCAAGGTGGTGGGCACCCTGGGCAAGAGCGCCCAGGTGGAGCTGAGCCTGCACGAGGGCCGCAAACACATCGTCCGGCGGTTGATGGACGAGGTCGGGCACCCGGTCACCCGGCTGGTGCGTACCTCGATCGGGCCGATCCGGTTGGGCGACCTGCGCACCGGGCGTCTCCGGCGCCTGACCAACGCGGAGGTCGCCGCCCTGTTCAAGGCGGTGGGTGACTGACCCCCGGGTTCGGGGTACGGCAGCCGGTAGGCTGCGTGACGGCCGGGACGCGGCCGCGCGGGTGGCGTGGGTCGCCTCCGGCGGCTTCGCGCGCGGGCCCTTCAGAGGGCCCGGGATGATTGATGACGATTGACAACCGCTTGCGGCGCCGAATCACCGGGCGTCCGTGAGGTACGGGCTGAGGAGGACACGGTGGAGGAAAACGTACGGACCGGGCGATGTGTGGTCGCTGTGGACGGGCCGTCCGGTTCGGGTAAGTCGACCGTGTCGAGGCGGCTCGCCGCCGGCATCGGTGCGCGTTACCTGGACACGGGTGCCATGTACCGGGCGGTCACCTGGGCCGTGCTGCGCTCCGGCGTGGATCTCACCGACGCCGCGTCGGTGGCCAAGGTCGCCGGCGAGGTGGACCTGCGCATCGGCACCGACCCCCAGGGGTACGGCGTGACGGTCGACGGCGTGAGCGTCGACACGGACATCCGTGGCGCCGAGGTGACCTGGGCGGTTTCCGCCGTGGCCGCGGTGCCGGCGGTCCGTGAGCTGCTTGTCGCCCGGCAGCGCGAAATGATCGTCAACGCCGGCCGGATGGTGGTCGAGGGCCGCGACATCGGCTCGGTCGTGGCGCCGGACGCCGACTTGAAGGTCTTCCTGACCGCCTCCGAGGCGGCCCGTGCTGCCCGGCGGAGCGCCGAGGACGCCGCAGACGTGGCGGCCACCGCCGCCGACCTGGCGCGCCGGGACCGGCTCGACTCGACCCGCAAGGTCAACCCGTTGGCGCAGGCGCCGGACGCCGTCGTGCTGGACACGACCGAGTTGGGTATCGACGAGGTTGTCGTGCGGCTGCGTGACCTGCTCGCCGAGCGGGGTGTGGCATGAGTAGCGACGGCGCGGGCTGGGTCGAACTGCGTGAGCCCGAGGTCGCCGTCGAGGAACCCACCGGCCCGCAGCCGGTGGTGGCAGTCGTCGGCCGCCCCAACGTGGGCAAGTCCACGCTTGTCAACCGGATCATCGGTCGCCGACAGGCGGTCGTCGAGGACGTCCCCGGGGTGACCCGGGACCGGGTGCCGTACGACGCGCAGTGGAACGGACGGGCGTTCACAGTGGTGGACACCGGCGGTTGGGAGCCCGACGCGAAGGACCGCGCTGCGGCCATCGCGGCGCAGGCCGAGATCGCTGTGGTCACCGCCGACGTGGTGCTGTTCGTGGTCGACGCGATGGTGGGCTCCACCGACGTGGACGAGGCAGCGGTGAAGATGCTGCGCCGCAGCGCCAAGCCGGTGATCCTGGTGGCCAACAAGGCGGACAACACCTCCATCGAGATGGAGGCCACGTCGCTGTGGTCACTCGGCCTCGGCGAGCCGTTCCCCGTCTCCGCGCTGCACGGGCGCGGCTCCGGCGACCTGCTGGATGCCATCCTCGCCGCGCTGCCCGAGGCGCCGGCGATCGTGGAGAACCGGCCGCGCGGGCCGCGTCGAGTGGCGCTGGTCGGCCGCCCGAACGTGGGCAAGTCCAGCCTGCTCAACCGGTTCTCCGGTGAAGACCGGGCGGTCGTCGACTCGGTCGCCGGCACCACAGTCGACCCGGTGGACAGCCTGGTCGAGATCGGCGGCCAGACCTGGCAGCTCGTGGACACCGCCGGGCTGCGCAAGCGGGTCGGCAAGGCCAGTGGCACCGAGTACTACGCGAGCCTGCGTACCGCGGGGGCCATCGACGCCGCCGAGGTGGCAGTCGTCCTGCTGGACGCCAGCGAGCCCATCAGCGAACAGGACCAGCGGATCCTGTCGATGGTGACCGAGGCCGGCCGGGCGCTCGTCATCGCGTTCAACAAGTGGGACCTGGTCGACGCCGACCGCCGGTACTACCTGGACAAGGAGATCGACCGGGAGTTGCGCCGCATCCCCTGGGCGATCCGACTGAACCTGTCGGCGATGACCGGCCGGGCGGTCGACAAGCTGGCCCCGGCGCTGAACAAGGCGCTCGCCAGCTGGGAGACCCGGGTGCCGACCGCGCACCTCAACCAGTGGTTGACCGCGCTGGTGCAGGCCACCCCGCACCCGGTACGCGGTGGACGCGCGCCGCGCATCCTGTTCGCCACCCAGGCCGGGGTGGCGCCGCCACGGTTCGTTCTCTTCACCACCGGGCCGCTGGACGCCGGCTACCAGCGCTTCGTCGAGCGCAAGCTCCGCGAGGAATTCGGGTACGAGGGCAGCCCCATCGAAATCTCCGTCCGCCCCCGCAAGAAGCTCGGCCCCGGCGGTCGGGGCAAGGCGCACGGCTGACGCTGCTCGCACGGAAAATGCCGGATGGACGCGCCTTGTCCATCCGGCATTTCTTCACCCCACCCTCCTAGGACGCTGTAGGGGGTGTGTGGTGGTTCAGTGCCGAGTTGAGCCCGGTGGGGCCTGTGCGGACGGGCGGCGGGTGCTGCGCTAAGCTGTACCGGCTGTCGCAGGGGAAACCTCGCGAGGGCGGGACGTGGCGCAGCTTGGTAGCGCACTTGACTGGGGGTCAAGGGGTCGTCGGTTCGAATCCGGCCGTCCCGACAGACAAAGCCCTGACCAGCTTTTCCGCTGGTCAGGGCTTTAAGTTTGTCTATGGGGTTTTGAACCGCCCCCCGAAAACCCCCATTTGCCGGGGTCGGCAACCAGGTTCGCCGTCCCGTGCAGGGTCGTCAGCGTGCGGGCAGGCCGGACACCAGGGCGCTATCGCCATCGCCGCTCACGCCAGCAACGACGGCAACGCTTGGCCGTCCGTCGCCACCCTCGCCGAGTACGCCGGCTGCACTCACCGGAGGCTGTGGGATGCTCTTGTGGGATAGGTGGTGGCCTACATCCACGCGGCTCTAGAAGTACACCGTGTCCCGAACACGCCGCTGCGCGCCCGTGTTCGTGGTGACAAGCAGGTCGACCAAGATGTAGTGGGCGGGTGCGTAGACCCGGATCGCATTGGTCTGGTATAGGAACTGCCCCGAATCCGAGCCGCTGTCTGCTCCGCTCTGCGAGTAGACGATCAGGGAGGTGTAGGTGGGCACGCCGTAGACCCCTCCGGCCTTGACGCCGATGGCGCACGCGTAATTGCCGTCTCGGTAAATACCGACGCGACCGATTACGGTGCCAGCGGCATTGCTGACCGTTCTGTTGGCGACATGGGTGCCGGCGCACGACGCCGACTGGGTGGATGCCTGGGCGGTCGGCGAGAGCGCAATGGAACTGGCGAAGAGCGCGGAACTCAACACTGCGAAGAGCCCTATTTTGATTGACCTCATGCGGCCCATGCTGGCATAGCCGGGCGAGTCCCGCACGACTGCATCTCAGGTGAGGGGGTCGAGAAACCACGTGGTCGCTGCGCCGGCAGGGCACCGAGTGACGCCGGCTCGGCGGGTGCGCCTGATCGACGCACCTGCCGTGGGCTGGACTGTGGCCTGCGCCTTCACCACCAGCAGACGCCAAGCGATCGCCGTCGCGCCGCTCTGCTCCTACATGCTTCCTGACGTCCGCCACTTCGGCCGCACCGCGGTCGTCAACATCCACCGTCGGGGCGAACCCCCGCGCACAGCGACGACCGGCAACCCGTCGTGCGCCCCCGACCCCGCCCGGTCATGAGTGGGCCGATCTTGTTTGCCGCCAGGAGATCGGCCCACCCATGTCCGGGCGGTTCGGCCGTCTGCCACTGCCCAGGGCGGAGGAACCATGACCGCCCCGACGATCACCCGCCGCCCCACCGCGACCCGGCCCCGGCCACTGACTGACGAAGCCACCACCGCGTTCCGCGCGAACGTGGCCGACTACCTGGCGCACCGCGTCTCCCGCCTGTCCCGGTAGGGCAGCACCCCGCACCGCGTGTAGGCGACACACACGGCGCGGACAGCAGCACCGAAAGATCAGCGCCCCGGCGCTGTGAGAGGTCGCATCTCTCACAGCCGCCGGGCCGTTTTCGTTGCCCTGCAACCGATTGGAGGTGGCCCCGTGGACGCATAGCGACACGGCGATGCCGCCGACAACCTGGCCGCCGTGACCCGGGCCCTGGCCCTGACCGCCCGCGCCGAGCGGCTGGATCCGGCGCTGGCCACACCGCCTTCATCCGTGAGGACCGGGAGAGGAAGGTGTTCGTCGACTCGACCCGGGCCGGCGGCGCCACGGTGGTGGCCGCGTACTGCCCACGCCTGCGACCGGGGGTGCCGGTGTCGTTCCCGGTCGACTGGACGGACCTGGAGTCGGTGACACACGACCCCGGTCGCCGGCGTCCAGGCGATGCACGAGGGCAAGCGCCGTGCCCGGGCCCGCCGCACGGAAGAAGGCCATTGACCTGGCTCGCCTGATCAATGGCCTTCGGTGTGCTCTGGTGCCACCAAAACTGGCCTCGGCCTGGACCAGCACCAACACCGCCGCTGGCGGGCCTGGCACCGGTGGACCACCCTCGTCATCGCCGCCCACGCGTTCCTCGCCGCCGCCGCAGCGGCCAACGCCACCACCCCGGACGGCCTGATCCCGATCACTGTCAACGAACTCCGACGGCTGTTCCACGCCCTGATCATCGAACCCGCCCGACGCGTCGGCGACGTCATCGCCTGGTCCATCGTCCGACGGCGCCATCAAGCCACCGCCAAGATCAGCCACTACGCCCGACAAGCTCTCAGAGCGTGTTTGAGATGGGGTTGATCAGGTCCAGGTGAAGGTGCGACGGGCTTGGCGGCGTGCGGGTTGGCCGCGGGTGATGCGGCGGGTGATGCCGGCGATGGCGGCCCAGCGGATGAGGGCTTCGGAGACGGCGGGGTGGCGCGCTCGTAGTCACGGGCCAGCCGGCGGCAGGCGGTGAGCCATGCCAGGGTGCGTTCCACGACCCACCGGCGTGGGTGGACGGCGAAGCCACGCTGGTCGGCGGGTTTGCGGACGATCTCGAGCGTGGTGCGCAGGGTGTCGCGCGTCCATTCGACCAGGCGGCCGGCGAAGCCCTGGTCGGCGAAGACGTGCCGGATCGGGGCGGCCATGTAGGCGCTGAGCAGTGCGGTCTTGGCGCCGTCGCGGTCCTGCCAGCTCGCGGCGAGCACGGTCACGGTGACCAGCAATCCCAAGGAATCGGTGATGATGAACCGCTTCCGACCGTTGACCTTCTTGCCCGCGTCGTAGCCCCGGCTGTCCCGGCCGACGGTGTCGGCACCCTTCACCGTCTGGAAGTCGATGATCCCCGCCGACGGCTCCGAGGTTCGGCCCTGCTGCACCCGCGCCCTTACTCGCAGCGCGGCCAGAAGTTTCTCCGTCACCCCGGCTTCTTCCCACCGAGTGAAGTACCAGTACACCGTCTGCCAAGGCGGCAGGTCAGCAGGCAGGTACCGCCACGGGCACCCGGACCGCACCACGTACAAGACCGCGTTGACGGGTCTGCTGCACCGATAGGTGACATCTGAGATGGCTTGCCCCGTGGGCGGGCTGGAAGGATGTCGCTGTGCCCAAGCCCTACCCTCGTGAGTTCCGTGATGACGTCGTGCGGGTGGCCCGTGATCGTGATCCGGGTGTGACGGTCGAGCAGATCGCGAAGGACTTCGGCGTCCACCCGATGACGTTGTTCAAGTGGCTGCGCCAAGCCGACGTCGATGCCGGGACCAAGCCTGGCGTCAGTGGCAGCGAGTCGGCCGAGCTGCGTGAGGCCCGTAAGCGGATCAAGCTGCTGGAGCAGGAGAACGAGGTCCTGCGCCGGGCCGCAGCCTACCTGTCGCAGGCGAACCTGCCGGGAAAAGGCTCTACCCGCTCGTGAGCGAGCTGGCCGCCGACGGGATCGGCGTGGCGGTGACGTGCCGGGTATTGAACATCGCTCGTCAGCCCTACTACCGGTGGCGTGCCGACCGAGTCACTGACGCCGAACTGGCGCAGGCGTATCGGGCGGACGCGTTGTTCGACGCCCACCGCGACGACCCGGAGTTCGGCTACCGGTTCCTGGCCGACGAGGCCCGCGCTGCCGGCCAGCCGATGGTCGAGCGCACCGCCTGGAGGATCTGCTCGGGCATGGGCTGGTTCAGCGCGTTCAGCAAGCGCAAGCGTCGGGGCAAGGGCGGCAAGGTCGGTCCGCCGGTGCACGACGATCTGGTACGCCGCAACTTCACCGCGGACGGCCCGAACCGGTTGTGGCTGGCCGACATCACCGAACACCGAACCGGTGAGGGCAAGCTCTACCTGTGCGCGATCAAGGACGTGTGGTCCCACCGGATCGTCGGCTACTCCATCGACTCACGGATGAAGTCCCGCCTGGCCGTCAACGCCCTGCACAACGCCGTAGCCCGCCGTGGTGACGTGGCCGGCTGCGTGCTGCACACCGACCGCGGGTCACAATTCCGCAGCCGGAAATTCGTCCATGCCCTCAACCAGCACCACCTGGCCGGGTCGATGGGCAGAGTCGGCGCCGCCGGCGACAACGCCGCCATGGAATCGTTCTTCGGCCTGCTGCAGAACAACGTCCTCGACCGCCGAACCTGGACGACCCGGCAGCAGCTGAGGACCGCGATCGTGACCTGGGTCGAACGGACCTACCACCGCCGCCGACGCCAACGATCCCTGTCCCGGTTGACCCCTATCGAGTACGAGACCATCATGACCCCACCGGCCAGTCAGGCCGCGTGACTGAAAGGGAGTGTGTCGATTTCCGTGTTTGGGCCTGTGGTGTGATCGATGTTGTTAGATGGTGATCCGGTCGCCGTAGGTGAGGATCAGGGCGTTGAGGGCCTTGGCCCAACCGTAGACCCGGCCGGTGATGCTCCACCGCCCTTACGTTTCTGCTGGACGACGAGGTAGAGGACCTTCATCGCGGCCTGCTCGGTCGGGAAGTGCCCGCGCCGGCGGGCGGCCTGACGGAACCGCGCGTTGAGGCTCTCGATGATGTTGGTGGTGTAGAGGACTTTGCGGACCTCGTGGTCGTAGTCGAGGAACGGCACGAACTGTGGCCAGGAGGTGCGCCAGAGCCGGATCACGGCGGGGTACTGGTCACCGAACTGGGTGGCGAACTCCTCGAACCGGGCCTCGGCGGCGGCCACGGTGGGGGCGGTGTAGATGTCCCGCAACGCGGGGGTGATCTTCTGCCAGTCCTTGCGATTCGTGTAACGCAGGCTGGCCCGCACGAGGTGCACGACGCACTGCTGGTGCACCGCCTGCGGCCACACCTGTTCGATCGCGTCGGTCATGCCCTTGAGTCCGTCGGAGCAGACCATGAACACGTCCTCGACACCGCGGTTACGTAGTTCGGTGAGGTAGCCGGCCCACTGCTTGGCGCCCTCCCCGCCGGTCCCGGCCCACATACCGAGCACGTCGCGTTCGCCGTCGAGGCTGATCCCGACCACGACGTAGACGGGCCGGTTCGCGACCTGCCCTTGGCGGATCTTCATCACCAGCGCGTCGATGAACACCACCGGATAGATCTTGTCGAGGGGCCGCTGCCGCCAAGCCTCCATCTCGTCTACCACGCTGTCGGTGACCCGGCTGATCAACTCCCGAGACACGTCGGCGTCATACACATCCGCCAGATGCGCCGAGATCTCCCCGGTGGTCAACCCTTTGGCATACAGCGACAGGATCGCCTCGTTGAACCCGTCCAACCGGCGGGTGTGCTTCGGGACGATCCGCGGCGTGAACGACCCCGCCCGGTCCCGCGGGACCTGGATCCGCACCGGCCCGACCTCGGTCTGTACCGTCTTCGCCCCGTGCCCGTTACGGACGTTGGCCCGCCGACCCGACTCCTCGTCGACGCCGGCCTCGTCAAGGTGGGCATCCAGTTCAGCATCGAGCGCTGACTCCAGGACGGTGCGGGTGATCCCCGCCAACAGGCCACCCGGGCCGACCAACGAGACGCCGTCGGCCTTGGCCCGCTCGACCAGCTGCTGCGCGAACTCCACCTCCGCCGCCGTCGGCTGGGGAAGCTGAACAGCTTTCTTCTTGTCTGCCATGACGTGGTCCTTCCCGGACAGGATCAACGTCCTGTCCAACGGACCACACCCAGGTCAAACACGGAAATCTACGCAGTCCCGTCTGTCGCACGATCCGAGTCGTCCACCGCGGACGTACCTCGGCCACCAGCGTCACCTGAGGCCGGCTTCCCAGCGCCATCGACGCGGTGTTTCGCCACACTGCTCGGAGGAGCACCCTGCACTCTCCTCGGTCGCAAGTAAACAAACCCTCCAGGCTGGTATCAGAAACGCGACGGAAACAGCCGGCTTGACGAAGAACCGGATCCGGATCTCCATGCGGGTCGTCCTTCAGTGTGAACGTCGACGGACGATCGGATCGAGGACCCCGACCGGGTCGCGAGGACATAGCCGCCCATCGCGGGCTCTCCGCGCATCGACTGAGCTGTATGCTGCTCCTCGCTCGCTATGTGCTTGGAGGCTTGATGGTTCACGGATTGCTGTCGACAATGGCGATCGGCTGGATCGGTGCACTGCTGGCCGAGCTTATCCGGACTCTCCCAGCGATCCGCCAGGGTCGACCCCCTCGGGGCTGGGAGCTTGTAGCGTCCCTGATTCAGGTCGCACTCGGTGCCGGAGCTGTCCTGTTCGGCTGGGAGAGGGATCAATCGGCCCTCCAGGTCGCCGTCATGGGCGCGGCTTTCCCGCTCCTCTTCTCAGCTGCCGTCAACGGGGCCAAGCCACCGGCCGGTAGTGGCGGGCACGATGTCGCCTTTGGCGAACGCTCGGCATGGGACTACCTTGCCGGTCGGTACTGATCGGCAAGGCGATGTTGCTCCCCGCAGAGGAGGCCAATCCGGTCCTGCACATCGAGGAACTCGCACGGTTTCCGTGGCGAAGGACGCGGCCGGTTCCGGGGGCGGTGCACGTTTACCTTAGCCGACACGACCACCTCTACGCGCCTGAGGGCGGGTTCACGATCGGTGAGCTGTGGATGCTCGCGCCGCGGCGGCTCTACGTGATCGATGTCGCGCCTCACCATTACGTCCGGCATCTCGACGTGACCAGCCGGTCGAGCGGTGTCACCGCGGGCATCACCCTGTCCTGTCAATGGCGGGTCCACGACGCGCGGCTCGTGGTGGCGTCCAGTCTGGTTGATGTGATGACGGTGGTCCCGGGGCTGGTTCGCGACGCGGTCACGACCGCGTTGGCCGGAACCTGGTGGGATGATTCCAGGCACCTTGAGGAGCGGCTTCGGGAAGGAGTTCTGCCAGAGCGTGTCCGTGCCGACGCGATTGAACTGTATGCCTTCGACGCCGAGGTCGTCGCGCTAGCTGACGTTCCGCCGGCACAGCAGGACGACGATGATTGAGGCCGCAGCCGGGCAGATTCTCGACTGGCTAACGACCCGCACCGCCGAGGACTACCGCCGTTACGTCTTCCTCCTGCTCACGCTATTGACTGCGTACCGCATGATGCGCTGGATCATCACACGGCTCGCTCCGTGGGTAGTAACCCATATTGCCGTACGGCTGGTCAGTGGATTCACGATTGCCGCCTGCATCATTGCGCTGGTGCTACAGGTGACGGCGGTCCTGCCATTCCGAACCGTGCGAGCTCGTCCACCAGGGTTTTTATTTGAGTTCGGGGATATGGCGGTTGTGGGTACTCGACGGTTGACGTCTGGCCTCACTCGCTGGGCGTCACGGACACAGGTCTTTCGTCGTGTGCCCCGGCTGCTGGTCCTGACGATCCTCGCCACAATGGGCTGGTGGGGGCACGAGACAGCATGTCGCGATGATGCGGAGTCGGGGTGGTGCCGGCGGCCTCTGACCATGGCGCACGGCGTCGGCGATGACCTGTGGAACCGCGCTGTTACGTTCGTCCGCGACGCATCCAAGGCATGAGCCGGGCCAATACGCGCTCGACGGGCTCCCGAATCAGTTCTTGGAACCTGTTATCGAGGGTGGCGCCAGAGACGAGATACGTCGTCATCTGTTCCAGAATGACACCCAGTTCGCTGACCCGAGCGGCCCACCGCCACCGGAGTCCGATGGCCTGGTCCTTGGACAACTCATCCAAAATCTCCAACGACTCTGTGCGGTGCCTTCGGCGACGACCAAGCACCGTCGCGGCCTCCACCCGCACGGTCGGCGGCAGAGTTGGATCCCGTGCCGCCAGGGCGAGGAAAGCGGACCCGGTGGGACCACCACGATTGCCAAGAATGTCCAAAGCGCAGCGACGGTCCGCCAGGCCAGCCCGTTCATTGCGCACTATCGAGCGTAGCGTGGAATCGGCGCCAGCCGGGTCCTGGCTGTGCCGTCGCGGGTACCAGACGACCAGGCGACGCGTCACCGCCACACTAGTGTCGTTGAGAAGGTCGTCGAGAAATCTGTGACTCTGCCCCGATGCGTAGAGGGCATCGGCCAGTTGGCTTCGAATGGACCAGTCGACAGATCGGTCGTGGATGAGGGCAGTGGCCGCGGCTTCCAATCGTTCCGGCGCAACCCGCCCGGACAGCATCGATAGGCCCTGGACGAGGGCACGCATCACGTCGACCTTCGCCGATTCCGCGGCCTCGTCGAGGTGTTGCGGCGTCGACCACGCTGCTGCCGGAATACGCTGCCGACTCTGACGTGGGTCGGGATTCGGCTCGCCACCCTCGGTCGCAACCCACGCCTGGACCATGGCACTGAACGCCTCCACTTCTGCATCCAAGGCGACAAACGCGTTGGCGCCCGGCTCGGGGCTTCGTAGCCGGCCGACGAAGGCCGCAAGTGCTTCGGCCGGCTCTCCCAGGTTGATGAGGGCTGCCGCCGCGTGGACTCGGAGGCGGGCGCTTGGCCCGGTTTCCACCAGGCTAGCCAGGTGCTGGACGGCGTTGCGCCGCTCCGCCCCGTTGCCGGAATCGGCGAGTGCTCGAAGTGCTGGCAAACGCTCTTCAGCCGTACGACGCGCAGAGCGTCCGAGAGTCATCAAGACTGCCAACCCGTGTCGCCGGTGGTCCTGGTCGCCGTCGGTGAGCAGCACTGTTGCCACCTCGATGCGCTTTAGCTCAGGGGTCTCCGGGTTGTTGATTAGCTCGATGAGGGGGCTGGGATCCGGTGCTCGCTGTAGCACGGCTCGAGCGGCTTGGTTGATGGCCTGCAAGGTGGCCGGAGGCTGGACTGCCGCATCCTCGAGCGCAGCCATGGTGATTCCCGCGATGGAGGACCCGTCATCGATCGTCGCAGCGCCGTCAGCGAGCAAGTCGGCGAGGTCCGTTAACTGCGGAAACTGTCGATCGCGTCCGGGGGCAGCCAGCTCGAGGATTATGCTATTCGGGTCATTTCCCGCTTCCGTCCACGCCGCGAGTTCGAACATGTCGGTGCTGGTCAGTCCGGTCGCCTGTACACGGGCCAGCCACGTCTGCGGCTCCATTGAGCGGCCCCGCTCACGGCCGTGGAGGTATTCGGCGATGCTTTGGTGGGTGAACTCCAAACTGTCGCCGCGGTTTACGATGAGTCCGGTGCTTACAAGGACCTCGCGTATGTGCTGGTCGGTGATTTCGTCCGGGATCTGTACGTGCTGCCGAGCCAGCCATGTCCTGACCAGCCCCACACTCGGCTGTCGATCCAATTCCAGCCGCTGCTCGGCGAGGAACGTTAGCCACCCGCGGCGGCGGCTGACCAGGGACTCGCCGAAAGCCTCGGCCTCTGCGCTCAGCTCGCGCAATTGTTCTCGCACCTTGCTGCGTACGGACGGGAAAGTCTGCCGCCCCTGTAGCAGGGCGTCAACGAAGCGCCGATAGAGACCAGCGCGACTGTACGGCAGCGGCTCGTCCGGACTCTGCTGGTGGACGTCGGCCGCGATGGTGCACAGGAGCGGAACACGGACCATCGTCATCATCCGGTTCTTGTCGACCTGGTGAAGGAAGCTGCGTTGGCGATCGGCGGCGTGCTCTGGGTCGCGCAGGTGGTACCACCTGCTGGCGAAAGATTCGACGGCGGGCCGATCGAACGGTCGCAAGTTATACTCGCCGAGCCGGTGTGCTCGTTCCATACGATTCATGAGCGGGCGGAGACTGTGGAACTCGGTAGCGGCCAGCACCCGGCTCGACACTACGAACCGGGCCTGCGCCCCATACGTCGCGATGTGTGCCGCCAAGCGTTCGATAAGCTCTGCCCGCCGACGCGGGTTGAAAATCTCATCGAGTCCGTCGACCAGCACCAACCAGTCCACTCCGGGCTGCGGCGGCACCTCGAAGAGCGTTGCGGGCAAATGGGTCGGCAGGTATCCGCTCAGATCTGCCTTGACCGCATCGGCGACCGACTCGTACCACGGTCGGTCAGTAAGTAGACGTGTAGCGGCGCAGCGGATCGCCACCGCTGGCCCAAATGAGGGCTCCTCGCCCTCCTCGGGCTGGTCGGGTCGCAGCCACCAGGCCGCGGACTCCGTCACCAGGTGTTGCAGCAGCGTTGATTTCCCACCACCGGGCCCGCCAACGATTAGGGCGTTGCGGTGCCGGGAGAGCATCTCCGAAGCTGGGATGACCGATGGTTCCACGGGCGGTGAGCCGCCGCGGGCGATGGCCCCGCGCCGTTCGGCCATCCAGGACTCGGCTCGTTGTTCGACGTACACGGTGGAGAGCGGTACCTCGCCTTCAACCACCCGGTACGGCAGCCTTTCCGATACCGTTTTTTGCGCCACGAGCATTTTCCACAATGGTGAACGGCTCTCGGGAAGGAAGAGGCGTGGCTTGCGGGGCTCGAATCGGCCCAGCAACGCACGATAGGCATCAAATTGTTTTTCGAGGTCGAGCGCGTCAATGAACCAGGCAGCCTTCTGCTCGGGCACGTAATACTTCAACATGCCGCATATCCGACCTGTCGACAACTCGACGATCGGTGCCCCGCTCATCCCCGGCGCCACACCGACTTGGGCATGAGCCTTGACGTAGGGCTCGCTCGGTCCCTGCACCGCCATCCGGACAATATCGGGCCCGAGGTCGGGCTCGGGGGCATCTCGGTTGAACCCGAAGGCTGCAATCGCGGCATCTTGGTTGTAACCATGATGCAGGAGCAGTGATCTCATCTCGGCCACTGGATGGTCGATGTTGCCGTCGACTCCGATGAAGGCAAGATCCGGAAAAGGGTAAGAAATCCGGTCTCGACCTGCCGGCGAGGGTAGTCGCTTGAGGACGGTCCCACCAACAGGAGGCTGTCCCCGCAACCGAATTCGCACACGTTCGTTGCCGGGTTCCAGCACATGCGCGCACGTGAGCAGGATATTTCGCTCAACGAAGAAACCCGTGCCCGTCCGCCGCTTGGAGCTTATGTGTACGGTTGCCTGCCTCACATGCTGGACTGCAGCTGTCGCCGGGTACGACATAGGCCTCCTTGCATGCGGCAAGCCGTGCACACTCGATAATATCGCCATCGGGTGCCTTCATGCATCGGTCCAGCCCGCTGGACCATTCCGGCAGTCGCCCTGAGTTCCCCCCCGCTTCGACGGAGCGGTGGTTACCTGCCTCCGGTCGGGGCAGGGGTGAGGTTATCTGGCTGGGTGTGGGCGTGCCAGGCGGTCTCGTATTCGTCTGGGCTGAGGTAGCCGGGTTCGCGTTGGATGCGGCGGGTGTTGTACCAGGTGTCGATGTAGGTGAAGATCGCGTTCTCGGCCTCGTCGCGGGTCCGCCAGCTCGTGCGGTACACCAGTTCGATCTTCAGCGTCGACCAGAAGTTCTCCATCAGCGCGTTGTCGTAACTGTCGCCGACCGATCCCATTGAGGGCCGGATCCCGTTGTCCTGCAAGCGTTGCGAGAAGCGGAAGCTCGTATAGTTCGAGCCCCTATCGCTGTGATGTATGAGCTGGCCGTCGCGGACGTCGCGCGACCAGATGCCGTACTCGAGCGCGGCCAGGATCAGATCGGTGTCGCACCGGTCGGAGGTCTTCCAGCCGACGATCCGGCGGGAGGACACGTCGCGGACGGCTGCCAGCCAGAACACGCCTTCTCCGCACGGGATTCTGGTGGCGTCGGCGACCCACAGCCGGTTCGGGCCGTCGGCGGTGAAGTTGCGGTTGACCAGATCCGGCGCCGGTGTATGCCGTGGGTTCTGCGTGGTTGAGCCGCCGCGCCAGCCTCGGCGCAGGAACGCCCCGTGCCAGCCCTGGTGGCTCATCAGCCGCTCGACCCGTTTGCGGCCGACCCGGATGCCGTCACGGCGTAGCTGCCGGTGCACCCGGTCCGCGCCATAGGTGAAGCCGGAGGCTTCCCAGATTTCATAGATGTTGGAGATCAGGCCGAGGTCGACCAGGTCGCGGTCACACGGCTGCTCGGCCGCGCGCACCCACTGGTAGTAAGAACTCCTAACGAAGTGATGTTGGGCGTAACTCTGGGACGTGAGGGTCGTTCTGTCCGAACGTGAGGAGGGGTGAGCAACCGCCGTGGATCGTCTCGGACGACCTGTGGGCCGAGATCGAACCGCTGCTGCCACCTCGACCGCCTCGTCGGCACCGGTTCCCCGGCCGCAAGCCCCTCGACGACCGCAAGGTGCTCTGCGGGATCCTGTTCGTGCTCTACACCGCGATCCCGTGGGAGTACCTACCCCAGGAACTCGGGTTCGGGTCGGGGATGACCTGCTGGCGCCGGTTGCGGGACTGGAACGACGCCGACGTGTGGCAACGACCTGCACGAAGTCCTGCTCGGCAAGCTGAGAGCCGCCGACCAGCTCGACATGTCCCGGGCGGTGATCGACGGAACCCATGTTCGGGCTCTCAAGGGCGGCCCAAAACCGGTCCGAGCCCGGTCGACCGCCGCAAGCCAGGCTCGAAACACCACGTCATCACCGACGCGGGCGGCATCCCCCTCGCCGTCACACTGACCGGCGGCAACCGCCACGACGTCACCCAACTCCTGCCCCTGGTCGACAAGATCCCACCGGTCAGGGGCATCCGAGGCCGCCCCCGACAACGACCGCAGCGGATCTACGCCGACCGCGGCTACGACTTCGACAAGTACCGCCGCGAGCTACGAGCCAAGGGCATCACCCCGGTCATCGCCCGACGCGGCACCGGACACGGCTCAGGACTCGGTACCCGACGCTGGGTCGTCGAAGAGACCATCGCCCTACTGCACTGGTTCCGCCGCCTACGCATCCGCTGGGAGATCCGCGACGACATCCACGAAGCCTTCCTCACCCTCGCCTGCGCCATCATCTGCTGGCGCCGACTCCATCACTCAGAGCTGAAAGTTGCTAGAGAGATGCGGGAGCCTACGGTTGCGAGGTGAAGCTTGACTACTACTCTGCCGCCGAAGGCGTCGATGTCGCGGGTGCCCGGGCAGACCTCTGGCACCTCGCTGACCTGGTAGAAAGCGGAGGCGAGCTGAGCCTTGCGCCGTCCGCTCACCCTCGGCATCTACGGGGTGTGCTCATCGAAGTGACGCATGGCCCCCTCGTCATTGGTGTCTACGATCGCAGCTATCTCAGCATCCACGGTGGCGCGGAAAGCCGGTCGCTCCTAGCCGACCTGCTACGCGATGTAGCCACCATGGACGACGGCGGCCACGTTCACCTGGAGTACTTCGAGGGCCACCATTTCCTGGCACCAGGCAGCGTGCCGCTCATCGTCAACAGTCCGCATGGCGGGATGCCTCGGCGCTGATCAAGCGATGCCACGCACGAAGCCACCCCACAACATCATTTCGTTAGGAGTTGTAAGTCCGGCTTTCGCGACAAGCCGCGAGTCGGTCGGGCTCATGCAAGCGCGCCGGTACAGAACCTGTCCATTCCTCTGACAAGCCGCTGCCCGCCGCCGGGCAAGGAACGATGAACCTCCGGTCGGCTCCGGCAGCGACATCGCCAGAGTGCCGCAATCATGATGTCGGCGGAGGAGTGGCCAGCGCATCCGCCACCTTGCGTGTGCACTCATTGCAGTTCGTTCTGTCGCGCTGGTACGGCAATCGGTAGAACGGGTACTTCGGCACGCGGGGTGCCTTGCTCCGCGTTCTGTATAGAATGTCCTGCAGTTGACGGGCGAGGACCAGTAGCGATGCATCGAGGGCGGGATCGGCGTGCTGGGCAGCCTGCAATATCTGCTTTTCGGCGTAATCGCCAACGCGCTCCCGTTCTTTAGCAACCGACCGTTGTTGTCGAATCGACTCGAGGCCGAACAGTAGGCCGCCGAGTGAAGGGATATACCACCCGATAACTATTTCAGCGACTGTAAAGTCGCCTGCTACCCCAACTATGGCACCCGCAACGGTCCACGTCGCGATGACTAGGGCGATGAAGTTTGCGTATCTACGTCGGACACGCGCACCCCACTCAAGGTTTTCTAGTTGGCGAGCAAGGACGTCGAATGGGCGACGGAAATCTGGCATCTCGTCCCAGTCGTTGTCTATACGTCCATCCTTGAACTTCTCGCTAAGGGCGCTTCGGTCAGCCGATCTAACCTCCGATCCAGCGGCAACGTCGTTCCACGGCAGCCCGAAAACCTCTACCTCGAACTTCTCCTGCAACTTTGCCGCCCGAAGAAGTTCGGCGTCAGCCCACCAAGTCAAACCGATGGAGTTGACGGCGGCCCATAGGGCGCCAACAACCGTGATCCATGTAGCTGGCAGCGATCTTATCGTCATCACGGCTCCCGCTACGGCGATGACCGCCGAAACCAACAATCGCGCCCCAGCCAAAATGCGAACCCGTCGATGCGATACTGACATCGCCCGTAAGGCGGTCTCACCTTCGCGGCTGACCCTGATCTTTTTCGTGGACGGCGTGACGGAGGGCATGACGGTATTCTAGGCTATGTCATCGAACACCCTCGACGTCGTGACACGCTGCTAAAGTTGATGTTGATGAGCACTGACGGCCAGACTAGCGATCTTGATCGATATGTTGACGACCCGCGAGTGACCCAGGCGATCCAATCATGGGCGCGCGGCAATGGTCTGCTCGCGACGGTGCCCGAGTTGGCCTGGCGTCAGCGGGGTGGAAGTGGTGCCCTACTTGTAAGGCTTCGCATCACCCCTTTGGCCACCATGCAGAGGTCGGTCGACGTGCTGCTTAAAGTCTGCACCGCGGGCAGTCCAGCGCGAGAGCCAGCGAACCATCGGTGGGCCTGGCAAGAATCTCCAGATTTTGCCGCTCGTCACCTCTTTCGTCAGCTCTACCCACCGATGATCATGTCGGACGGCAGGGTTATGATGTTCCTCGATTCGTCGGAATCGCTCAGTAAAGCCGTAACGCTCGGGCAATTGTCGCCGGCCATGCAATTAGAAGGATGCACTAGGGCAATTCGTCTCATCCTTAGTGATTGGAATACGCCAACGGCTCACCAGCATCGCGTAATGACTGTTCAACAGTTCCTTAGAGGAGAGTTGCGGGGCGTGCTGGACCGCGGGCGCTCTGCTTATAATTGGGCGACAGGCGCCGGATTGTTTGCGGATCCGGCAGCCGCGATTGCAGCGCGCAATGCGAGCCATGGATTAATTCATGTTGCCGGCCACATTGGATTATACTCCGAATTGACGACCATGGTTGAGTTCTTGGCGGGCAAGTCTCACGGCGATCTACACCTCGACAATGTGGTCGTCCCTTGCACCCCTGACGGGCATCTAAACTTCGACCACATTCGGCTCATCGATTTGTCTGCCTTCAACCCTATGGCGCCGTTGTCTCGAGACGTCGTCGCTCTGCTGTTATCTCTGCTGCTTCCCGCGGTGCGATCCGGCGCTTTATCGACCCAATCCCCTTCTCTTGCCCACGCGTTGACCTCAGCCGCTCCCGTGGTAAGCCATCCCAGTTCACTCGAGCGCGCTGCCCTCTCGATTCGCAGCGATGTCATTTCGCAGATTGAGTCCCGACTGCACGGGCTCTTTCATCGACAGTACTTGCTCTCGCTGATTGCTCATTCGATCATTTATACGTCATTCGAAAATGTAGGCGATAGTGGACGGAGATGGTATTTTGCGCTAGGAGCCGCAGCGGCCGAGGCTTTTCGTTCTTCTGCCCCCTAGTGCGTGCAGGCAAAGATGCCAACGCCAGCCGTCAGAGCCGCCCGACGCCCCGCGCGCCGCAGATCCACCTCTGCCGCAGCTGCGCCCAGGCAGGCGTGAACAACGTTCCGCCAAGTATCAGTAGACGCGTATCTAATTAACAATTCCCACCGTCAGGCTGAACACGAACTATCCCCGATGCGTACGCGCCTGCGCCCGGCCCGGCATCGCAACGAGCCGTATAAGAGCTCGCGCCCGAAGGTTTGCGCAGTTCAGGGTCACGTCGGACAGAAGGTCGGCACACAAGGTCGGACCGCAAGTCGGTGTTCCCAGCCGCTGCGCGCTGGGAGAGTCTGAGCGCACGGAGTGATGACATTGGATTCGAGAGTTCTGCGGGTTCCGTGAGGGTTCACCTCCCGGCCGTCGGTTGAGAGCGCGACTGGCTCGGGTGCTCCCGCGGCGGATGTTCGTTGAATGCACGGAGCCGCCGCGGGCAGTAGCGGTTCAGATACGTCGGAGGGGACGTTCATGAGCGTCGAAACGATAAACAGCGAAGGCCTGCGCCAGGCGATGGTAGATCAGCTGGCCGCTGATCATGCCGACAAGGGCTTGACGTTGCGGCCTGAGGTAGAGGCGGCGATGCGGACGGTACCTCGCGAGCTGTTCACGCCGGGCCTTCCCCTGAAGCAGGCCTACGAGAACAGGGCGGTCATCACGAAGCGGCGCGGTGAGGAGAACATCAGCTCGGTGTCGGCGCCGTTCCTCATCGCAGAGATGCTCGGCCAGGCGGCCGACGCCTTGGGCGGCCTCAGCGGCCGTAACGTGCTGGAGATCGGTAGTGGTGGCTACAACGCCTCGCTACTGCGGGAACTTGTTGGCGCGGCCGGTTCCGTGACCACGGTGGACATCGACCCAGACGTGACGGACCGGGCAGTCGCGTGTCTAGAGGCGGCGGGTTACGACGATGTCACGGTCGTGTGTGCCGACGCTGAATATCCTGTTGATCCCGGCCGCCACCACGACTTGATCATCGTCACCGCCGGGGCCTGGGACATCCCGCCGGTGTGGTACGAGCAGCTCACTGACCACGGCGTCCTGGTGGTGCCGCTACGCACGTTCGGGATGACTCGATCGTGGGCGCTGCGCCGTGCCGGCGTCGGCCTGGTCAGCGTGAGTGAGCGGCAGCGCGGGTTCGTGCCGGTGCAGGGCGACGGGGCGTACGGCGTGCAGTACGTCGACGTGGCCGACGGCGTCCACCTATCCACCTACGCCTTGATGAGGACCAGCAGCTTGACTCCCGGAACCTCGACGGCCTACTCGAGACGCCCTGGCAGGCATGGGCCGGAGTAAGCCTGCCGCCCCCACCGTGCTGGCGAACCTGACCTGTGGCTCGCGACCCGCATCGCCCCCGCAGGACAGGAGTTCGTGGTGCTGACCGCACAGAACGCCGCCATCTCGACCGGCGTCGTCGCGCCGTCGTGGCGGTTCGGGACTCCTGCCGGCCTGCACGACGACGGCACGCTCGCCTACCGGTCGGAGCTGCGGTGGACTGGCGACGCGTTCGATTTGGGCGCGGCGCACGCCCTGTTCCACCACGACAGCCACCACCTCCTGGACTACCTCAGCGACAACCCCGACGACCGGCGGGATCACGCACTCATCCTGTGTACTGCGCTCATGCGCGCGGCCGGCCTCGACATCAACGAGCAAGGCGACGTCTGGGCCAAGATAGCCGATCAGCGTCGCGCATTGGCGCGCCCGGCACCCACTCAAGACCTGCGTGCGTGGACTGATCTCACGGCCTATGTCCGCCGTCTCCTGCTCGGCTCACCTCGCCCAGGCGGCATCGCCAGCGATTGGCTGAGCGCTTTCGAAGACACCGGGACGGCAATGCGCAACCTCCGCGAATCGGGCAAGCTCACACGCGGAATCCGCGGAATCATTGCGATGCACGTGATCTTCCACATGAACCGCCTCGGAGTCCGCGCGAGCAGCCAAGCCACCCTCGCCCGCGCCGCCAAAGAGGCAATCTTCGACGACGTCTCTACCTGAGGCGAGAGCGCCTGCTGGCGAACGCCCTGCTTGCCGCGCACCAGCCTGAATCTCATAGCGACGAGATCTGCTATGACTTGCAGGCCCGTTTGCCCCCCTACGTCCAATCGGGCCGTAGCGAGCGTTGGTGACCCACTCGCCTGATGCGCCGTGCTCGGCCCGGCCCACGGAGGTCATGCATCACCGATCCCGTGTCGGCTCCGAACCGGTCGTAGCGCGAACACCCCCCGGCAAGGCGTCTATCCGCGACCTACGGCAGGGCCATCGAAGAGGCTCCCGCTAACCCGGACCACCAGGCCTTCGTATTGGGGTTCGGCCGCCGCCCGGGGCTGCGGCTACAGCGCCTCCGGCGGGGGCGCTCCGGCTCCAGGATGGTCGGAGGTCGTCCGCGGCCGCCGGCTCAGTGGGTGGCTGCGGTGAGAACATCCTGTCTGCCATCGACCCGGGCAAGCCGAGCAGACCGGCGCCCGGCCCGCCAGTGTACGAACGAAGCGTCGCGGCTCGCGGGCCGTGGCGGGCCGGGCGCCGGCCTGCTCCCCTAAGAGCGGGTCGATGGCAGACAGGATGTTGAGTGCTTCCGGCTTGGCGTGCGCCGACTAGTTACGTCGCGTGGCCTCCATCAGTCAACGGCGTCAACGCGAACAACGGATCGAACAGCACCCCCGCATGTGCAGGGAGCGTTGCTTTCGGGCATTGCTCACGTCTCCTGGACGAGATCACCCCCGCATACGCGGGGAGTCGCTCTGCATCTGGAGCTTGAACGGGTCCGGGAAGGGATCACCCCCTGCGTGCGCGGGGAGCAGCTCGCCGGCTTGCTCGCCAACGTCACCGGTGCCGGATCACCCCCGCGTGCGCGGGGAGCAGTTCCAGATCTTCCTCAAGCAGTCGCGGACCAACGGATCACCCCCGCGTGCGCGGGGAGCAGTCCGGGAAGTCGTCGCGGACCTCGCGCAGCCACGGATCACCCCCGCGTGCGCGGGGAGCAGACTTCTTGACCTGCAGCGTTAGAGATCGACTTCGCGGTTTCCATTCACTTTGGATTGCAAGATCGTTCCCTTGGTCTCGGTATCGACGTTTGGAGAACACCCCAAGCATCCTCGGCTGCAGCGTAATCAAAGGCTCGCGTCGTCGGCCAGCTGTCCTTACAGGTGGTTGCCATCCGGTCGGGGCCGTAGATCGAGGACCTCAGGTACGTCGGTCTCGATAGGCTGCCGTTGCAGAAGAAGTAGCAGGTCTTCCTGTCGTGGTTGACCGAAAGCGAGCCGGTATCGCACCAGGTCCGCCTTGAGCCGGTCGAACCGCGCCTGGTCGCGACTGAGCGGGTAGGGCAGGACATGCCGCTCGATCTTTGCTCTCCCCGGGAACACCCAGTACGGCGTGAAGTCGCCAAGCTCTCCGGACTCTGCTCGTGCGGCGTCGTACAGGGATTTCCAGACATCCGGCTCTGAGGAGCGCAGGGCGTCCGCCCGGTGTGCGGCGGCAACGTTTCGTTGTATGGCGTGGCCGCCGAAGCGGTGCACCCGCCCCTCGCGTTGCTCGAAGTCGACGGGGTTTACGGGCGTGTTCCAGTGCACGACGGCCGAGCACCACTGGTGGAAGTCGATGCCTTCTTGGCCAGCGCTTGTGGTGGCAACGATGAACGGCCAGAAGGGGCTGTTGAATGAGCGCCGCACGACCACTTTGCGGTCAACCTGAGATTGCTCCTCGCCACGTCCGCCGTACCGCAGGGCGAAGCGCCCGGGCAGCTTGATCGGCCGCTGCGGGTTGTGCGGGTCGAAGGCTTCATACGTCGACTGTCGGCTGGCCATTGCCTGCCGCGCTTCGTCGGCAATTTTCCACAGCTCGTCGTCGTCGAGCAGGGTGTCCGAGGCCCCGCTGCGCAACGTGTGCAGGTGTTCGTCGAGAACGGCCTGCAGCCCGCCGGCGGCGCAGTATCGGAGCACCGCCTGCCAGTAGACCTTGCCCATCGTCAGGTGATCGAGCAGCTGTGCGGACTCCGGCCGGTTGAACAGGGAACGCAGTCCATTGGCGATGAGCGCAGCGGCGCGCCAGTGTCCTGATGGGGTGACCTGGCTGCCCGGCTCGATCAGCCGGGACAGCGCCCGCCAGGCGACGTTGCCGGGACCGTGCAATGCGATGGCCGTGATGCTGTCCATCAGCCCGTCCAGCTGGTCCTCTGTCGGGTAGACAGCGTGGTGAGTCAAGTCGCGGGCTCGGGCCACGTGCCCATCTAGACCCGTAGCCGGTCCCTCGTCCGCGGACGAGCCGAGGGCCGTAGCGGGATCCTCGATGCCGGGATCGGCGCCGGGCCATTGGAAGAGCAACTCCCATGGCTCGGCCGGACCTGCCACCGTCGGCAATGCCTCGGCGGAGGTGTGAGCGCGGAGCAGTTCGCGGACGTCTCGCTCGAAGGCGTCGAGGGGCGCGGTGTCGTCCGGTCGCTGCCGAGCTAATGCCAGTGGGTCGCACAGCTCGGCCAGGGCGGGATGGGGCCAGAAGAGCGCGAGGACGCTCATTGCCGCCGGGCGGCCGTGTTCGAGGCGGTAGTCGAGGTGCCGGTGTCCGTCTCCGGCAGTGCCCAGTCGGCGTTCGGCCTCGTAGCTGAGCAGGCCTGCCACTGCGGTGGGAGTGGCGTTCCAGGATGAGAACAGCAGCCGCTTGGTGATGCCGTCATCCGCTGCGGTAGCGAACGGCTCGCCGAGCGCGTGGTAGGGGAGCGACGGTGGCAGCCACAGGAGTTGCCACCAACCTCGGTCGACGGTGTCTGCGGCGAGCTGCCGCAGCCGGCTGTTGCCAAGGTCGACCGGCTCGCGTCGGCGGATCGTCCCGGCATCGAGCAACTGCGCGGTGGCCAGTAGTGCTGGTATCTCGGAATCTGCCTGGTCATCGAGCGCCGCGCGGACCTTGGTGCCGAGCTGGTAGCCGTCGAGGAAATTCAGGAAGTACGGTGCGGACTTCCAGTATTCGACGGTCATGGGAGCGCCGACACTCTTGGCGATCTTGCGCATCGCCACGTAGCTCCGTATGTCCTGCGGGTTGAGGTCGTCGGCCAGGGTGAGGTGCTCGCGCAGCATCCCGTCCTGCCCGAGCAGGGGCCGCTCGGTACGGCACATGACCGGTAGCAGCAGATCGCGTAGCCAGCCGCGCAGGTCCGCGCACGGCTCGCCCCGGACCAGAGCTTCCCGGTACGCCTCGAACGCCTTCGTCACGTCGGCATGCCAGGACATGTCGTCGCTGAGAAAGCGCAGCACTTGCCGGAAGTCGCTGTAGTGGTCCTCGCCGGTGGCTGCCTCTTCGGCGAAGGTGAACGGCTTGTATGGGGTGGCAGACAGCAACAAGACCCGTGCGTCCCGGTAGTCGAACAGGTGCCGGGCGAGCTCGGCGCCCTCGCCGCCGTTCGGGTCGAGCAGCTCCCGGAAACGCTGGAACTCGTCGAGGATGATCAAATCGGGTTCCAGGACTTCTACGCCGGCGGTGGCCAGCGTTGTACGAAGATCCCCGGTAAGCCTCCGGGCGCTCTCTCGTAGTGCATCTGGCAGCTTCGGACGCCGGCCGATGCCGTCGAGCAGCGCGTCGAATCTGTCGAGGAGTCCTCGCTGCCGGGCCCGGCGCAGAAACTCGCTGGTGATCGTGGGATCGATCTTCCCGCCAAGGCTCTCCCGCAGGCGGTCGCATTGGTCCTCGAAACGGCCGGGGTTCGCGACGCCCGCCTGCAACGCGCGCAGCGCGGCCCGGGTCCGCCAGCCGTTCCACGAGCCCGCCTGTTGAAGGATCAAGAACAGCAGTGCGCGTTCCTCCGCCGTTCCGGTGCGCCAGCCTTGGTCGAAGGAGGTGCCAGGGGTGAAGGCGACCAGGTTGATTGGTTTGCCGGCGGAAGCGGTGGCGGCGTTGAGCTTGTCCGTGTGCTTGGCGAGCAGGGTGAGCCTGCTGGACAGGGTGACGGTCTCGTCGGGAGTGACCCGTAGCCGGCCGATGTTCTGCCGTGCCACATCCTGGTTCGAGCAGACATAGATGACGTCGACCCGATCGATGCTGTCGTCATCCTGCAGTCGCTGCAGGGTCTGGGCGATCACGCCTCGGGCGACCACACTCTTACCGAGGCCGGTCTCGTCGGCGACCAGGAACCGGCGGGTCGGATCGGCGCCGAAGTACCGGTCGATGACATGCGCGACGGTGGCGCGCTGGAAGTCCTTCAATCCGGCCATGACCGAGCCAGCGTCGTACCGGCTCATGCGCGCACCGCCTCTGTCATCGCATGCCGCGCTTGCGTGACGACCTGCCACAGCTCGGAGAAGCCGGGTGGCAGCAGTCGACTGCCGTCGCCGCTGGCCTCGAGGCGGCTGACGAGCCGGGCCAGGTCGTCGAGTTGTTGCGGCCGGTCGACGAGAGCGTTGAGGAGCAGTTCGAAAATCCCAGTTCCGCTGCTACGCCACGCGCCGGCCCCGCCAGCGTCGCCGCTCACCAGCATGGCGGCATCAGTGCCGAGGCCGAGCATCAGCAGCAGGAACCGCAGGAACTTCTCCGGCGTGTCGATCTGCTGGGCGATGACGTGATCGAGGCGGTGCACGGGATCGCCGACCAGGGTGGCGACAATGACGGCTTGTTCCCGGCCGCTGCTGTCCTCAGCGGAGACGATGACGAACGGGGTGATGTCGACCAGCGCAAGCCCGGCGAACTCTGCGTCGACCGGCTGTCCCGACGCGAGCACGATCGCCTCACCGCGGCGAGTGTGTAGCTGCGCGGTGATCCGTACCCCTGGCACATTGGGCACGGTGTCTTGGGAGGTCACCCGGAGGCGGTAGCTGTCTGCCTCGGGCATGACGGTAGCTAGTGCCTCGTCTTTGAACGTTGATCGTGTAATCCGTTGGTTCTGAGGATGTGTCGGGCAGGCTGTCTCCCATCGTTTCTGGTCTGGGAGGTGGTG
>NZ_LGEB01000066.1:0-57202 GCF_001279555.1 Micromonospora sp. NRRL B-16802 | reverse complement strand
GATCGGTGACGATCAGAACATGTATCTGTTCTTCGCCGGGGACAACGGCAAGATCTATCGGGCGAGTATGCCGATCGGGAACTTCCCGGGCAGTTTCGGGTCGAACTACACGACGATCATGAGTGATACCACGAACAACCTGTTCGAGGCGGTGCAGGTCTACAAGCTTCAGGGTCAGAGCCGGTATCTGATGATCGTGGAGGCGATCGGGTCGCAGGGTCGTTACTTCCGGTCGTTCACGGCCACCAGTTTGGGTGGGTCGTGGACGCCGCAGGCGGCCACGGAGAGCAACCCGTTCGCGGGTAAGGCCAACAGTGGTGCGACGTGGACCAATGACATCAGCCATGGTGAGTTGTTGCGGACCAGCGCCGATCAGACGATGACGGTGGATCCGTGCAACCTGCAACTGCTGTACCAGGGCCGCTCGCCGAACTCCGGTGGTGACTATGGTCTGCTGCCGTACCGTCCGGGCCTGCTGACCCTGCAACGCTGACCGGACACAGCCGAACAACGGGCGGGCTCGGTGCCACACCGGGCCCGCCCTTCGTGCTCAGCGGCGGAACTTCGCGACCGCGTCCTGAATAGCCGGGCCAGTTGCCGAGGACGCCTGCGCCCACGCCTCGAACTCCAGGCTGGCCGCGAAATCGGACCGGTCGGCGGTGCGTACCGATGTCTTGATGTCGCGGGCCAGCGCCGGGTCGAGCGCCGCCCAGCGCTCCGCGCGCTCATGTGCCGCGGCCACTGGATCGTCGGCCAGGGTCGCGGCGAGGCCGAGCCGTACCGCCTCGGCACCGTCCAGGGCGCCACCGTCGAGCAGAATCTGCAGGGCACGTTCCGGGCCGAGCGCCTTGGTGAGGAACCAGGTGCAGCCGCCGCCGGGGTGCAGGCCGATCTTCGTGAACGACGCCACCAGTTTCGCCTTCGGGCCGACGATCCGTGTGTCGCAGGCCATCGCCAGGTTCAGGCCGGCACCAACCGCCGGCCCCTGCACCGCCGCGATGGTGGGGATCGGCAACTCCCGGACCCGCAGGAAGCTGTCGTAGATGCGGTGCAGGTCGGCGCGAATCTCCTGCACCGACCGGCCCGACTCACCGAACATGGCGGGCAGGTCGGCGCCCGAGCAGAACGCCGTCCCCGCGCCGGTGATGACAAGCGTGCGGGCGTGCCGGTCGGCAGTCACCTCGGCCACCGCGTCGCGCAGCGCGTCGCGCATCTCGCTGTCGATGGCGTTGCGCCGGCCCGGATCGTTCAGCGTGAGCGTCCAGCGTCCGTCGGTGTTGTTCAGGTCAACCTTGCTCACGATGAAACCTCCTGGAGGGTGAGCCAGGACCAGACGCCGGCGCTGCCGAGTGGCACCAGCGCCGCCCCGAGCGTCTCGGCCCACGACTGTTGGGTGCCGTTCTCGTCGCGCCAGGCCCAGAGCCGGCGGGTGGACAGGTGCAGCGGGTGCTCGCGGGTGACGCCCATCGCTCCGTGCAGTTGGTGCGCACCCCGTGCCACGAGCGTGGCTGCCCGGCCGGCGAGCACCCGGGCGGTGGCCACGTTCAAGGGGGCCGGGTCGGCGAGGGCCGCTGTCAGCGCGGTGCGGGCCAGCATGGTGTGTGCCGTCATCTGCGCCAAGGTCTGCCCGACGGCCTGGAACGCGAGCAGTGGTCGTCCGAACTGCTCCCGGGTCGTCACGTGCTGGCGGGTGTGCTCCATGGCCGCCTCCAGCGCGCCGACGAGCCCCGCCGCCGTCAGCAAGGCGGCCTCCGCGCGTACGGCCTGTGCAGGTGCGGCGCCGGTCAGCCGGATCTCGTCGGTTACCGCCACGTCGAACTCGACGTCGTCGCGGGGCTCGGCCGCCAGGTTCCGGCCCGGTGTGACGCGTACACCGGGGAGATCGGTGGGGACGACGAACGCGTCGTCTCCCGAATACACCAGCAGGGTCCGCGCAGCGCTGGCCCACGGCACCCGGGTCGCCGTGCCGCGCAGCCGTCCATCCGTCACCGCGAGTCCCGCACCGATGACCACTGTGGCGACGCCATCTGGCAGGCCACGACCGGCCGCGGCGAACTGCCGGCCGGCCAGTGCGGTCTCCACCAGGGGCAGGGCGACACCGTGCCGACCCAACCCCTGCGCGAACGCCGCCAGGTCGGTGAGCGTACCGCCCGAGCCGCCAGCCTTTTCCGGCACGGACACGCCGGCCCAGCCCAGCTCGCGCACCGTCGACCACAGCGCGGGCACGCCGTCCGGGTCGCCACCGTGCCCGCGTAGGACATCGTCGGCAAGGTCGCGAAGGTCGTCGCCGGCACGGGGCGCGGGTCGGGCGACGCCCTTGGCGATGATGGTGCGCAGCACCTCGGTGGTGCCGCCACGAATGGAGAAGCCGGGCGCGGCCAGCAGCCCCTGGGCCAGCAGCCCGGCAGGGCCGTCGGCGTCGGGGTCGGGTTCGACGTCCAGGACCGTGCGGGCGATCTCGTTGACCTCCCGCTCGAACTCGGTGCCCAGGTCCTTGAGCACAGCGGCGGCGTGCACCGGAGCCTGCCCGTCGTCGAGGTCGCCCGCGATGCGCCAGGCCAACCCCCGCAGCCCCGCCAGCCGGGCGAGGGCCTCGCCCAGCTCAGCGTCCGCGTCCCGGCGGGTCGCGCACGCGTCGATCGTCGCGGCCAGCAGGGGGTACGTGCTGAGCACCCGTTCCATCCCGCCACGCTCGAACGAGAGTTGCTCGGTGACCTGCGTCCAGCCGTTGCCGACCGTGCCCAGCACATGGTCGCCGGGCACGTACACGTCGTCGAAGATGACTTCGTTGAAATGGTGCTCGCCCCGCAGGTCGACGATCGGTCGGACGGTGACACCAGGCGCCGCCATGTCCACGATCAGCTCGCTCAGACCGTCGTGTCTGCTGGCATCGGTGTCGGTGCGGCACAACACGTACGCGTGTGTCGAGCGGTGCGCGTGGCTCGTCCAGATCTTGCCACCGTTGAGCCGCCAGCCTTCACCGTCCGGGCGGGCGGTGGTGCGTACCGAGGCGAGGTCACTGCCCGATTCGGTCTCGCTCATGCCCAGGCAGAACGTCACAGCGCCGCTGGCGATCCCCGGCAGATACCGGCTGCGCAGCTCGGGTGAGCCGTACCGCAGGATGGCCGGGCCGATCTGCCGGTCCGCGATCCAGTGCGCGGCAACCGGCGCGCCGGCGCGCAGCAGCTCCTCGGTGACCACCAACCGGTGCCGGTTCGAGCGGGCCTGACCACCGTATTCGCGTGGCCAGGTGATGCCGATCCAGCCCTGCCCCGCCAACGCCCGACTGAAGTCGGCATCGTACGACCGCAGCCACGCGTCGCAGACCCCGCTGAACTTCTTGTCGTCGTGCCACTGCCGCACCAACTCGCGTACCTGCCGGCGCAGTTCACCCAGATCGTTGTCAGTCATCGGTCGTCCGTCTCTTTCGCCACCCAGTAGCCGCGTTCGGCGGCCCTGCGCAGCACATCGGTGGCCGCAGCGCGTTCGTCGGCGGTGACCGGCGTGCGGGTCACCGCGCCGTCGGTGGGTACGCCGAGCCCGGCCAGGTGTGCGCGGAACGCTGCGGCGTCCGCGGTGATCTCTTCGAGCCGAGGGTCGGCGCCGAGCCGGACAACGCCCCACCGGGTGTGCAGCCGGACCAGCGCGTCCGGCGCGGGAGCGGCCGTCACGTGCTCGACGGTCCGCACGATCCGGCGTACGTCCTGCCCGCCGTGCAGCAGCACCAGCTCCCGCGCGGCCGCCGCGATGTCGGCGGCGCCGCCCCCACCGGGTAGTCGCACCGTGGGCCGCTGCCGTGGCCCCACATAGGACGAGTTGATCCGGCCGCGCAGGTCGACGTTGCTGGCGTCGAGCACCACCCGGTCGAACCGGTGCCCCATCGCCAGCAGCACATCGGCGGTACTTCCCAGCCAGCCGAAGCCGTTGGCGTACGCCGGGTAGTCAGTGGTGCTGGTCGGCACGTCCGCGCCGGCCGAGTGGACGCTGGCACCCGCCTCGAAGACCTGGGTGAACGGTTCACCGTCGAGCGCGTACGCGCACTGGCCGGCGAGCACCGGCCAGTGGAAGCCGGTGAACACCCAGCCGCCGCGCCGGAACTCGCGTGCCGCCCGGGCCAGGAAATCCACTGTCGTCATGTGCGGAACACCTCCTCGGCCAGCCACTGCTCGAAGCCGTCCACAGTGGCCGACCGCTCGGAATAGCGTTGGTACGCCTCGACGTCGCGCGGGTAGCGGCCGGCCACGCCGTCCGGGTGGACCGCGCCCGGTGACTCGACCAGCGCGTCGACCAGGAGGCCGGGGATGCTGATTCCGGCGGCGCGTACTGTCTCCGCGTCGGCGACCTGCTCGGCGACGAGCACCGTCCGTCGGGCCGCCTGGGCCGCGACGAGCACCTCGCCCAGCGGGCCGCGCAGCACCCCGTTGCCGTCGGAGTCGGCCAGGTCGACGTGCACGAACGCGACGTCCGGCCGCTCGGCACGTACCACCCGGGCCGACCCGAACTCCGACTCCGCGGTGGACAGACGGCCACGGCTCCAGTCCTCGTCCAGGTAGCCGGTGCCCGGCAGGTCCGGCACCGGCATGAACGGCACCCGCCAGGCACCGGCCGTGAGGGCGGCGGTGAGCAACCCGAGGCTCAATTCGTGCAGCTCGACCGTGTTGTCGCCGGACTGTGCGTTCCGCCGGAAGTTCCAGGCCGGCGCCGGGCCGACCGGGCTCCAGCAGTGGCCGTAGGTGGCCGAGCTCAGCACGCCGGCACCCAGCAGTTGGTCCATCAGCAGCCCGCCGGAGGCGATCACCGCGTGCACGTCGTGTGCCCGTTGGCGGATCATCTCGTGGCCGACGCTGAACAGTTGCGCGCCGAAATTGCCCAGGTAGACCCGCTGGCCGGGGCGCACGTACTCGGCAACGGCGGCGGCCAGGGTGCGCTTCTTCACCGGTACGCCTCCGGCAGCATGTGCAGTCCGGCGCCGAGGTGGGCGCCTCCGTCGATCTGGATGAGCTGGCCGGTCATCATGGCGGCGGCCGGGCTGGCCAGGAACGCCACCAGTTCGGCCACCTCGTCGGCGCGGGTGGGCCTGCGCAGCGGGGTGCCCCGGTTCACCAGGTTGTCCAGGAGGTGCCGGGACTCCTCGTCGTCGAGCGCGGAGGTGAGGACCGTGCCAGGCCCGAGGCAGTTGAGCCGGATTCCGTCGGCGGCCCACTCCAGAGCCAGGGTCCGGGTCAGCCCGAGTACCCCCGCACGGGCCGCGGCCGAGTGCGCCATGCCCTGCGTACCGCGCTCCACACCGGAGAGCGAGAGGTTGACGACGCTGCCGCGGGCACGCTTCAGGTACGGGTACGCGGCCTTGGTCAGGTGGAAGACGCTGGTCAGGTTGAGGTCGACGACGGCCGCCCAGCCGCCCGCCGATATCTCGGTCGCCGGTGCGTAGAACTGCCCTCCGGCGTTGTTCACCAGCAGGTCGACGCCGCGCTGATCGCCCGCCTCGGCGAGCGTAGCGGCGGCCAGGTCGTGGTCGCGTACGTCGCAGACGGCGTACTCGTAGTGGCCGCCGCCGGTGGCGAGTTCGGCGGTGCCGGCGAGGGTGTCGGCGTGCCGGCCGAGCCCGGTGACGTGGGCGCCGAGCGCGACCAGGCGCACGGCGACGGCCCGGCCGATGCCGCTGCCGGCGCCGGTGACGATCGCGTGCTGCCCGGCGAGGGCATCCGCGCGCAGCACCTGCGCGTCGGCGGTCGGGGTTGCGCTCATCGGGTACGCGCCTCGCCGAGCGCCTGCCGGCGCAGCAGCTGCGCCGGCCGGTAGCGCGGGTCGCCGAACGCCTCGGTCAGCGACAGCAGGGCCTGGTACACCGCGCTCGCGCCGGCCGACCGGAGGGACTCGAACGGCCCGCGGGGGTGGCCCATCGCCAGCCGTAGCGCGACGTCGACATCCTCGGCGGTGGCGGTGCCCTCCTCGACCACTGTGACCGCCTCGTTGACCATGCAGTAGGCGAGCCGGTCGACGACCAGGCCGGGCAGCGCCGGCACCCGCACCGAGGGGGCCTGGAGGTGATCCAGGAGTTGGTCGACGAAACCGGGAACGGCAACGCGGGCCGTCTCGTCCTCGACGACCTCGGCGAACGCGGCACCGTCGGCGCGCTGGTGCAGCCGGACCCAGCCGACGCCGTCGGGCACCACCGACAGCCAACCGCCGTCCGAGCTATCCAGCACGGTGTCGCCCGCCTCGGCCAGCCGGTTGAGCTCAGCCACCAGCGACGCGGTGGGCGCGCCGCAGGTGAGCACCCGTACCGTCGACCCGCCGGCCGGCCCCGGCTGTCTCAGGACCCGGGTGTTGGCGTCCCGGGGCGACTCAACGGCGTAGTCGTAGAATCCGCGCCCGGCGGCCTTGCCGGTCATGCCGGCGCGGACCAGGCCACGGACCTGGGGGATGGGCCGGTAACGGGGATCGCCGAACTCGCGCAGCGCGGTTTCCGACGACGCCAGGTGGGTGTGCAGGCCGGTGAAGTCCAACAGTTGCAGCGGCCCCATCGGGTGGCCGAGCCCGCCCCGGGCGGCCGCGTCCACCACGGCCGGCTCGACGCCCTGCGCGACGAGCAGTTGCGCCTCGTAGTAGAGCGGCCGGCACACCCGGTTGACGATGAAGTTCGGCGAATCCCGGCACACCACGGCGCTCTTGCCCAGCGACTCGACCAGGGACATCGATCGCTTCACGGTGGCGTCGCTGGTGGCCGCGCCGACGATCACCTCGACCAGGCGCATCCGGGTGGGTGGATTGAAGAAGTGCAGCCCGATCAGACGTTCCGGCGCGCCGAACGCCCGGCCCATCTCGTTGACGCTCAGCGACGAGGTGTTGGACGCGACGAGCAGGTCCGGTCCACCGGCGGCGGCGACCCGGGCGAGCAGTTCGCGCTTCGCGTCCATGTTCTCCACGATCGCCTCGATCAGCACCTCGGCGTCGGCGAGAGCGGACTCGACGTCGGCGGCGGCCGTGATGTCGCCGGTGCCGCCGTCGGCGCGGATCCGCTCCAGGCCGGATTGACCCAGTTCGGCGGTGGCGTCGACAACGCGGACGCTGTGCCCGGCCTCGGCGAGGACCTGGGCGATGCCCCGACCCATCGGCCCGAGGCCGACGACGACGGCGATCACCGGGTCACCCGCTCGATCACGGCGGCGATGCCCTGCCCACCACCGACGCACAGGCTCGCCACGCCGTACCGGGCGTCGCGACGGGCGAGTTCGTGCAGCAGCGAAACGACAAGCCGGGCGCCGCTCTGGCCGGTGGGGTGGCCGAGAGCGATTCCGCCGCCGTTGACGTTCACCCTCTCCTCGTCGAGGCTCAACGCCCGCACGTTCTGCACGATCTGCGCCGCGAACGCCTCGTTGATCTCGAACAGGTCGATGTCGGCAACGCTGAGGCCGGCGCGTTCGAGCGCCAGCGGGATCGCGGCCGTCGGCCCGATGCCCATCATCGTCGGGTCCACGCCGACCGCCGCGAAGCCGACGATCCGCCCCAGCGGGCTCAGCCCGTGCCGCCGGACGGCATCGCCGCTGGCAACCACGACCGCGGCGGCGCCGTCGGCCATCTGGCTGGCGTTTCCCGCCGTCACCGTGCCGCCGTCGACGAAGGACGGCTTGAGCCGGGCCAGCCGCTCCGGTGTGCTGTCGGTGCGGAACGTCTCGTCCCGGTCCAACTCATCGAGCGCCACCACCTCGTCGGCCATCGCGCCCGACTCCCACGCCCGGACCAGCCGCTGGTGGCTGCGCGCCGACCAGGCGTCCTGGTCGGTGCGGGAGACGCCGAACTCGCGAGCCACCTTCTCGGCCGTCTCGCCCATGTTCATCCCGCAGATCGGGTCGGTGCCGCCGTCACGCCAACCGTCCTGGAGCAGGATGTCGCCGCGCCGCACGCCCTCCCACCGCAGGTTGTACGGGGCGATGTACGGCATCGTGCTCATGCTCTCGGCCGCCACCGTCAACGCCACGTCGGCCTCGCCGGTGAGCACCGACTGGTGGGCGAGCTGGATCGCCTTGAGCCCGGACGCGCAGGCCATGTTGATGGTCTGCGCCGGCACCCGCACGGCAACACCGGCCGCGAGCGAGATCTGCCGCCCCGGGTTGGGGCCGTTGCCCGCCTGTCGACAGTTGGACACCACCGTCTCGTCCACCACGTCCGCGGCGACACCGGCGCGTTCCAGCGCGGCGGCACCGGCCAACCCTCCCAGCCGTACCACCCGCATGTCGCGCAGCGAACCGCCGTACCGGCCGTGGGGCGTACGCACGGCACCGACCAGAAATGCTTCCCTACCCATGGACGGAACCTCCTAGTCGGCGCGGACGACGCGCTTGCTCTTGTGGGTGCTGCGGGGCAGCGTCCCCTCGGGAACGGTCTCCACGACCGCGCGTACGGTCAGCGCGGCACGGACGGCATCGGCCAGCTTCCCGGCGAGCTCCGGACTGTCGCGGGTCGCCTCGACGCGCAGCTTGATGCCGGTGAGGTAGCCGGTGACCGGGTCGGTGACGTCGTCGTCGAGCACGATCAGGTATTCGCCGGCGGTGCCGGGGGTGGCGCGCACCACCTGCTCGACAGCGGAGGGAAACAGGTTCACCCCGCGTACCACGAGCATGTCGTCCGCCCGGCCGACGACGCCGCCGGGCAGACGGGCGAGGGTACGCCCGCACGGGCACGCCGTGCTGTCGCGCACCACGATGTCACCCGTGGCCCAACGGACCAGCGGGGTCGCCCTCTTGTCCAGGTGGGTGAGCACCAACAGGCCCGGCGTGCCGTCGGGCACCGGCTCGTGCGTCTGCGGGTCGAGCACCTCGGCGTACGCGAAATCTTCCGCGAGGTGGCCGCCGGCCTGCTCCTCGCACTCCCAGGCGATCGGCTGGAACTCCAGACTGCCGTAGCCGTCGAAGCACTTCGCGCCCCAGCGCTCCTCGATGTGGGCGCGGGTGGCCGGCACCCCGGCACCCGGCTCGCCGCCGACCTGGATCCGCCGGACCGGCGAGTCGCGCAGCGGGGTTCCGGCGCGCTCGGCCGTCTCGGCGAGGTGCAGCATGAACGACGGCGTGCCGCCGACAGCGGTCGTCCCGTACTGGAAGATCGTGTCGATCTGGCGCTGGGTGTCGCTGGAGCCGCCCGGCAGCAGTGTCACGCCGATTCGCTGGTAGCCGGCGGTCACGCCGAGCCCGCCGACGAACCAGGCGAAGCTGAACAGGCACTGGTACACGTCGGTGTCCCGCACACCTTGGCTGTACGCGGACCGGGCGTACAGGTCGGCCCACCGGTCCAGGTCGTACGCGGTCCACAGCACCGGCGTCGGACTGGACGTGGTGCCGGAGGAGAAGTGCACCCGCCGGCGGTCGGCCACGGGTGCGGCGACTGCGGTGCCCCACGGCGGGTCGGCCGCCAGGTCGGCGACGTAGTCGGCCTTGTCGACCAGGGGGAGTCGGCGCAGGTCGGCCAGCTCGCGTACGTCCCGGGGGTGAAAGCCGAGCTCGTCCCACCTGGTCCGGTAGAAGGCGCTGTTCGCGTACACGTAGGACAGCTGCTCCCGCAGTCGGGTGAGCTGGAGCTCGGCGAGGCGCTCGCGCGGCCATGTCTCGACCTCGTGCCAGTAGCGTTCCGAGAACGGCTTGGTCATCGCGGGCTCCTTCGCAGTCCGCCGAGGATGAAGTCGGCGTACTCGTCCGCGACACGTTGCCGGGTGTTGTAGTCGCCGCGTTGCGGGTCGTACCAGAGGCTGATCCAGTTGAGAGCGCCGAGGAGCGGCTTGGTGGCCAGCCGGCTGTCGACGTCGCGGAACACCCCCGCCTGCCGACCCTCGTCGATCACGTCGGCGAACAGCTGTTCGTAGCGGTCGCGCATCGCGACGACGGTCTCCAGAGCCTGCTGCTGTGCGGGTGCCTCGCCGAGCCGGCGCATCTCGACAGCGCGCATGGCGACCCGCTGGAACGAGTTCCGGGTCATCATCAGCCCGGCGTGGTGGTGTGCCATCCGCCAGAGCCGGGTGGCCGGGTCCAGGTCCGTGTTGCCGGCGATGGGCTGGACCCCGTCGATCAGTTCCTGCATGCCTGTGGTGACGATGTCGAGGAAGACGTCCGCCTTGGCCCGGTAGTAGTGGTAGACGCGGCCCTTGGTGGCGCCCATCTCGCGGGCGATGTCGTCGATGGTGGTGGCGGTGTACCCGCCGCGGGTGAAGGCGGTCGCCGCGGCCTCCAGGATGTCGCGCCGGCCGGGCGCCGTGGTCCGGACGGCGGCCGCCTCGTTGTCGTCGCCGCTCATCGGGCCGGCTCCGGCGCGGTGGTCTGTGGGGCGACGGCGAGCGGGCGGATCGGCGAGCCGGTGCCGCCCCGGATGGACAGCGGGGTGGCGATGAAGAAGAAGTCCCACACCTGCGCGGCGGACAGGGCCGCGAGGTTCATCGCCTCCATGATCAGCACACCGTTGTCGACCAGCAGGTGGCAGTGCACCGCCAGGGCCGGGCTGGGCATGTGCTCGAACGCGATGGTGTCCGCCCCGGCCGCGACCACCCCGTGGTCGGTGAGCCAGCGCGCACCGCTCAGATCCACGCCCGGAGCACCGGAGTTGACGCCGAGGTAGGCGGCGTTGTCGGCCCACTTCTCGTCCCAGCCGGTGCGCACCAGCACGACGTCGCCGGGACGGGGCCGTGCTCGGTTGGCGAACCAGCTCTCGAACAGGTCCGCCCCGACGGCGTCGGCGGGGGTCAGCGCCCGGTCGAGGGCTACGGTCGCGTCCACAAGGTGCCCGGGTGCCAACAGCGGCGCCAACTCGTGTACGGACACGTCCGTTACGCCGCCGGCGTAGGACTGGTTGGCGGTGATGTCCACGCCCCCGTAGACCTTGCCGAGCCGGGAGACGTGGGCGAGGCCGTCGACGTGGGTACCCACATGCCCACCCGTGGTGATCATCTCGGCTGCCGCCGATACGCCGTCCGGATACATCACCTCGCCGTGCCGCTTCGTCAGGGTGAAGCTGTACGGCGGATGGTTCGGATGGTGCGGGATGCCGGTGTACATCTGCTGCGCCAGGTCGAACACCCGGGCGTCGGTGAAGGACGGCCAGTCGACGGTCAGCTGCCAGGACGCGCTCACGCCGCCACCGATGCCTTGATCGCTCGGCCGAGCACCAGCCGCTGGATCTCCGACGTGCCCTCGTAGATCTCCAGGATCCGCTGGTCCCGGTAGAGCCGCTCGGCGGGACACGGCTTGCAGAAGCCGTCGCCGCCGAAGACCTGAACCGCCGTGTCCACCGACCGGTGTGCGACCTCGCTGGCGTACAGCTTGGCCATCGCGCCGAGGGTGCTGACGTCGCCGCCCTCCTGGTGCACCCGGGCAGCCTCGAAAGTGATCATCCGGGCGGCGGTGATGCCGGTGGCGACGTCCGCGAGTGGGAACGAGATGCCCTGGTTGTCGATGATCGCCCGGCCGAAGGTCTCCCGCCGGGTCGCTTCCCGGGACGCGACGTCGAAGCCGGCCAGCGCGACACCGAGGGACTGCGCCGCGACGCTGATCCGCCCGGCGGAGAGGGTCTGCATGGCCAGACGCATGCCCCGGTTGAGCTCGCCCAGCAGATCGCCGTCCGGCACCCACGTGTCGAGTTTGAGATTGCTGGTGAGCGTCCCTCGGATGCCCATCTTGTCCTCGTACCGGTCGATAGTGACGCCGTCGGCGTCCTTGTCGACGAGGAAGGCGGTGATGCCTCGGGTGCCCGCCTGCGGGTCGGTCAGCGCGAAGACCACGTAGTACTGCGAGGCCCCGCCGTTGCCGATGTAGATCTTCTCGCCACGGATGCGCCAACCCGCGCCCTCGCGTTCGGCCGTGGTGCGGATCCGGGCGGCGTCGCTGCCGGCACCCTCCTCCGTCAACGCGAAGCTGATCGCCGCGCCCTTCGCCAAACCGCCCAGGTAGCGTTCGCGCTGCTCGGCGGTGCCGGCCAGCGTCAGTGGGGTGGCACCGAGGGCGTACGCGGTGAGGATGGCGCCGGTGGACGGGCAGGTCCGAGAAACCTCCTCGATGACCGCGCAGGTGGTCACGAACGAGGCGCCCTGTCCGCCGTGCTCCCGCTCGACCAGAAGTCCGGCGAGGCCCTGCTCGACAAGCACCCGCACGCTCTCCCACGGATAGCGCTGTTCGCGGTCGAGTTCCTCGACGAGCGGCGCGAAGTCACGCGCCGCGACGTCCCGGGCGAGGTCGCGCCAGTGGCGGCCCTCGTCGTCCAGGCGTGGCTCCCAGATCACGGACACGTGGTGCCTCCCAGTTGTCGTGTGGCCCCGGGGCCGTCCCGCGCCCTCGTCACCCTCGCTCCATACCGCCGAGTATGTCGAGATACTAATTGGATCACAGGCGATCTTGTCAAGGACGTCTCAGAGGCCAGCATCGCTTGCAGAACCTGTCTTTCCATCGTGCTCGTCGAATTCTTGACGACATACCGAAGAGTATGTTGTTCTGCTTTCCCAGATGACAGGGAGGTGATCCGTGGAACCCGTTGGCTACGCGGTGAACGGCGTGGTCGCAGTCGCCACGATCGACCGGGCCGAGACGCGCAACGCACTCAGCACCGACGTCCTGCACGGCCTCGTCGCGGCGATGGACCGCGCGGAGTCCGACCCGCAGGTCCGTGCGTTGGTGCTGACCGGCGGTCCGCGACTGTTCGCCTCCGGCGCCGATGTGCGGGAACTTCGCCGCACGTCGCCCGCGCAGTACCTGCTCTCCGAGCGACTGGAGTGCTGGAATCGGTTCGCCCGTTTCGGCAAGCCCGCGGTGGCGGCGGTGGCCGGCTACGTCCTGGGTGGCGGGTGCGAGCTCGCCCTCACGTGTGACCTCATCGTCGCGGCCGACTCCGCCGTGCTCGGCCAGCCCGAAATCAATCTGGGCATCATCCCCGGCGCCGGTGGGACCCAACGCTGGGCTCGGGTCGCCGGCCGCTTCCGGGCCGCCGAACTGGTCCTCGACGGTCGCCTCGTGGACGCCTGGACCGCGCAGCGGATGGGCGTGGTCAACCAGGTGGTGCCGGCCGAACGGGTGGTCGAGGCCGGCATCGCGCTGGCCAGCTCGGTGGCCGCGCGCAGCCCGATCGCGGCCCGCCTGGGCAAGCAGGCGCTGCGTGCGTCCGAAGAGGTCGGTCTGACCGCCAGCCTGGCACACGAGCGGTCGCTGCTGCTGACGCTGCTGTCCACCGACGACCACATCGAGGGCATCGACGCGTTCCTGCAGAAGCGTCCCGCCCATTTCACCGGCCGATAGGAGAGGCACGTGGTGCAGGTATACGAGGCCGGAGACCCCGGTGCCGGCGAACGACTCGGCCCGCAAGTCCGCGCAGCCCTGGCAGCCGCCCTCAGGCAACACGCCCGTACGCCGGGGCAGCCGCTGCTGATCCGTGTCGAGGGCGACGCCTGGTGCCATGAACCCGACGACCTCGCCCAGTCGGTGGTGCGGGGGCAACTGCACGACCTCGTACTGCGGATGCACGCCGCACCCGGACCGGTCATCGTTCATCTGACCGGCGCGGTACGCGGCCTCGGGCTCGGCTTGGCGCTCGCCGCGGATCTGCGGGTCGCGACGCCCACCGCGACCTTCGCCGCCGGTCCGCCGGCCGCGTTCCTGGCCGGTGGCGTCGGGCAGTTGCTCGCGGGCGTGGCGGGCACCGGGGTGCTGGCGCACCTGGCCTGGACCGGCGTCACCCTCACCGCGGACGAGGCACTGCATCGTGGCCTGGTCGGGTCGGTCTCGGCCGACCCGCAGGCCGGCACCGTACTGGCCGGACAGGTGGCTGCGGTCGGCGCCGGAACGGCATCGGCGCTCGCCCGCGCACTGCGCAGCCGGAGCCAGCCGGACCTGACCGCCGCTCTGGACTACGAGTCCTGGCTGGCCGGCGTCGAATGAACCGGCACGAGGCCGGGGACCTCTCGTCCTCGGCCTCGTGCGGGCGCGTGTTGCGCCGGGATCACACAAGGGCATCGAGTCCGGCCCGCGCGACCTCCATGTCCTGGCTGTAGTGCCCGCCGCTCACCCCGATGCCACCGATCACGGTGCCGTCCTCGGTGATCGGGAAGCCGCCACCGAAGACGACCAGCCGGTCGATGCCGGAAGGAGCGCCGGTGGACAGCGGGCCGTCGTCCTTGATGAAGTCGTACCACCCGTCCGTCGGCATGCCGAAGCCGGCCGCCGTGTACGCCTTGTCCTGGGCCACCTGCACGGACAGCAGCGCTGCGCCGTCCATGCGGGCGAACGCCTTCAGCACGCCGCTCTCGTCCACGACGGCGATGACGCACGGCAGGCCGACCTGCTCCGCCTTGGTGATCGCGGCGGCGACGACCCGCTGGGCGGCGCCGACCGTGATCGAGTTCTTCCTGTAGTTGTTCATCGATGGTCCTTTCATAGGGTGGTGGCAGAGGCACTCAGACGACTCCGGAGGCCCGCAGGCGGGAGATCTCCTCGCCGTCGAATCCGCCGATGTCGTGGAGTACCTCGTCGGTGTGCTGACCCAGTTCGGGTCCTACGCCACGGATCCCGCCGGGCGTCGCGGTCAGCTTCGGCACGACGTTCTGCATGGGGAACTCGCCGAAGTCGGGGTGGTCCAACCGGACGATCGCCTCGCGTGCGACGTAGTGCGGGTCGGAGAGCATCTCCTTGGCCGTGAAGATCCGGCCAGCGGGCACCCCGTTGCCGTGCAGCAGTTCCAACAACTCGTCAGCGGTGAACTTGACGCTCCAGGCCGCGATCAGTTCGTCCAACTCACACTGGTGCCGGCCACGTGCCGTGTGAGTGGCGAATCGCGGGTCGGTTGCCAGCTCCGGCTGTGCCATCGTCTCGGCCAGGCGGCGGAAGACGGTGTCCTGGTTGGCAGCGATCACCACCATGTCGCCGCCGGCGGCGACATACACGTTGCTGGGTGCGATATTCGGCAGGATCGAGCCGGTACGCTCGCGGATGTAGCCGCCCAGCGCGTACTCCGGAATCAGCGACTCCATCAGCGCGAGCACCGACTCGTAGATCGCGCTGTCGACGATCTGCCCCCGACCGGTCGCCTCCGCGACCCGCAGCGCGCCCATCGCGCCGACCGCCGCGAAAGTGCCGGCGAGGGAGTCTCCGATGCTGATGCCGACCCGGCTGGGCAGCGAGTCGGGGTCGCCGGTGGTGTAGCGGATGCCGCCCATCGCCTCACCGATGGACCCGTAACCGGCCCGGCCGGCGTACGGCCCGGACTGGCCGTACGCCGACACGCGCACGATCACGAGCCGCGGGTTGATCTCCCACAGGACGTCCGGGCCGACGCCCCACCGTTCGAGCGTTCCGGGCCGGAAGTTCTCGACGAAGACGTCGGAGTCGGCGACCAGCCGGCGCAGCACCTCCTGGCCCTCGGGGACCCGGAGGTTGAGGGTGACCGAGCGCTTGTTGCGCCCCACCACGGGAAACCACAGCGACTTGCCGTACGGACGTTCGCGCCCCCACTCGCGCATCGGGTCGCCCTTGCCCGGCTCCTCCAGTTTGATCACATCGGCACCGAGGTCACCGAGAATCTGACCGCAGAACGGACCGGCCAGCAACACCCCGGCTTCGATCACGCGTAAGCCGGACAGCGGACCGCGGGCGTAGTCGTTCATGTCGTCCCTGTTCTCTCGTGGTTCTTCTCGTCGGTAATGCGGTGGCTCAGGCAGCCACGGCGGCCTGGGGCTGCGCATCGGGCTCGGGCTCGGGCTCGGGTGAGCGTCGTTCCATCCGCTCGCGGATCCAACCCAGCGACACAGCACCCAGCAACGTGACGCCGAGCAGGATGTCGCCGAGTGGCAGCGGCATTCCGCGCAGCCGGAAGATGTTCAGCACGATGCTCAGTGAGAGCAGGCTCAGGAAGGCCGTCAGCGGGCTTCCGTGCCCGCCGCCGGCCAGCCGGAAGCCGGCGATCAGCAGCGCTCCGTAGACGTACAACTCGGTTCCCTCGCCGAGGGTGATCGCCGAGGCACCGGTGCGCATCACCTGGATGCAGCCGGCGACGGCCGCGGCCGTGCTTGTCAGCATGAACAGGGCCAGCTGGATCCGGGGGGCGCGGATGCCCGCCCGGGTGGCGACGACCTCGTCGCCACCGGAGGCGCGCAGGTGGTTGCCCCAGCGGGACCGGCGCAGCATCGCGCTGCTGGCGAGCGCGAGCCCCAGCACGATCAGGATGGGCACCGGCAGCGGGCCGATGGTCGTCTTGAGGACGGTGCTGAGGTCCGGGGTGTACGCGGCAACCGAACTGCCGTCGCTGATCACCTTCGCCAGACCGCGGGCGGCCACCAGCATGCCCAGCGTGGCGATCAGCGGCCAGACCCCGAAGATCAGCGCGAGGCTGCCGTTCGCCAGCCCGGCCAGCAGGCCGACGCCGAGAGCGGCCAGCACGCCGATCTGCCACGACCCCGAACTGCTGTAGACGGTGGCGTACACGACGGCGCTGAGGCCCAGCACCGATCCCACGCTCAGGTCGGCGACGCCACCGGTCATCGCCAGGCTTGCGGCGAGCAGGATGATCGCCGGGGCGAGCATGTCGCCGAGCATGCTGGAGATGTTGGCGCGGGACAGGAATTCGGGCGCGAAGCTCACCGCGGTGACCACGGCGATCACGAAGAGCAGCACGCTGGCGGCGGACGGACGCTTCAGCAGGACGGCCCATCCAGCCTCGGGGCGGGTGGTCCTCATCTCGCACTCCTCACGGAATTGACGGCGAGCGCGACGGCGAGCACGAGGCCCTCGACGACCGGCTGCCAACTGGAGGAGACCCCCCAGGTGACGATGGCGGTGGGAAGCGTGCTGAGCAGCAGCAGGGCGGCGAAGACGCCGACGAAGTTGCCTCGCCCGCCGGTGAGCGCCATCCCGCCCAACAGCAGGATGGAGATCACCCGGAACTCGGTACCCGGGGTCAGGGTGGACTGGACGATGTCACCCTGGGACGCGAGTGCCAGCCCGGCGACGCCGGCGATGAGCCCGCAGAACACGAGCGCTCCAGCCTGGATCCGGCCGGGACGCAACCCGCGTACGAGAGCGGCCTGCTGGTTGCCACCGATCGCGACGATGTGCCGGCCGAGGCGGGTCCGGTCGACAACGAACCCGGTGATGACGAGCAGCACGAGCATGATCCAGAAGACCCGCGGAACGCCGAACACGTTGCCTGAGATCTGCTGGCGCAGGAAGCTGCTACGCGGGATCGGCACGAACTCGATGAACAGCCGAGTGGTGCCGCTGACCAGGAACATCGTGCCGAGTGTGGCGACGATGGGGTGGATCTTCACCTTGACGATCAGGGTCGCGTTCAGCACTCCGATCAGCGTGCCGAACACCAGGACCGCCACCAGCACCACGGCGAACGACATGCCGTCGGTCAGGAGTTGGGCGGCGATCAGAGCCGCAGCGACCGCGGTTACGCCGACGGACAGGTCGAACTCGGCGCCGCTGAGCATGACCACGCTAACGCCGACGACCAGGATGCCGACGAACGCCATGTTGAAGGCGACGGCGATGACGGTCTGATGGGACAGGAAGGCCGACGACTTCGCGGCGGTGGCCAGCACGAGGGCCAGCCACAGGGCCGCGAGGGCGATTGTGGAGCCGTGCCGGCGGAGCACGGAGAGGCCCGTGCTCCGCTCGACGGCTGCCTCCGGGGCAGACACAGACATGTCAGTTGCTCACTCGTTGAGTCCGTACGTCTCGGAACCCGCGGGGCAGTACTGCTCGGCGGCAGACTTCTTCGGGGCGTCGTTCGCGTAGAGCGCCGTGATCCGTTCCTCCAGCGGGGGGATCGACGGCACGGCGTCCTTCGGGAAGGCGCACACCGGGTTGAACAGGGCCTTCGGGTCCTTCGGGGAGTCGATCACCGGGATCTTCTCGCCGCCGACCATCCGGTCGAGGATCGTGTAGATCTGCTTCGCGTAGCCCTCGTACCAGAACGCCGTCGACCCGCCGAGGCCGGGTGTGTCGACCCCGAACAGCATGAGGTCCGCGCCGAGTCCGTATCCGTACACGTCGCCGGCACGACCGAGCTGCTCGGCGGCGTTGATCGTGCCGATGATCATGTTGTCGTTGCCGCCGAGCGCGAGGATCTTCTTCGCGTTGGGCTTGGACACCAGGATGTCCCGCGCGACGCCCTGGGCGCCGTCCGGGGTGGTCGGCGAGTTGCGTCGTGTGATGGCGTCACCCAGGTCCGGGCAGACCTCGTTGAGTCCCTTGAGGATGCCCTCGGTGCGCAGTAGCGCCACGTCACCCGACTCCTCGTTCTCCAGGACGGTGACGAGGTCCGGCTTGCACCCCCACTTCTCCTTCGCGTAGTTGCCGCCGGCCCGGCCGGACAGCCGCCCGGACTCGACGTTGTTGATCCCGAAGAAGTGGGCACCCGGGTGGGCGATGTCGATGGCGATGACCGGGACTCCGGCCTTGTTGAAGATGTCCATGATCTGTGGGCCGACCTTGCCGTCGCCCTGGAACTCGACGACGTGGGTGACCCCGCGGGAGACCATCGTCTCCGCGTTCGCGACCGCCGTCGGACCGTCCCGGTCATTGTTGAGGACGAGAATCTCCCATCCCCGCTTCTCGGCCTCCTTGCGCATGCCGACGTCGATCGCCTTCAGGACCGGGCTGGCCGGCTCGGCGAAGTTGGCGAATCCAATTCGGACGTCCTTGGCGTCAAGGGCCTTGCCCTCTGTCGGGGCCGACGGTGTCGCCCCTTCAGTCGAGCAGGCCGCCGCCGACATGCCCAGCGCGACTACCAGCGCCAGACCGGCGAAGGATCTGAGTCTCACTCGTTGACCTTTCTTGGATGGATGTTTGTTTCGGCAGCTGCCGTCCGTGCCATACGTCAGGAAGGAGCCGCGGCAGGTGTCGCCCCGGTGATCAGGGCGACGATGTCGCCGGATGTGGCGTCGGCGGTGACGAGTTCGCCTACCGTGCGCCCTTGTCGCATGACCGTGATGCGGTCGGCGACCTTGAAGACGTGTTCGAGGTTGTGGGAGATCATCAGTACGGCGATGTCCTGCTGCTTGAGCGCCGTGATGATCTCCAGGACATGCTCGGACTCGGTGACGCCGAGCGCCGCCGTCGGTTCGTCGAGCATCACGATGTTGCGGCCCCACATGGTGGCGCGCGCGACGGCCAGGGCCTGGCGTTGTCCGCCCGACATCGCCGACACGTGCGCGGAGAGGGACGGTAGCCGGGCACCGATCCGGTCGATGGCCTTCTTGGTCTCCGCAGCCATGGCACGGCGGTCAACCAGGCGCAGCAACCGCGACACGGGATCCCGGCCCAACGGCTCGCGGCCCAGGAAGACGTTCTCGGCGGCGCTCATCGAGTTGATGAGCGACAGGTCCTGGTAGACGGTCTCGATGCCGGCGTCGAGGGCGTCGGCCGGGCCGGCGAATCGGCGGGGCTCACCGTCGATGAGGAGTTCGCCGGAGTCCGGCGCCACCACGCCGGCGAGAGTCTTCACCAATGTGGACTTGCCGGCACCGTTGTCGCCCATCAACGCCATGACCTCACCCCGGCGCAGCGTTATCGACGCGTCGCGTAGGGCCCGCACGGCTCCGAAGCTGCGAGCCATGCTGCGCGCCTGCAGGACCGGTGTCGCGGAGGGGGACCGGACACCGTCCCGGCGGCGCTCTGCGCCCCCGATTTCAGGGGCGGCTGCTGCCTGCTCTGTCATGGCGAGAGAGTCAAGCAATGTATGCAATACCTGTCAAGGATTTGTGTCGGGCAGATGTCGCCGCCGTCTCCGCTGGTGCCGAAACGGTGCGGCATTCACCCGTTTAAGGGCCGTTAAAACCAGAACTTCCCGAGGTGAAAGCCCTGCATCGAGGTAGGGCTGGCTCCCTGGCGGTAGGTCGAGGATCTTCTTGACCCATGGGAAGCGCGCCCCTATGTTGTGTACATTCGCAGCCCGATGGTGGTCCCGGTCACACGCTCCGGCGGGCTGGGAGGCCAGCGCGGCAAGGCCGTGTCCACCCACCGTGCCGCCCCCGACGGTCGAGGTGGACTCGGGCTATCGACAGAGAACGGAAGCGACATGATCAACGACAGGGTCGTCGTGGACGGAGTGGTCCACGGGTACGACTTCCGCCCCGAGAACCGGGCGCCGCACTGCTCGCAGGCCGCGTACGACGGCATGGTGAACGCGCTGTACCGCATCGGCCACACGTCGGTTGAATCGCCGACGCACAACTACCTCATGACACGCGACGAGTTCACCGCCGGCTGGACGGCTGAGGAACTCGCGGACATCGTGTTCGTGGAGAGCGCCGTCGACGTCATGGTCTATCACGGGGTCGAGATCGATGGATTCTTCGACGGCGGCGCGTCGCCGTACGAGCTCGGCCGCGAGCTGAAGCGGCGGCACCCGGACCGGGTGTTGCTCTTCGCCCCGGTGGACCCACTGCGTGGGTCGGCCGAACTCGACCTCATGCAGCAGCGCGCCGAAGAGGACGACATCGACGGGTTCAAGTTCTACCCGACCAATGGGGTGATCGACCCGACGGTGAACTCGTCGAAGCTGATGCTGCTGGACGACCGGGAGCTGGCGTTTCCCTTCCTGCAGAAGGCTCTCGACCTCGGCATCCACCACATCGGTGCGCACAAGGCGGTGCCGGCCGGCGCCGGCCCGCGGGTGCTGAACCACGTCGACGACGTGACCTGTGCCGCGATCGCCTTCCCGGACCTGACGTTCGAGGTGGTGCACAGCGGCTGGGCGTTCCTGGAGGACTGCGCGCTGCAACTGCGTACACACAGCAACATTTGGGCGACCATCGAATCGGTGTCGAACATGGTCGTGCGCAAGCCGCGCCGGTTCGCCGAGATCGTCGGAATGCTCATGATGCACGGCGGGACCGACCGGATCATGTTCGCGACCGGCGTGCCATCCGCGCACCCCCAGCCGATCATCGACGCGCTCGTGAACTTCGAGATGCCTCGGGACCTGGTGGACGGCTGGGGATTCCCGGAGTTCACCCCGGAACTGCTCGGCAAGCTGCTGGGCGGCAACGCCCTGCGGTTGCACGGCCTCACCGAGGCCGAGGTGCGGTCGAAGGTGTCAGGGGACGAGCTCAGCCGACGCCGGGCCGAGTACGTCGCCCACGAGCCCCGGCCCTGGGGGCTGCACCGCGAGCGGTTGAGCGCATGAACGCCGGCGAGGTAGGCCTGGCCGGCCTGGAGCCGCGTCTGCGCCAGGCGTGCAACAAGGTGTATGACCCGTGCAGTCTCGGGGTGGGCCGGCGGCTGGGAATCGTGGACATGGGCCTGGTTCGGGACATCCTTGTGGAGCGGGCGTCCGACGGGCGGTTGCGCGCGACGGTGGACCTGATCACTACGGGGCCGTTCTGCATGTACACGCCGTTCTTCGAGCAGAGCGTGAAGCAGGAGATCGGCCAGCTGGTGCCCGAGATCGACGATGTCGATGTCAACTGGGGTGACAGCACCGACTGGTCCGAGGCGATGATGACCGACGAGGGCAAGGCCATCCTGCGGATCGGGCGGTCCGCGCCGGCGGCCGTCGCCCTCTGACGATCGGTCGGGACCGCGCGGGAGCGTCCCGGCCAGACGTCCGGCCGACGCGCCGCAGCTGAGCCAGCCATCGAGCTGGAGCGGCGTAGCGACCTAAAAAATGCAATTCGTTCCCTGCGGGGTTGCGCCCTCCTTCGCTCTTGAGGCCGATTTCGCAGGCTCTAACAGGGACTATGTTTCAACATCGTGAACTATTGACTGCGGATGTTGATCGTGTTGAACTGCGATTGCATGCAACCTGAGGCAAAACCTCGCGCTGAACTCGGTCCCCTCACCCCCCTATGCGCCGACTCACCGTCCCCCGACGTCTGCGACCCACTCAGGGAGTAGCACCGTGACCAACACCCCCAGAGCTCTCCGGTTCCGCACCATCACCGTCGTGCTCGCAGCGGCCCTCGCTCTCACCACCGCCGCGTGCGGATCGGGTGGTGACAGCATGGCCTCCTCCACCCCCGCCGCCGTCAACGACGAATACACGCAGATGGCCCGCACCCTGATCGAGGCCGGCACTGGCGGCATGCTCTATTTCGAGGGCAAGGAAGCCGACATCACCCTCGACAAGATCAAGGTCTACAAGGAGTGGTCCGGGCCGACGACATCGGTCAAGCCGCCGGCGAACGGCAAGTTGAACATCATCGTCTGCAAGATCGGCACCTCGTGCGAGGAGGTCGGCAAGCGGGCCAGCGTCATCGCAGAGAAGCTCGGCTGGACTGCCGAGATCCTGGACGGGCAGGGCTCCCCGGAGGGCTACCAGAAGGCTCTCGCCACCGCGGCGGCAAACAAGCCCACCGCCGTCATCACCGTCGCGATCCCGGAGAACCAGGTCGCCGACGGCATCGCCGAGCTGCAGAAGGCGAAGATCCCGGTGGTCGGCGTATCGGCCGTGGCCGAGGGCGGCGCGGTCGGCTACGACGCGCACGTATCAAGCCGCGAGACCTTCCAGGCGGTGTTGGAGGCGGCCAAGGCCGTTGCCGACTCCAACGGCACCGCGAAGGTCGTCTTCCTCTGGGACGTCGGCTACCCGCACCTGGTCGAGGCGCTCAACGCCAGCAAGCGCGTGCTCGCCGGCTGCACCGGCTGCCAACTGCTGGAGGTGCGCGAGCGCACATTGGCGCAGGCCGTCGACCCGATCGAGATGCAGAACATCACGACCTCGCTGATCCAGAGGCACGGCAAGGACCTGCAGTACATCCTCACCCCGTACGGCAATGGTGTGGAGTCGATCATCGCCGCGGTCAAGGCCGCCGGTCGGGACGACATCAAGGTGCTATCCAAGAACGCCGAGCCCGAGCGGTTGGGCAGCGTGGCCGCCGGTGACCAGCTCGCCGACTTCGGCGCCATTCGTGGCTGGAACGCCTACGCGGCGATCGACCAGGTGGGTCGCCTCGCCGCTGGGCAGCCCGCGTTGCCGGACGCGGAGCAGGGCATCCCGGCGACGGTGTTCGACAAGAGCAACGCCCCCAAGGACGGCAAGGTCGACTGGAACAGCTACGTGAACTACGCCGAGCGTTACGAGAAGATGTGGAGCGCAGCCGAATGAGCACGGCCGCACCGGTGCTCGAAGCGATCGGCCTTTGCAAGTCGTACGGTCGGGTGCGGGCCGTCACCGACGTCTCCTTCGACGTGCGCCCGGGCGAGATCCTGGGCGTCGTCGGGGACAACGGCGCCGGCAAGTCGACACTGATGAGCATGGTCAGCGGCGCGCTGGCCCCGGACTCCGGTCGCCTTCAGGTGGCGGGTCGAGAGCTTCTGCCCCACACCATCGGCAACGCCCGTTCCGCCGGGATCGAGATGATCTACCAGGATCTCGGGCTCTCCAACAATCTGAGCATCGTCGAGAACGTCTTTCTGGGCCGGGAGTGGACCGGCGGGGTGCGCGGCGTTCCGATCCTGCGCAAGAAGGCGATGCGGGGGCGTACCCGGGCGGTGCTCGAAGAACTCGGCATCGACCTGCACGACATGAACGTGCTGGTGGAGGGGCTCTCCGGTGGGCAGCGGCAGATGGTCGCCATCGCCCGCGCGCTGGTCACCGAGAACGAGCCACGCGTCATGGTGATGGATGAGCCGACCGCCGCGCTGGGCACCACCGAGTCGGCGGGTGTCAACGCCCTGATCGGCCGGCTGCGCGACCGGGGCTACGCGGTCATCGTGATCAGCCATCGGATCCCCGAGATCCTGTCGATGGCCGACCGGCTGCTGGTGATGAAGGGCGGCCGCAACGTCTATCACGGCGGGACCGAGGGGTTGGACGTCGAGCGCTGTGTGCAACTGATCGTCGCCGGCGACTTCGCGGCGGCGGGGGAGGCGACCCGATGAGCACATCCACGACGGCGCCCGCCCCGTCTGGCGGGACCGGACGGACGGTCGTCCGGCAGAACGCCGACCGGTCCGGCGCCGGCACCAGTGAGCGGATCATCGGCGGAGTCAGCCGGTTCGGGCTCGTCGGCATGCTCGTCATCGTGATCGCGGTGTTCTCGGCGCTCACCCCGGACACCTACTTCACCACCACCAACTTCCGGTTGATCCTGGTCAACCAGACGGTGACGGTGATCGTGGCGATGGCCGCCACGCTGCCGTTGCTGGCGCACTATTTGGACGCATCGGTCGGCCCGATGCTGGGCCTGGCGCAGGGCGTCAGCATCTGGCTGATCTCGGTGCACGGCGTTCCGATATGGCTCGCGCTGCTGGCGGTGCTCGCTCTCGGCGTTGCTGTCGGACTGCTCAACAGCCTGCTGGTGCTGAAGTTCGACATGACTTCGATCATCGCCACGCTCGCGGTCGGCAGCCTGCTGATGGGCCTGCTCTACATGATCACCAGTGGTCGGGTGCTCTACCAGAACGTGCCGCCGGCATTCACCAGCATCGCCCGCGGCGACCTGGCCGGCATCCCGCTGCCCCTGGTCTACCTCGTGGTCCTCGTGCTGCTGCTGGAGTTCATCGTCGTGTGGACGCCCTTCGGCCAGCGCCTGTACGCGATGGACGGCAACCTGCGCGGGGCCGCCCGCGCCGGAATCAACGTCCGCAGTTACACCATCCGGGCGTTTGTCGGCGCCGCAGTGCTCTCGTCGCTCGCCGGTGTACTGCTGGCGTCGCGGGTCGGCTCGGCCCAGCCCACGGTCGGCGAGCAGTTCCTGCTGCCCGCGTTCGCTGCGGCCTTCCTGGGTGCCGCCGTGCTGCGCCCGGGCCGGGTCAACATCCTCGGCACAGTGATCGCCGCGTACTTCATCACCTTCACCATCGCCGGCCTGCAACACCTGGGTGCCGCGACGTGGATCGAGCGCGTGTTCAACGGTCTCGCCGTCATCGTCGGTGTCTCGGTCGCCGCCTGGTCCGTCCGCCGCCGCCGTCAACTCGCGGTCCGGCACGTCGAACGACTTGAGAACGACACCGCATCGAAGGGACGCACCACCTGATGAAGAACGACTATTTCGTCTTCGACAATGCGATCCACATGTACAAGCTCACCGACGAGAACATCGATTTCACTCACGGTGGCAAGAAGTCCACTAATGCTCTCGTCGAATACGCCAAGAAGTTCTCCGCGCCGGGCTACCCGTACGACGACATCTCCGGGCGCGAACTCTCCGTCGAGGACGCGTACCGGCTGCTGTTCGACGAGTCCGACACCGACCTCGCGATGGCCCAGACCGTGCCCAGCCACGGAGGCTGGAAGTTGGGCTTCTCGCCGGCGGAGAACAACTACAAGCTCAAGGAGGCGTACCCGGATCGGGTGCTGTTCTGCGGCGGCGTCGACCCCATCACCCACGGTCGGTACGGCGCGGTGACCGAAATGGTCCGGCAGATCGAGGAATGGGGCGCCACCAGCTTCAAGTTCTACCAGGCGCACTCGGGTGGAGTCTCCTGGAAGATCGACGACCGGCAGGTCGCCTACCCGCTGTGGGAGGCCGCGTTGGAGCACGGTGTGACGAACGTGCAGTTCCACAAGGGACTGGCGTTCAACACCCAGCACATCGCCGACCTGGCCCCGTTCGACCTGGAGCGCGCTGCCCAGGACTTTCCGGAGATGAACTTCATCGTGCACCACCTCGGTGAACCGTTCATCAACGAGACCATCAACATCGCCGCCCGGTACGAGAACATCCACCTCGCGCTGACCGCCTGGATCAACCAGTACCCGGTGGCGCCACGGGCCGCCCTGCACGCCATCGGCAAGTGCCTGCTGCACGTCGGGCCGGACCGGCTGCTGTGGGGTTCGGAGGCGTTCGTCTGGCCGAAGGTGCAGGCGTACATCGACCTGTTCGCCGAGATGCGTATGCCCGAGGACCTGCAGGACGGCTACGGCTATCCGGAGATCACCGACGAGGTCAAGGCCAAGATCTTCGGCCTGAACTTCGCCCGGCTGCTGGGCGTCGACGTGGCAGCCAAGAAGAAGGAGCTGTACGGCAAGGGCGGTAAGAAGGTCAAGAAGAAGGACCGCAAGAATGGGCGCTAAGAAGACCACCCGTGCCGCCGACCGTGCCCTGGACGGCAAGGTGCGCCAGCTCGTCGAGGCGCACGGCGGCGGCATCAGTGTGGACGTCGACGCCGACGGCGACGCGCACGTCACCTTCCACGGCCGGTGCGCCGCCTGCCCGTCCGCGCCGGTGACCATGGGTTCGCTGGTGCGCCCGACGCTGCTGAAGATCGAGGGCGTCCGCTCGGTGACCCGTAACGGTGCGGTCTCCCGGTTCGCCGAGGCCCGCATCGAGAAGATGTTCGGACTCTCGGAATCCACCGAATGACGGCCTGCCGCACGGGCAGGCTGGCCGGCGTGCCGGCGGCGGGGCCGTCACGGGCGCACTCGATCGACGTTGTGCGCCAGGTGCCGCGCCTGGCCGACTGTTTCACCGAACTGCGCGCCCCCGGCGCGTTCTGAGGAGGTAGTCATGGCGAAAAACCCATACGTGGTGAAGAAACAGTCGATCTCGTCGCGTGCCGCGCGGGCGATGGTCGACGCCGCGGTGGCCAAGGCCGGCGAGATGGGTTTCGCGGTCACCGTGGCGGTGTGCGACGAGAGCGGGGTGCTCAAGGCGTACGAGCGCATGGACGGCGCACCTCTGGTCAGCGTCCAGCTGGCCCAGGACAAGGCGTACACGGCTGTCGGATTCGGGCTCAGCAGCGACGGCTGGTTCGACTTCATCAAGGACGACGCGCCGCTCGCCATGGGCGCCCCGGTCGCCATCGACCGGCTTGTCACCTTCGGCGGTGGCTACCCGGTGAAGGTCGACGACGTGCTGGTCGGTGGCATCGGCGTCAGCGGCGGCCACTACACCCAGGACATGGAGGTCGCACAGGCCGGCCTGAAGGCGCTGTCTTGAGCGTCGAGATCGTCGAGGTCGGGCCACGGGACGGTCTGCAGAACCACCCGGCGACGCTACCGACCGAGCAGAAGGCCGAACTGGTACGCCGGGCCGTCGCGGCGGGCAGCCGGCGGGTCGAGGTGACCAGCTTCGTCAACCCCGCAAAGGTGCCCAAGCTCGCCGACGCCGACGAGTTGATGGCGATCGTCCGCGACGAGCCCGACCTGGTGCCGATCGGCCTGGTGATGAACGAGCGCGGCCTGAACCGGGCGATCGCGGCGCGGGTCGCCGAGGTCAACTTCGTGGTCATCGTCAGCGACACCTTCTGCCGCCGCAACCAGGGCATGTCGTCGGCCGAGGCCGTCGCTGAGGTGTTGAGGCTGCTGCCGATGGCCCGCGATCACGGGCTGGGCACGTCTGTCACGATCGGCGCCACGTTCGGCTGCCCGTTCGAGGGGGAGATCCCGTTGGAGCGGGTGCTGCGCGTCGTCGACGACCTCGAACCGGCGGCGCCGGACGAGGTGGCGCTGGCCGACACCATCGGCGTTGCCGTGCCGTCCCAGGTGCAGCGGGCGTTCGCCGCCGTCCGGGAGCGCACCTCGGCGAACCTGCGTGGTCACTTCCACAACACCCGCAACCTGGGCCTGGCCAACGTGCTCGCCGCCGTCGGGGCCGGTGCGCGGGCGATCGATGCCAGCGTCGGCGGCATCGGTGGTTGCCCGTTCGCACCGGCGGCGACCGGCAACGTGGCCACCGAGGACGTGGTGTACGCCCTGGAGCGTTCGGGGATCAGCACGGGCGTCTCGCAGGACGCGGCGATCGACAACGCGCGCTGGCTGAGCGGTGTTTTCGGCACCCAACTGCCGGGGATGCTGAGCCGGTCCGGCGGGTTCCCGTGACCGGGCCGCTGGCCGGGCTGCGGGTGCTGGACCTGACCTCCACCTTCTCGGGTCCGTTCTGCACGCTGACGCTCGCCGACCTCGGGGCCGAGGTGATCAAGGTGGAGCCGCCGGATGGGGACATCGCCCGCCAGCTCGGCGCCTGTCGTACCCCAGGCATGGCGGCGGTGTTCCTCAACATGAACCGAGGCAAGAAGAGCATCGTTCTGGACCTGAAGACGCCGGACGACCGGGCGGCGCTCGACCGGCTGGTGCCGACCGTCGACGTGCTGGTGCACAACATGCGCCCGGCCGCCGCGGCCCGGCTGGCGGTGGCCTACGAGGACATCCGGGCCGTGCATCCGGCGATCGTCTACTGCACCATCCCCGGCTACCGGAGCACCAGCCGGCACGCCGATCGGCCCGCCTACGACGACGTGATCCAGGGCGCTTCCGGTATCGCCCGGTTGCAGAGCGTCAACCAGGAGCAGCCTGGGTACGTCACCACACCGCTGGCCGACAAGATCGCCGGTCTGACCGCGGCCACCGCTGTCCTGGCCGCGCTGCGGCACCGCGACGCCACTGGCGAGGGGCAGCGGGTCGAAGTACCGATGTTCGAGACGATGGTCGCCTTCGGGCTGCTCGAACAGCTCGACGGGTGGACTTTCGATCCTCCGACCGGGCCGCCTCTCTATCCGCGCACCGCCGCACCAAACCGCCGCCCGTACGCCACCGCCGACGGACACCTGTGCGTCCTGATCTACACCAGCCAGCAGTGGCAGCGGTTCCTCACCCTCGTCGGGCGGGCGGACCTGCTTGACCACCCCGACTACGACACGGTGGGTAAACGGATCGCCAATGCCGACGGCCTCTACCAGGTCGTCGCCGAGGTGCTGCACGAGCGTACGACGGCCGAGTGGCTGGTGGATCTGACGGCGATCGACGTGCCATGCGCGCCCCTGGCCGGGTACGAGGAGATCCTGCGGGACGAGGAGCTGGCCGCATCCGGCTTCGTGTCGACGGTCGAGCACCCGGTCGCCGGCCGGCTGCGAAGCATCGCCTCGCCGATCATCATGTCGGCGTCGCCGCTGCCGGTCGGGCGGCACGCGCCCACGCTCGGCGAGCACACCGACGAGGTACTCGGCACCGACGGTGCCGGATGACCGGGAGCCAGCAACATGGGGGGCAGATGAAGGGCAAGATCGCCGTTGTCACCGGAGCCGGTTCCGGGATCGGGCTTGCCGTGGCCCGCCGGCTCGCCGCCGAGGGCGCCAAGGTGCTCTCCGCCGACCTGGACATCTCGGCCTGCGCGGGTACGGCGGTCGCCGCCGACCTGGGCGACGCGGCCGGCGTCGACGCGGTGGTGCGGGCGGTGACGGACCGCTACGGCGCGGCGGACGTGCTGGTGAACAACGCTGCGGTCGCTCCCTACCGCGACACCTTCACCGACATCGACGACGCCGCCTGGCAGCGCACCTGGGAGGTCAACGTGATGTCCTGCGTGCGCCTGTGCCGGGCGCTCATCCCGCTGATGGCGGGTCGGGGCGGCGGCAGCGTCGTGAACATCGGGTCCGAGGCCGCCCGGCACCCGAAGCACTACATGCTGGACTACGCGGTCAGCAAGGCCGCGCTGCTCAGCCTGACCAAGGGGCTGGCCCAGGAGTACGGGCCCCGAGGTGTCCGGGTGAACACCGTCGCGCCCGGGCCGACGCGCACCGCCACCATGAACGCGTACCTGGCGTCGGTCGCCGACCGGCTGGGCATCGACGTATCCACCGCCGCCGACCACGTGGTGCACGAACTGCGCAGGTTACCGCTCGGGCGGATGAACGAGCCCGAGGACGTCGCCGAGGTGGTGCTGTTCCTCGCCAGCGACCGGGCACGACAGGTGACCGGGTCGGAGTACGCGGTGAACGCCGGGTCGACCGCGTCGATGTAAGTTCACCATCGGTGAACGAAGGGGGACGCATGGGCCGAGCCACTCAGTCCGCATATGAATCGATCAAGAACCGCCTTCTCGGTGGGACATACGAGCCGGGTAAGAAGCTCTCCGAGGAGGATCTGGCTGCCGCGGTGGGGGTGAGCCGTACCCCTGTTCGTGAGGCGTTGCGCCGGCTGCACGCCGAGGGCCTGGTGGACTGGGAGGCCAACCGAGGCGCCACCGTACCGGCCTGGCGTCAGCAGGACTTGGAGGAGATCTTCGAGCTCCGGGCTCTGCTGGAGGGTTACGGGGCCGAGTTGGCAGCGGGGCGGATCACGCCGGAGGAGATCGCGCGGCTGCGCGCGCTGTGCACGGAGATGGAGGGGTACGCGGCCAGCCAGCGAAGTGACAGGGCGGATCCGATCGCGGTGTGCAACGCGCAGTTCCACGAGATCATCCTGGGCGCGGGGCGGAACCGGCGGTTGAGCGCGCTGCTCGGCGCGGTCGTGCAGACGCCGCTGGTCAACCGTACGTTCCGCCAGTACGACGAGACCGCGATGGCACGCAGCATGTCGCACCACCGGGAGTTGATCGACGCGCTCGAGGCGGGTGACCGAGCCTGGGCCGGTTCGGTGATGCGGGCGCACATTCTGGCCGCCCGCGCGACGCTCGGCAATCCCTGACCGGTCGGGCGGGATGCCTGGCGACCCCGGCCCGAACCGAATCCGAGGGATCAGACGCCGAGACCGGGCAGCGGCCGCCTCAACAACGACAGAGACCGCAACGGGTGAGGCGGCCCCAGCGACATGAGTGGCGCTGGCGCTTCGCCGTCGGCTTCAGACCAGGAGGCGTTCGCGCAGCATCGCGCCCAGGTTGATGCCACCCACCGGGCGTGGGCCGTTGGGGTCGTGGACGGCGACGGTGTTGTTGCGCCGCATCAGTTCCCGGACCGGAGGCGGCAGCCGGGGCGGATCGTCCGCGGCCGTGAGGAGTTGCCCGGTGCTGGAGATCAGCCGGTCGGCAAGGGTGGCGGCGTGGGTGTCGACCCGCACCCGCCCGTACTCCCAGCCGGCGGTGGTGAGGTCGAGTACCTCGAACATGCGGGTCAGCAGGGGGTTGGGGTCGGTCACCCGGTCGACCCGGGGCGCCTGCCTGCCGACCACAGCGACGGCGGCGGTCACCTGCGCGTACGGGTGGAAGCCGGACGGCAACGCGAACAGTGGCCAGCGCAGGGCCGGACCGGCCTCCTTCCACAGTGGCCGGTAGTTGCGGCGGTTCACCACGAGCCGTCGGCCCGTCCGTAGGTGGATGTCGTGTGCCTGGGCCTGGAGGTCGCCATGGGCCTCGTCGGCGACCTGGTTCACGATCTGGGCTGCCACCACCAGGCCGTCGTCACCGTCGAGCATCCCGGTGATCGCCTCGACCTGCTCGGGGAACCGGATCCGGGCGTGGGCGCCGTACCGGTGCCGGGCGTCGTGTAGCAGTGTCTGCTGCCGCTCGGCGTCGAGCTGGATCCGCCCGCCGCCGCCCAGCAACTGCCGGAGCCACCGCATGTCGCCTCATTTCAGCAGAGTCCGTCCGGACGGCCATGCTAGTGCGTCGGATGTCCCTTCTGTCGTGTTGGGGTGCCGGTTGGGTCGGTGTCTCGGAGCGTGCGGGTCAGTGGCCGTCGAGGACGTCGCGCAGCCTCGCCGCGAACTCCTCCGGCTTGCCCGCGTAGCCGTACTCACCGCCGAGGAAACCACCGTGGTGGCTCGGAAACACCACGGCTTCCTGGCCGAGCAGCGCCGCGGTGCCCAGGGCCGTACGCGCGGTGTACGTCCCGGCCGATTCCTCGCCGACCGCGATCACGATCCGGGTCGGCGCGGCGGTGAGCGCGTTCGCGTCGGGCACGTAGTCGGTGATCGCCCACGAATTCTGGGACAGCAGTGGATCGTCCCGGTTGCCGTCGTCGTCGGTCGACAGGCCGAACATCGCCGGGTCGGGCGTGGGCTGGGCGAAGTAGGCGTCGGTGAACTCGCCCTGCCAGGACGTCATGGCGATGAACGCGGCCATGCCGGCTCCGGCGCCGTTGGTCTGGTACGCGTCGTAGAAGGCGGCGCGGGCGCGCTCGGCTGCGGTGGCGTCCGGGAGCACGGCGTTGATGGGCGGCTCGTGCGCGACAAGCGTGACGACGTCGCCGGGGTGGGTGGCTACCAGTTCGAGTGCGGTCACCGCGCCGCCGCTGCTGGCGAACACGTCGACCGGACCGGCGTCGAGCGCCTCGATCAACAGGTGCAGGTCGGCTGCCTGGCGCTGCGGTGTGTGGTCGGACCGGCCGTCCGAGCGGATGCTGCGGCCCAGCCCGCGCGGGTCGTAGGTGACGACAGTGCGGTCGGGGAAGAGTGGGGCGAGGGCGTCGAAGCCCTCAGCCGTCATCGGCTGGCCGATCATGAGCAGTGGTGGGCGTCCGTCGGTCGGCGGCAGCGGGCCGCGAACGTCGTAGACCAGGTCGACACCGGCTATGGCGAGGGTGTGCGCCTGCGGTTCCGTCATCCCGTGAGACTACGGCCGACGGGACGGGATTGAGGTGCGCGAATCGCGCGGCCCGAGCGCCGCTTCCGGCGGGAGGTCGCCGCATTGTTAAAACCTCGTGGCGTCGACCACTTCACTATGCATGACCATGCGGCATGGTGCATACTCTTCCTCGTGTCCAAGGTTCTCACCTCCCTGCCCATCGGCGAACGTGTCGGCATCGCCTTCTCCGGCGGCCTCGACACCTCGGTCGCGGTCGCGTGGATGCGCGACAAGGGCGCCGTCCCCTGCGCCTACACCGCAGACATCGGCCAGTACGACGAGCCCGACATCGGTTCGGTGCCCGGTCGCGCACTCAGCTACGGCGCCGAGGTCGCCCGGCTGGTCGACTGCCGTGCCGCCCTGGTCGAGGAAGGGCTGGCCGCGCTGACCTGCGGGGCCTTCCACATCCGCTCCGGCGGGCGGGCGTACTTCAACACCACCCCGCTGGGTCGGGCCGTGACCGGGACCCTGCTGGTCCGGGCGATGATCTCCGACGACGTCCAGATCTGGGGCGACGGCTCGACGTTCAAGGGCAACGACATCGAGCGGTTCTACAGGTACGGCCTGCTGGCCAACCCGCAGCTGCGCATCTACAAGCCGTGGCTCGACACCGACTTCGTCACCGAGCTGGGTGGGCGCAAGGAGATGTCGGAGTGGCTGCTTGAGCGCGGCCTGCCGTACCGGGACAGCACCGAGAAGGCGTACTCCACCGACGCCAACATCTGGGGCGCCACGCACGAGGCGAAGACCCTTGAGCACCTCGACACCGGCATCGAGACCGTCGAGCCGATCATGGGTGTCCGGTTCTGGGACCCGTCCGTGGAGATCCCGACCGAGGACGTCACGATCGGCTTCGACCAGGGTCGCCCGGTGACGATCAACGGCAAGGAGTTCGGCAGCGCTGTCGACCTCGTGCTGGAGGCCAACGCCATCGGCGGCCGGCACGGCCTGGGCATGTCGGACCAGATCGAGAACCGGATCATCGAGGCCAAGAGCCGCGGCATCTACGAGGCGCCGGGCATGGCGCTCCTGCACGCCGCGTACGAGCGACTGGTCAACGCCATCCACAACGAGGACACCCTGGCGAACTACCACAGCGAGGGCCGTCGCCTCGGCCGGCTGATGTACGAGGGCCGCTGGCTGGACCCGCAGGCGCTGATGCTGCGCGAGTCGTTGCAGCGCTGGGTCGGCACGGCGGTCACCGGCGAGGTGACGCTGCGGCTGCGCCGGGGCGAGGACTACTCGATCCTGGACACCACCGGGCCGGCGTTCAGCTACCACCCCGACAAGCTGTCGATGGAGCGTACCGAGGATTCGGCGTTCGGTCCGTCGGACCGGATCGGTCAGCTCACCATGCGCAACCTGGACATCGCCGACTCGCGGGCGAAGCTTGAGCAGTACGCGACGCTCGGCATCGTCGGCGGCGGAAGCTCGCAGCGGATGGTCGGGGCCGCGCAGGCCGCCTCGACCGGGTTGATCGGCGCGATGCCGGAGGGCGGCGCGGAGGCGATCGCGTCCCGGGGCGTCTCGTCCGCCGACGACGCGGCCCTCGACCGCGCCGCGATGGAGTTCGGCGTCGACTGACGCGCGTTCGATCTTCACCCGACGGCCCGCCACGCAGCCCGCGTGGCGGGCCGTCGCTGTTGGTGGTGATGTCCTGAGGGTGGCCGGCGCCACCCGCCTGAGCCGCGCCGCCGGGACCGCGGATGCGCCGACTCCGGCACCGGCACTGCAACAAACCTGCAAGCGTCAGCTCTTGCCTCCAGGGAAACCGCTTTCCTACGATTGCCTTACATCGATGTTTCGTTCGTGGGTCGGGCAGCCACACATCGACCATTGCTGCTAGCCGCAGGGCCGTTCGCGCGACGGTTCCCCATTTCCTGGGCTGTGGCATTCCGGCGAGCTGTTTGCGACTGACCGTCGCCGATTCAGGGCGGTCGGTGGTGCCCCCGTGCCGAAGAAGCGCGGCCGCGACGGCTGCCGCACGCACTGGCAGAACCAAACCGATACGAAGTGAGGCGAGATGAGACGACCAGTCGCACTGCGACTTCAGGCGGTGGTGGCCACGGCGGCCGTGGGGATCGTGACAGGGCTGAGCCTGTCGACCCCGCAGGCGTCGGCGGCGGTCGGGAGCGCCACCGGCTACGCCACCCAGAACGGCGGAACCACCGGCGGCGCGGGCGGGCAGACGGTACGCGCGACCACCGGGACCGCGATCCACGCGGCGTTGTGCGGGCGGGCCAGCAGCAGCACCCCGATCACCATCGAGGTCAGCGGGACGATCAACCACGGCAACACCAGCAAGGTGTCCGGTTCGAGCTGCAACACAGCGGATGGCGTGATCGAGCTCAAGCAGATCAGCAACGTCACGATCATTGGGGTCGGCAGCGCCGTCTTCGACCAGCTCGGCATCCACATCCGCGACTCCAGCAACATCATCATCCAGAACGTGACGGTCCGGAACGTCAAGAAGTCGGGCTCGCCCACCTCCAACGGCGGTGACGCCATCGGTATGGAGAGCACGGTCCGCAACGTCTGGGTCGACCACGTGACCCTGGAGGCGTCGGGTGGCGAGTCGGAGGGCTACGACGGCCTGTTCGACATGAAGGACAACACGCAGTACGTCACGCTGTCCTACAGCATCCTGCGCAACTCCGGTCGCGGTGGCCTGGTCGGGTCGAGCGAGAGCGACCTCTCCAACGGCTTCATCACGTACCACCACAACCTGTACGAGAACATCGACTCCCGTACGCCGCTGCTGCGCGGTGGCACCGCCCACATCTACAACAACCACTACGTGAGCCTGCGCGAGTCCGGCATCAATTCCCGGGCCGGGGCGAAGGCCAAGGTGGAGAACAACTACTTCCAGAACTCCAAGGACGTGCTGGGCACGTTCTACACGAACGAGCGGGGCTACTGGCAGGTCAGCGGCAACATCTTCGACAACGTGACCTGGTCCAGCGCCGGCAGCGAGAACTACCCCGCCGGCCCGAACCCGACGTCCAACACCACTGTCAACATCCCGTACTCGTACAGCCTCGACGGCGCGAGTTGCGTGCCGAGCATCATCCGTCAGACGGTGGGTGCCAACACGGGGCTGAGGGTGTCGAACGGCAGCTGCTCGCCGCAGACCCCGTCGCCCACGACGCCCGCGCCGACCACCCCGCCGCCGACCACGCCGGCCCCCACCACGCCGCCGCCGACCACCCCGCCGCCGTCGGGCGGGACCAACCTCAGCCTCGGCGCCGGCGCGGACGGATCCAGCAAGGCCAGCGGGACCAGCTACGGCAACGTGCGTGACGGCAACCTCGGCACCTACTGGTCCCCGGCCGGGTCGACCGGCACCATCTCGATCAAGTGGGGCTCGGCCACCCGGGTGTCCCGTGTGGTCATCCGTGAACCGTCAGGCACCCAGGGCTCCATCGGGTCCTGGCAGCTCATCAACAACGACACCGGCGCCGTCCTGGCATCCGGCAGCGGGGCGGGTTCCATCAGCTTCGCGGCAACCTCACTGACCAAGATCAACTTCAAGATCAACAGCTCAAGTGGTACGCCGCGGGTCGGCGAGTTCGAGACGTACGCCAGCTAGGCGACTGGTTTCCGAACACGTCACCGGGTCCCCTCAGAGCGTGATTCCGCTCCGGCATCGTGATGTCGGAGCGGAATCACGCTCCTGCACGTGCCCAGCCCGACAAGTCCGCGCAACTTTTTCGGGCACTGATGTCGAGAACGCGGGTCTGGTTCCGTCCCCGGGGTGAGCGCGACCACAATGGGTCGGATCAGCTTCGAGGAGAGACGCGATGGCCAAGTACCTGCTGCTCAAGCACTACCGAGGCGCCCCGCCGGCGGTCAACGACGTCCCCATGGACAAGTGGACCCCCGAGGAGATCTCGGCGCACATTCAGTACATGAACGACTTCGCGGCCCGGCTCGAAGGCACCGGCGAGTACGTCGACGGGCAGGCGCTCGCCCCCGAGGGCACGTTCGTCAGGTACGACGGTGAGGGCCGCCCGCCGGTCACCGACGGCCCGTTCGCCGAGACCAAGGACCTCATCGCCGGCTGGATGGTGATCGACGTCGACAGCTACGAGCGCGCCGTCGAACTGGCCGGGGAGTTGTCCGCCGCTCCGGGGGCCGGCGGGAAGCCCATCCACGAGTGGCTTGAGCTGCGCCCGTTCCTGACGGCCCCGCCCACGATCACTGAGTGAACGAGGTCCTGCTCCGGCGTCTCCTGCCGAGCGTGCTCGGTGTCCTCGTCCGCCGCGGAGCTGACTTCGCGGCGGCCGAGGACGCCGTGCAGGACGCCCTGGTCGAGGCCGTCCGCGTCTGGCCGACCGATCCGCCGCAGGATGCAAAGGGCTGGCTGGTCACGGTGGCCTGGCGCCGGTTCCTCGACGCGACACGCTCCGATGCCGCTCGTCGGCGGCGCGAGGACCTCGTCGACGAGGAACCGGCGCCCGGCCCGGCGCGCGCTGTGGACGACACGCTTCAGCTCTACTTCCTGTGCGCGCACCCGTCGCTCACGCCGTCGTCGGCTGTCGCGCTCACGCTGCGCGCCGTCGGTGGGCTGACCACCCGCCAGATCGCGCGGGCCTACCTGGTGCCCGAGGCGACAATGGCGCAGCGGATCAGCAGAGCCAAGCGCACCGTCTCGGGCGTGCGGTTCGACCAGCCCGGGGACGTCGCCACCGTGCTGCGCGTGCTCTATCTGGTCTTCAACGAGGGCTACTCGGGAGACGTCGACCTGGCCGCCGAGGCCATCGGGCTCACGCGGCAGCTCGCGGCCGCTATCGACCATCCGGAGGTGTCGGGACTGCTCGCCCTGATGCTGCTGCACCACGCCCGGCGGGCAGCCCGGACCGCGCCCGACGGCAGCCTCGTGCCGCTCGCCGAGCAGGACCGCGGCCGGTGGGACACCGCGTCGATCGCCGAGGGCATCGGGATCCTCCAGGCGGCCCTCGCCCGCGACCGGCTGGGCGAGTACCAGGCTCAGGCGGCCATCGCGGCCCTGCACGCCGACGCGCCCACCGCCGAGGAGACCGACTGGGTGCAGATCGTCGAGTGGTACGACGAGTTGGTGCGGCTGACCGACAGCCCTGTCGTACGGCTGAACCGCGCGGTGGCCGTCGGTCAGGCCGACGGGCCACGCGCCGGTCTGGCGGCGCTCGCGGCGCTGGACGACGCGCTGCCGCGCCACACTGCGGTGGCGGCCTACCTGCGCGAACGCGACGGCGACCTGGCGACGGCGGCACGGCTGTACGCCGAAGCGGCGTTGAAAGCACCGAACCTCGCCGAACGGGACCACCTGACGCGCCAGGCCGCCCGGCTCAACGCCCGCCGCTGACGCCGCCGCCGGGAGAGGCAACCTCGCCGGCACGCCCTCGTCACGGCTGGTGGTATGCCTGGTGGCGGCTATCCTCCCCACCGTGACCCACGAACGTGAGCTGACCTCACCTGTAGACCTGTGCCAGCCGGACGGACGGCTCAACCCGGCTGCGGTCGGCTGGTCGCGTCGTCCCCTGCACACCGCCAACCTGCGCGGCTGGGGCCGGACCAAGCGGTGGGAGTACTGGGGCATCGTCACGCCACGACACATCGTCGGGCTTGTCGTCTCGTCGCTCGACTACGCCGGTGTGCACAGCAGCTACGTGCTCGACCGGCAGAGCGGCGTCGAGACGAAGACCGATGTGGTGGTGCCGCTGGCGCGCGGCGCGGTGTTGCCGCCGCGCAGCGGTGCGGGCGAGGTTCGGGCGCGGGGCCGCGACCTGGACATCCGGATCGATCAGCGTCCGGACGGCACCGCCATCTCGGCGAACACCTCCGGAGTACGACTGGAGGTGCTGGTGCCGCTGCCGGCCGGTCACGAGTCGCTCGCAGTGGTCGTTCCGTGGAGCCCGACGCGGTTCCAGTACACGGTCAAGGACGTCGGCCGCCCCGTTTCCGGCACGCTTGAGCTGCACGGCCAGACGTACGAGATCGGAGGACCGGACGCTTTCGCCGTGCTGGACCACGGTCGCGGCAGGTGGCCGTACTCGATCACCTGGAACTGGGCCGCCGGCGCGGCACCGGGACGGGCGATCCAGCTCGGCGGTCAGTGGACCGACGGCACCGGAGTCACCGAGAACGGCCTGTTCGTCGACGGCCGGCTGCACAAGATCGGCGACGAGCTGCGGTGGACCTACGACCGGTCGGACTGGCTGCGCCCGTGGCGGATCAGCGGCGACCGGGTCGAGGCCGAGTTCCAGCCGTTCCACGAGAAGGTGGCCCGCACCAACCTCGCAGTCGTCGCGAACGAGACGCACCAGTGTTTCGGGCACTTCTCCGGGTGGGCGAAGACCGACGACGGGACGAAGGTGAGCCTCGACGGGCTCGTCGGCTGGGCCGAGGAGGCACGCAACCGCTGGTAGGCCGGTTTCGCGCCGCTGGCCGGAACCCGTCGAGGTGTGGCAATTTCGCCTCTCGCCGCTGCGGTTCTCCCTGCTTAGGCTGCCTTTTCGTTACGGAGTTCCGAAAAGGTGATCATGCTTCGCTATGTCCTGCCAATCGTCATCGGGCTGGTCTACGTAGGCCTCAACTCCCTTGTTCCCGAGCCGCACCGCCGTCGTCTGAACGCGCTCATCGTCACGGGAGCCGGTGCCGCCTACATCAGTGGCGGCGGATTCGGCCTGTGGGAACTGGCCTTCTGCGCCGTGCTGGTCGTGGTGGGTTACGCCGGGCTCAGCTCCTACACCTTCATCGGCGTCGGATGGCTGCTGCACACCGCGTGGGACGTCCTGCACCACCGCCGCGGCACCCCGCTCATCCCGTCGCTGCACGACTCGTCGTTCGGCTGCGCCCTCTGCGATCCCGTCATCGCCCTGTGGTGCTTCGCCGGCGGCCTGTCGATCAAAGACATGTACGACCGTGTGAGCCGCCGGGCGACAGGTGCGGCCCGACCCGCGCCAACCGTCAGCGTCGAGGCCTGACTGGCTAGATTTCAGCCATGCACACCGTGGCAGTGCTCGCTCTCGACAGTGTCGTCCCGTTCGACCTCGCCACGCCGATGGAGGTGTTCCACCGCACCCGCATGGCCGATGGCAGGGCCGGCTACCAGGTTCGGATCTGTGCGGCGGCGCCCACTGTGACCACGGGCGCGTTCAGCATCGCGGTGCCGTGGGGGCTGGACATCCTCGACGACGCCGACACGATCATCGTGCCCGGTGTCAGCGACCCGGGCGCCGCCGCCCCCGCCGCCGTTCTCGACGCGCTGCGTGCCGCCGCCGCGAACGGGACCCGTATCGCCTCGATCTGCGGTGGCGCCTTCACCCTGGCCGCCACCGGTCTCCTCGACGGGCTCCGTGCCACCACGCACTGGGTCGCCACCGATGTGCTCGCCGCCCAGTTTCCGCGGGTCCAGGTCGACCCGAACGTCCTCTACGTCGACAACGGCCAGTTCCTGACCTCGGCGGGCGCCGCCGCCGGGCTCGACCTGTGCCTGCACATGATTCGGCGCGACTACGGCGCCACGGTGGCAGCCGACGCCGCCCGACTGTCGGTCATGCCGCTGGAACGCGCCGCCGGGCAGGCACAGTTCATCGTGCACGAACCACCGATCCCCGACGGGATCACCCTGGAGCCGCTGCTGGCGTGGCTGCGCGACAACGCCCGTCGCGAACTGACCCTTGCCGACATCGCCCAGCACGCCGGCATGAGCATCCGTACCCTGAACCGCCGCTTCCGTGACCAGACCGGCACCACCCCACTGCAGTGGCTGCTCCGCGTGCGCGTCCACCAGGCGCAGCGCCTCCTGGAAACCACTGCCCATCCGGTCGACCGCATCGCCGCCCGGGTCGGATTCGGCTCCACCACCGCCTTCCGGGACCGCTTCAAACTCGTCACCGGCACCAGCCCGCAGGCGTACCGGCGAGCCTTCCGCGGCACCTGAGCCGAGGGTCAGGAGATCGCGGCACGCACCAACTCGATGACCTTCTTCTCCACGGCCGGGCTCCATGCCTTCAGCGCGTACGCCACGGGCCACAGGTCGCCGTCGTCGAGGTTGGCAGTGTCCTGGAAGCCCACCGTGGAATACCGGTAGTTGAACTTGCCGGCATCCTGGAAGAAGACGACGATCTTGCCGTCGGCGTTCGTGTACGCGGGCATCCCGTACCAGGTCTTCGGTGCCAACTCGGGGGCGGCGGTGGTGATCGCCACGTGCACGCGCTCGGCGAGCACGCGATCCTCCGGTTCCATCTGCGCGATCCGGTCGAGGACCGCCTGTAGCCCGTCGGCCTTCTTGGCGCCCTTCCTGCCCTCGGCGCGCATCTCGGCGGCGCGCTCCTTCATCGCGGCGCGCTCGGCGGCGCTGAAACCATCGGTGGTGGTCGTGGACATTCTCGGCTCCCTCGTTCACGGCTCGGCGTGTGCCGGCCACCTGCGAAAAGGTTAGGTCCGGCGACCGTCGGGGTGCTTCTTGATTCCTGATCGAAAGTGCGGGCTGCCGAGCTGTCGCCGAGCCGGGGACGGGAATCCGGACGGATATGCTCGCGTCGGCGGAGCATGCTGCGTCCCCACTTCGGGGCAGGTGTCGATTCGAGGCGTACATGAACATCGGGGAGATCGCCCGCCGGGCCGGGGTGTCCCGCAGCACCGTCTCCTACGTGCTGAGCGGCAAGCGGGCGGTGTCCCAGGCGACCCGGCAGCGGATCCAGGCGGTCATCGACGAGCTGGACTACCGGCCGAACGCCAGCGCCCGTGCCCTGAAGGAGGGGCGCACCCGCACCCTCGGGCTGGTGATCCCGCCGGCGAGTCAGCGGTTGACCGACATGCAGTTGGGCTTCGTCGCCAGTGTCGTCGAGGCGGCCGCCCGCCATGACCTGGACGTGCTGCTGTCCCCGTCCGGTGGTGATCACGACCGGTCGTTCGAGCGGATCGTCACCGGCCGCCGGGTCGACGGCGTGGTCCTCATGGAGATCCGGCTGGAGGACGACCGGGTGACCCGGCTGGCCAAGGCGGGCCTGCCGTTCGTCACGATCGGTCGGACCGCCGAGCCGCGCGGCATGAGCTGGATCGACGTCGACTACGCCGGGTTGATCGCCCGTTGCGTACACCATCTGGCCGATCTGGGGCACCGGCAGGTCGCGCTGGTGAACCGCTCCGCCGAGCTGGTGGCGGCGGGGTACGGCCCCAGCCACCGAGCGCTGGCCGGCTTCCGGGAAGCGGTCGCGGAGCGGGGGCTGACCGGAGTGGACGTCTGCTGCGGCGACGACACCGCCGCCGGAGAGGCGTGCGTCGAGCAGTTGCTCGCCACGCACCGGGAGGTGACGGCGGTGGCGACGATCAACGAGGCGGCGTTGCCCGGAATGCAGCGGGCACTGACAAACGCCGGGCTGTCGGTGCCTGCCGACTTCTCCGTCACCGGAGTCGCCGCCCAGCACTGGGCGGAGGACTTCCGCCCACCGTTGACCGCCGCGGACGTGCCGACCCGGGAGATGGGCGCCGAGGCCGTGGCGCTGCTGTTGGAGAGCATCGCCGAACCGGGGGCGGTGCCCCGGCACCGCCTGTACAGCCCGCCCATCTCGTTGCGCTCCAGCACCGGGCCGAGGGCTCGTGAGTCGATCCGCTGACGCTTTCCGCCGTGCCCGGTCCGCTGCCTAGCCGCCTGTCGTCCGCCGCTGCTCCTGGGCTGCGGCGAGGATGAGATAGCTGCTTGCCGTCCAGGTGTAGGCGCGGTCCCGCAACCCGGCACCCGTCTCGGCGTCGAAGTTCTCCGCGAAGCCGGACTTCTCGCACAGAGCGAGGAAACGTCGGCTGACGTCGTCGGCGATGCTGGTGTGTCCGGCCCTCCGCAGACCGTCTTCGACGAGCACAGTGGAGGGTGCCCAGATCGGGCCACGCCAGTAGCCGTCGGCGACGTAGTGGGCCGAGTCCGGCGGCTCGGTGGCCAGGCCGTGCGTCGTCAGGTGAGCCTCGACGCCCCGGGCCAGCGCGGTGCTGACCGGGGCGGGCAGGTCCGCGCCGAGCGCGATGGGCATCAGGTCGAGCAGGCTGCGGCTCGCCCGCCGCTGCCCGGTGAGTGGGCTGCGGGCGGCGAAGCGTTCGCCGTCCCACAGGTCACGCAGCAGTGCCGTGCGAACCCGGTCGGCCTCTCGTGACCACTGCTCGGCGGGTTCGCCAAGCTCGACGGCGAGGTCGGCGAGACAGCGTAGTTGCGAGACCAGGAACGCCGCGAGGTCGGCGGTTTGCAGGACCCGGTCGTGGTCGAAGGTGCTGGCGTTGTCCCAGCCGCTGTCGTTGCCGTGCTGGTAGTGGGGGAGGTCGTGGCCGGGGGCGCGACGCGCGTCCAGCCAGAAACGGCTCCAACGGGCCAACCGGTCGTACGTCTCGGCAAGGGCCGCCCGGTCCGGGGGCTGGGGAAGACGTCGGCGCAGCTGTCGTAGGGCCCAGCCGTGGATGGGGGGTTTGACGTAGTTGTGCAGGACCTCGGAGTGGGCGACCGAGTCCGGCAGGGCACCGGCCGCGTCCTGGTGGTCGAAGGGCAGGTGGAACTGGTGCCAGGCCAGCTCCGGCTCGCCGGCGGCCAGGGCGATCGCGTTGAAGCAGTGGTCCCAGCTCCACACCTTGTCCATCCAGTGCTTGGACATCAGGACGGCCGGTCGGGCGAGGAAGCCCGCGGGGGAGACGGTGGCCGACCACAGGACGTACGCGGCAAGCTCGGCGGCCGGTGTTTCCGCGCCGCGCCACGGAGCGACCGCGTCGACGAACGCGGCGAACTCGCTGCTGCGGTGACGGCACGACTCGTCGAAGGTGGCCGACGGGATGTACGACCGGCGCGCTGTGGCGTACTCCTCGATGACGATCTCCCACTGTTGCTCGCCACCGAGGTCCAGGAACCGGTCGGCGGTGCCGAGCGCCTCCACGCCGTTGGTCAGCCGGAGTGCGCCGGAGAGCAGTGTGATCCGGTAGCGGCGGCCGGTCTCGTACGAGGTGAACACGTGCGAGCCGTCGGTCGGGTCGAGGTACAGGTAGGTGCCGCTGAACGGGGTGAGGGTGTCCGCCGCCGCGGCTATCCGCAGCCCGAGGCGGTGGCCCCGGATCCGCAGGGCGGCCGGCCCGTCGTAGACGGCCTCGATCCGGTCGGCGCCGCTGCGCCAGGTCAGCAACGCGGGCGTGGCGACGACAGTGGTGCCGGCGACCGCCGGGGTGAGGCGCAGCACCGGATGCAGGCCGATCTGGTGCGAGACCAGGTGCACATCGTCGGCGTACGTCTTCTCGGCGACCACAGGTGAGAGGTTGAACCAGGATCCGCGGTAGCTGAAGGGGATGTCCTGGATGGGGAACTCCGGACCGGGCGAGGCGACGGTCATGTGGTGGTTGCCTTTCTGCGCTGCGGATGGTCAGTCCTTGACCGCGCCGGCCGTCACGCCCGTGGAGACGTACCGCTGGGCGAGGACCAGCAGCACGGCGGCCGGGACGGAGGCGACGACGGCGGTGGCCATGATGGCGTTCCACTGCTGGTTGTTGTTGCCGATGTAGTGGTAGATGCCGAGGGTGATCGGCTGGTGGTCGCCGCCACCGGCGAGGGTCGAGGCGAAGATGAAGTCCGACCAGGACCACAGGAACGCGAAGAGTGACACAGTGACGATCGAGTTGCGGCTGACCGGCAGTACGACCGACCAGAAGGTCCGCAGCCGGCCGGCGCCGTCGACCACGGCGGCCTGGAGCAACTCGTCGGGGATCCCGGACATGAAGGCCGTGAAGATCAACACTCCGAACGGTACGGCCAGTGTGGAGTCGGCAAGGATCAGACCGGGCAGCGTGTTGAGTACGCCGAGGTGGAGATAGACGGCGTAGAAGCCCATGGCCATGATGATTCCCGGGATCATCTGCGCGATCAGCAGCACGAAGCTCAGCGCTGGGCCGCCGGGCGGGCGGAGCTTGGCCAGCGCGTATCCGGCCGGGGCGGCCAGCGCCAGGGTCAGCGCCACAGTGCCGAGACCGACAAGGAAGCTGGTGCCGAGGTACGGGAGTTGCTGGTCGAGCACGGCGCGGTAGCCGTCCAGGGTGCCGTCGGTCGGAAGCAGGTGCGGGGGAGTGGCCCGCATGTCCTGGTCACGGGTGAACGACACATTGATCATCCAGTAGACCGGGAAGAGCATCAGCCCGGTCAGCAGCAGTCCGACGCCGGTCTTCCACCGGAAGCGGGGCGGGGAGGCGGTCATCGCAGGTCCTGCCTCCGCTGGAAACGGATGTAGCCGAGCCCGGCCACCAGGGCCATCACGATGAGCAGGTTGCCGACGGCCGCGCCGGGCCCGAACTCCGGCAGCAGATTGCCGAAACCGAGCCGGTACGACCAGGTGGCGAGCGTGGCGGAGGAGCCGGTGGGGCCACCCCTGGTCATGATCCAGATGATGTCGAAGACCTTCAGCGTGTAGACGAGCCCCAGCAGCAGGGTGATCGCCGAGACGGGACGCAGCAGCGGAAGGGTGATCGACCAGAATCGCTGCCAGCCCGTCGCGCCGTCCAGCGCGGACGCCTCGTACACCTCGGTCGGGATCGCCTGGAGGCCGCTGTGCAACACCACAAGGTTGAACGGGATGCCGATCCAGACGTTCGCGATGATCACCGAGGTGAGTGACCAGCCCGGCGAGGTGAGCCAGTTGACCCTGTCGACCCCGACGACGCCGAGCGCCGCGTTCACCAACCCGGAGTCGCTGTTGAGCAGCCACGACCACGTCGACGCCGAGACGATCAGCGGCAGCAGCCACGGAATGAGGATCAACGCCCGCAGCGTGCGCGACAGCGGGAAGTGGTTGTGGAAGAAGAGCGCCAGAGCCATGCCGATGGTGAACTGGAAGAACAGCGACGCGCCGGTGAAGACCACTGTGTGCGCCAGCGTCGACCCGAAGGCCGGGTCGGTCAGGACGGTCCGGTAGTTGTCGAGACCGGCGAAGGGCGCGCCGCCCTGCACGAACGAGCGGACGGTGTACTCGCGCAGGCTCAACTCGACATTGCGGTAGAGCGGATAGGCGTAGAAGGCGGTCAGGTAGACGGTCACGGGTGCCAGGAAGGCCCAGGCCTGCCATCGGCCGCGTCGGCGTCGGGCACGGACAGGCGCGGGTGGGGCGGCCGTCGCCGTCGCACCCGGCTCTCGTGCGCTTGTGGAGGTCTGTGTCGTCGGGGGCATGGTGTCGGTTCGGCGCGCTTACCTGGTCGCCGCCGCGGCCTGCGCGGCGCTCAGCGCTTCACGAGGCGATTTCTGACCGCTCAGGGCAGCCTGCACCGCCGTCCACAGTGCCTCTGAGATCTTCGGGTACTTCGTGCCGAGGTTGTCCCCGGTGCGACCCTTCGCCGCCCGGACCGCCTGCACCCAGACCGTGAGCTTCGGGTCCGCCGCCGCCTGCCGATCCTGCACGGCCGTGACGGGCGCTACGTAGGAGAGAGTGGTGTCGGTGGTGAGCAGGTTGTCGGCACTTGTCAGGCAGGTGACAAGCTTCTGCGACGTCGCGTACCGCTCGGTGTTCTTCTGCACGGGGATGGAGACGAACTCACCGCCGGTGGGCGCCGGCGCCGGACCGCCGGCGCTCGCCGGAATGGCGATGGTGCCGTACGAGAACCCGAGCTTCTCGGCGTTCGCCAACTGCCAGGTGCCGTTCTCGGCGAACGCGTAGTCGCCTGTGGCGAACTCCTGCCAGCTCGTGGTCTGGGTGTTGTTGATGACGGAGTTGGGGGCGTACCCCTGCTTGAGCCAGTCCGTCCATAGCGTCAGCGCGGAGGCCGCCTGCGGCGAGTCCAGGCTTGTCAACTGGGCTCCGGCGCCCCAGAACCACGGCAGGAACTGGAAGCTGCCCTCCTCGGTGCCGATGGCGGAGAAGGTGATGCCCTTCTTTCCCGCGGTCTTGACTTTGGTGAGCGCCGTGGTCAGCGACGTCCAGTCGGTGATGGTGGCCGGATCCACGCCGGCGGCAGTCAGCAGATCCTTGTTGTAGTAGAGCGCGAGGGTGTTCGCCCCGATCGGCACCCCGTACGTCTTGCCCTCGCTCTGGCCCGCGCCGAGCAGGTTCGGTGCCATGGCCGAGACGTCGAGCTTGTTGTCGTCGGTGGTGGTGAGCGTGCCCGCCTCTGCCAGTGTGGAGATGACGGGGTTGTCCACTATCAGCACGTCCGGCGAGTTTCCCTGCTGGGCGGCGAGCAGGGCCTTGTTCGTGAGGTCGGTGGTGTCGTAGCCGGTCCGCTCGACAGTCACCCCCGCGGAGGTGCCGCACCTGTCGAGCAGCGCGACCCACTGCGAGTCGTCGGCGAACTGCGGGTACGGATCCCAGACGACGTACGCGGCGTCGCCGGGATCGTCGGCGGAGGACGAACAGGCGCTGCCGGCGGCGACGGCGAGTGCCGTCACGGCGACAGCGGCCAGGCGCCACTTGTGGCTGGGTCGAGTCATCTGGTGCCTCACTTCACGTCGATCGTCAGGTGGGGTGGGATCGGCCGTCGGGGGCCGTTTCGGTTCGGCGAGGAAGCGAATCGATTCGACAAGTGGTTCGGCCGAAGATAGGTCGGCCCCTGCCCGGAGGTCAACAGCTGATCGCCGCGGATGTGCGGTTGCCTGGAAACGCCCGCTTCATCGAATCGTCATCGCATTGACACGGTTGAGTATCCGGTCCTACGATCCGTGCGAATCGATTCGCAAGTGCTGCCCTCCGGAGAGCGTCCCCCACGCCCCACCAAGGAGCCGCCCCGTGCAAACCCCGTCCCGTGGCAGGTCAGGACGAACCCGTGCGACAGTCGCCCGCCTCGTCGCCGGCCTGCTCGCCGTCGCCGCCACCACAGTCGCCGCCGCGTCTCCGGCCCAGGCCGCCGACGAGTCGATGAGCGTCAACTTCTCCACGACAAGCGGTTCGCCGACCTACCGCGCGTCCGGCTGGATCTACGGCATGACCGAGAACGCCAGCGGCCCGCCCGACCACTTCTACCGGGACGTCAAGTTCCAGTACATGCGAGCGGGCGGAGCGCAGCTGCCGGGAAGTGGCTGGGTCGGCGGGAACTACGACCGCCGGTGGAACTCCACAGTCGCCCAGGCACGCCGCACCGTAGCCCTCGGCGGTCAGTTCATCCTGCTGCCGCACGACCTGTGGGGCGCCGACGGCGCCGGGATCTCCCGCTTCCCCGGCGACAACGGCAACTGGGCCGACTACGACGCCTTCCTGAGCCGCCTCGTCAACGACGTCCGGGCGTCCGGGCTCTCCGTGCAGTGGGACATCTGGAACGAACCCAACATCACCATCTTCTGGAACCGGCCGATCTCCCAGTACCTCGAACTGTGGCGGCGCACCTACCAGCGCATCCGGGCGGAGTTCCCCAACCAGCTCATCGTCGGGCCGAGCTGCGCCTGCGTACCGTCGACCACGCACACCTTCTGGAACCAGTACCTGGACTTCGTCCGCTCGACGAACACGGTGCCGGACATCGTCAGCTGGCACTCGCTGCCAGGCGACCCGGTCGCCAACGTCGCCGCCGCAAACGCCACCCTCGACCCGCGCGGCATCGCCCACCCCCGCCCGTACCAGATCAACGAGTACGGTGCGCCTGAGGAGCAGAACCCTGCCGACGGGGCGTGGTACATCGCCCGTCTGGAGCGAGCGCGCGCCGACGGCCTCCGCGCCAACTGGGCCGGTGGCGGCAACCTGCACAACGACCTCGGCAACCTGCTGGTCCGCAACTCGGCAGGGCAGCACCAGCCCAAGGGTGAGTGGTGGGCGTACCGCTTCTACGCCGGGCAGACGGGGCAGGTGGTCGCGGTGACCGCAAGCCAGTCGTACGACGCGTTCGCCACCAAGACGACCGGCACGGCGAAGGTCCTCGTCGGCGGCGGTCGGACCACCGGCAACCTGGCAGTCAACATGCAACGTCTGGACACGACGAGCGGCATCGTGCAGAACAGCCAGGTCCGGGTTCTCGTCCAACGCATCCCGCACAACGGCGGCGGTGCCGTGCAGGGGCCGATCACCGTCTCGAACAGCGTCGTCGGCGTGGCAAACAACAACGCCACCGTGAACCTGCCGTACACCAACCAGAGCGACACGTACACGATCACCCTGCTGCCGCCGTCGGACGGCGGGTTCCAGTCGGTGGCGGTGGCCCAGCACTCCCAGCAGTGCCTGGACAACGCAGGACTGAGCACCTCGGACGGCAACGTCCAGCAGCAGTTCTACTGCGAGGGCGGCGACCAGCAGCTCTGGAACTTCCGTCCGGTCGCCGGGGTGGCAAACACGTACACGGTGGTCAACCAGCAGAGCGGCAAGTGCCTCGACGTCAGCGGCGTCTCCACCGCCGACGGCGCGGCTGTGCACCAGTGGACCTGCCTGAACGGCCTCAACCAGCAGTTCACCCTCCGCAAGGTGACCTACGCGGGCAACGACTCGCACGACTACCAACTCGTGGCCCGCCACAGTGGCAAGTGCGTCGATGTCAGCACGATCTCCACGGCGCCCCGGGCACCCGTGCACCAGTGGACCTGCAACCCGACCGGTCAGGGCAGCCCGTTGAACCAGACGTGGCGGGTCCTGGGCCGGTAGGCGTCACCGTGGGAGTTCGAGGTGCCTGCACCGCTTCCACGCAACAACCCCACCACCCGTAGCGCGTCGGCGAGCCCTCGCGCTTCGACGACTCCGAGGAGCCGCCCCCGTGCAACCCTCGTCCCGTACCGGGCCAGTTGATGCCCCGGTGGAAGCCCGTCACCCGCGACGCGGTCGCGTCCGTCAGCTGATGGTGCTGACCAGCGTTCTGGCCGGTGCCCTCGTCGGGGTCGGCGCCGTCCCTGCCGCCCCACAGGCGTCCGCCGCCGCCATCGAGCCGGGTCAGAGCACCCGGATCGTCGGCGTGCCCTCCGGTCGCTGCCTTGACGTCCCCAACTCCAGCACCGCCAACGGCACCCAGACGCAACTCTGGGACTGCCAGGGCGGCGCCAACCAGACCTGGACCTGGACATCGAGCAGACAACTCATCGTGTACGGCAACAAGTGCCTGGATGCCTCCGGCCAGGGCACCGCCAACGGCACGGCGGCGATCATCTGGGACTGCAACGGTCAGACGAACCAGCAGTGGAACGTCAACGCCAACGGCACCATCACCGGCGTGCACTCGGGGCTGTGCCTCGACGCCAGTGGTTACGGCACCACCAACGGCACAAAGATCCACCTGTGGGCGTGTCACGGTGGCACGAACCAGCAGTGGACCTCGCCGACCACCACGCCTCCGACCACACCGCCTCCGACGACTCCGCCGCCGACGGGCGCGCGTCCCTGCGACATCTACGCCTCCGGCGGCACCCCGTGTGTGGCGGCGCACAGCACGACGCGGGCGCTCTACGGGTCGTACGCCGGCAACCTCTACCAGGTCCGACGTTCGTCGGACAACACGTCCCGCGACATCGGGTTGCTGAACGCCGGTGGCACCGCCAACGCGGCGACGCAGGACGCGTTCTGCGCCGGTACGACGTGCGTGGTGACAGTCGTGTACGACCAGTCGGGGCGCGGAAACGACCTCTGGTACCAGGGGTCGAGTGTGGTTCCCGGTTCGCCGCAGAGCAGGCCGGCGGTGGCGACCTCGGAGTCCCTGACCGTGGGCGGCTCCAAGGCGTACTCGCTCTACATCAACCCGGGGAACAGCTACTGGCGCGACGGGCACCTGACCGGCGTGCCGACCGGGGCCGCTCCCGAGGGCATGTACATGGTGACAAGCGGCACCCACGTCAACAACGGCTGCTGCTTCGACTACGGCAACAGTGAGACGACGAGGAAGGCCGATGCCGCCGGGGCGATGGACGCCATCAACTTCGGCACCCAATGCTGGTTCGGCGGCTGCTCCGGCACCGGACCCTGGGTGCAGGCGGACCTCGAATGGGGTCTGTTCCCGGGTGGCAGCCAGACCTGGAACCCCAACCAGCGTTCCTTCACCAGCAAGTTCGTCACCGCGACGCTGAAGAACAACGGCATTTCGCGGTTCGCCATCAAGGGCAGCAACGCCCAGTCGGGCAGCCTCTACACCCTCTGGGACGGCTCGCTCCCGCCCGGATACAGCCCGATGAAGAAGCAGGGCGCGATCATCCTGGGTAGCGGCGGGGACTGCTGCAAGCCCGACGGCGGCGCGAACCTGAGCGCCGGCACCTTCTACGAGGGAGCCATGGTCGCCGGCTATCCGTCCGACGCGACCGAGAACGCGGTGCAGGCCAACGTGGTGACCGCCGGCTACCGCTGAGCCGGCGCGCCAACCCGCCCGCCGGTCATCACCGCACAGTGGGTGGTGGCCGGCGCGGCGTGGTCACGTCAGTCGTCGGCGGCGCTCGTACGATCCGGGTCGGCCGGCGGGGGAGCGACCTCGGCGAGCGCGGCTCGCACCGTGTCCAGCAACTGGTCGTCCGGGTGGTCGATCCAGTGCTGGATGGCGACGCGCAGGATCGCCAGGAACGTCGCGGCCAGGAGGCGGGCGCGCAGCGCCACGTCCGCGCCCGTGAGCCGAGGTGCGAGTTCCGTCGCCAGTTCGCGCTCGATCGCCGTGTACGCCGCGACCTGATGTGCGGCCAGGCCGGAATATCCACGCAACTGTCGGCGTCGGGGCAGCCAGGACCGGTCCCGCCCGCCGAACGCCTCGGGCGTGAAGCGCTCCGCCGCCCGGCTCAGCGCCGTCCACGGCGGCTCGTCTGCCGGCCGCTCGTGGACAAGTTGCAGCAGCCGCCGCAGGCGTACGGTGTCGCCGTGAAAGAACGCTTCTTCCTTGTTGGAGAAGTAGTTGGAGAACGTCCGCCGGGAGACGTTCGCGGCGTCGGCGATCGCCTCCACGGTCACGCCGTCGGGCCCGTGTTCGGCAGCCAGGCGTAGCGCCGCCTCGTGCAGGGCGAGTCGGGTGGCCGCCTTCTTGCGCTCCCGTAGCCCGGTGATCTCGTCCATCGGCCCCAGCGTAGTGGGGGTGATGCGCTTCTCAACGAGCAAACTTGCCTAGTGGGCAAGATCGGTAGATGCTTGCGTGAGGCAACCAACTAGATGTGAGGGGCAGGGCGTGGACAGCACCGCGGGGGAACTCGGCCTTCGGCTGTACGACCTGGTGCGGACTGTCCGGTTACTGAAGCAGCACCGGGCGGAGGAGGGGCAGGCCGTCGCGCCGGGCCTGCTCGGCATGCTCATGCAGATCGACAAGACCTCCGGCGGCTGCCAGGCCCGTGAGCTGGCCCAGCGCACCCGACTGGACCCGTCCACGGTCAGCCGCTCGATCGCGGCGCTCGTCGCGGACGGTCTGGTCGAGCGGCGGCCCGACCCGTCCGACAAGCGGGCGAGCTTCCTCGCTGTCACACCGGCCGGCCGGGCCGCCCTTGCCGAGAGTTTTGGCTGGTACGGCGACGTGCTGCGCCGGGCGCTGGCCGACTGGACCCCCGACGAGGTCGACGCGCTGAGCGGCGCCCTCGGACGGTTCGCCCGCGACATCGAGGTTGCCCTCGGAAACCACGACAACCTGGAGGCCGCGCGATGAGCGCACCCACCATGACCGGCGCTGAGCCGATGACCCATCGGCGAACGCTGGAAGCGCTCAGTGGTCTGCTGCTGGTGCTGTTCGTCGCGATGCTCAGCAGCACTGTCGTCTCCACAGCTCTTCCAAAGATCATCGGAGCGCTGAACGGCTCGCAGACCCAGTACACCTGGGTCGTCACCGCCACCCTGCTCACCGCGACCGCTACCACCCCGATCTGGGGCAAGCTGGCCGACCTGTTCAACAAGAAGGTCCTGATCCAGGTCGCCATCGTGGTGTTCCTGCTCGGCTCGGTCATCGCCGGGTTCTCGCAGACCGCTGGCCAACTGATCGCCGCCCGCGCGTTCCAGGGCATCGGGGTCGGTGGCCTTCAGGCTCTCGTCCAGGTGGCGATCGCCGCCATGATCCCGCCGCGTGAGCGGGGCCGCTACAACGGCTACCTCGGTGGCGTCATGGCGGTCGCGACCGTGGGTGGCCCACTGCTCGGCGGCCTCATCGTCGACACGTCATGGCTCGGCTGGCGCTGGTGCTTCTTCGTCGGCGTGCCTGTCGCCGCCGTGGCGCTCATCCTGCTCCAGGCCACCCTGCACCTGCCGACCGCGCGCCGTGAGAACGTCAAGATCGACTACCTGGGCGCCGGACTGATCGCTGCCGGCGTGAGCGTACTGCTGATCTGGATCTCGTTCGTCGACGGCTCGTTCGCCTGGGTCTCCTGGCAGACCGCGGCCATGGTGGGCGGCGCGGTCATCCTGCTCGCACTGGCGGTCTGGGTCGAGTCGCGGGCCAGCGAGCCTGTCGTCCCGCTCGACATCGTGCGCCAGCACACCACCGCACTGGCAATCCTCGGCAGCCTCGCGGTCGGCATGGCCATGTTCGGCGGTGCCGTCTTCCTCGGCCAGTACTTCCAGATCGGCCGCGGCTACAGCCCCACCGAAGCCGGCCTGCTCACCATCCCGATGATGGCCGGAGTACTGCTGTCCTCCATCATCGCCGGACGACTCATCACCAAGAGCGGAAAGATCAAGCCGTACATCGTCGCCGGGTCGATCACCCTCGTCGCCGGGTTCGCGTTGCTGGGCACCGTCGACCACGAGACGTCGCTCGTCCTGGTCGGCGTCGCGATGTTCATCGTCGGCACCGGTGTCGGTATGACAATGCAGAACCTCGTCCTCGCCGTACAGAACACGGTCTCGCTCAAGGACATCGGCGCGGCCAGCTCCAGCGTCGCGTTCTTCCGGTCCCTCGGCGGCACGATCGGTGTGTCGGTACTCGGCGCCATCCTCGCCCGCCGGGTCAACGACCAGATCACCCACGACCTCGCCGCCGCCGGAATCCCCACCTCCGGCAACGACGGCAACAGCAACCTCAACATCACCGCCCTGCCCGAGGGGGTGCAGGAGATCGTCCGTGCCGCGTACGGCGACGCCACCGGACACATCTTCCTCATCTCCGCCGCCATCGCTGTCGTAGGCGTCATCGCCGCGCTGCTGCTCCGACCCGTCACCCTCCGGACCAGCCTGGACCTCCCGGATGCCGCCACCTCGACGGCAGTGGCAGCCGACGCTGTCGACGGTGCTCCCGCGTTCGACCAGACATCGGTAGTGGACACGTCGAAGGAACCGACGCGCCGCCGCTGACGCCAGACCCGACGTCGAACCCGCACGAAGGCGTGAACCGGGGCCGCCACCGACTTTCGATGGTGGCGGCCCCGGCACCTCGGTGGCGAGCCAGATCGGCTGCCAGGCCCGGACGCCTCCTGCCGCTATTGGTGCTCCTGCCGCTCGGTGCAGTGCACCTCGACGATTGCCGCACTGGCGGGCGCTGAATTGTCGGCGGCGTCGTCGCGTTGCTTGGCGCCTGGCGTTGCCTGGCGCCTGGTGTTCCTGGTGCCTGGCGTTCCTGGCGCGTTGCCTGGCGCGTTGCCTGGCCTGTGGGCCTGGCGTTGCTGGCGTGTTGCTGGCGTGTGGGCCTGGCGTTGCTGGCGTGTGGGCCTGGCTGCCTGTTCTGAGGCGGCAGTCGTGCGGGTCCGTCGACGCGTGAGCCGGGGCGATCGGTGCCGGCGAATGACGCGTTTGGAGGGTCGCGCCGAATGGGTTCATGCGCGGATCGCATGCCTGACGCGGCTTCCTCCCATCCGCTGGTCAGTTCCTCTCATCTGCCGAGATTTCGGAGAAGATCCACTCGGTTTCCTTGAAATCGCGGTGTCCTTGATGGCGGGATACCCCGATTTCAAGGAGCCCGTGTTGATCTCGCCCGTTGGCGGCCCGGACGCATTGATCGCACTGTCGCCGCATGGGCCATGGCCCCGATGGCGCTGCGCCGCCTCGCTCGCCGCGTCACGGTGGGGCGGGGATGCCGTCGTGGCGGGGACACGATGAGCGGAAAGGGCGTCGCGGGCTGAGGGATGCGCCGACCGAAGGGGTGGGCGATGCGCCGACCGAAGGGGTGGCTGAGCAAATCTGGACGCAGGAGGCAAGAGTCGCACTCCCTGCCACTTTCAACATATACCGCACCCGGGGTCTTGCGGCAAGACCCGGGTCGTACCGCAGAATCTCCCAGCCGAGGCCACAGCCTGCGGAAACGAGGCGGGGTGTGCCGCGCGGATCGCGCTGGACGGCTGGCGCGGACGCAACCGTGGCGAATGGGGGAATGCCTTTCATGATTGACGTGATCATTGCCGGCGGGGGCCCGACCGGCTTGATGCTCGCGAGCGAGTTGCGGCTGCATGACGTACGCGTGCTCGTGCTGGAGAAGGACGAGGAACCGACCAGGTACGTTCGTGCGCTGGGTCTGCACGCGCGCAGCCTTGAGGTGTTGGATCAGCGCGGGCTGTTGGAGCGGTTCCTCGCGCTCGGCCGGCAGTTTCCGGTGGGTGGTTTCTTCGCCGCCATCACCAAACCGTCGCCGGGTCGGCTGGACACCTCCCACCCGTACGTCCTCGGGATTCCGCAGCCCATCACCGACCGGTTGTTGGCGGAGCGCGCTGTCGAGGTCGGCGTCGAGGTGCGGCGCGGCTGTGCGGTGGTCGGGCTGCGTCAGGACGAGCACGGGGTGACGGTCGAGCTGGCCGACGGGGCGCAGGTGCGTTCGCGGTACCTGGTCGGCTGCGACGGGGGTCGCAGCACGGTACGCAGGCTGCTCGGCGTGGGCTTCCCCGGTGAGCCGAGCAGGGTCGAGACGTTGCTCGGTGAGATGGAGGTGGGGGTGCCGCCGGAGACGGTGGCCACTGTGGTGGCGGAGGTCCGCAAGACGCAGCTCCGGTTCGGTGTCGGGCCGGTCGGGGAGGGGGTGTACCGGGTTGTCGTACCGGCTGAGGGGTTGGCGGAGGACCGGTCCGCGCCGCCGACGCTCGATGAGGTGAAGCGGCAGTTGAGGGCCGTTGCCGGCACTGACTTCGGCGTGCACTCGCCGCGTTGGCTGTCTCGGTTCGGTGACGGCACCCGGCTTGTCGAGCGGTATCGGACGGGTCGGGTGCTGCTGGCCGGCGACGCGGCGCACATCCACCCTCCGACCGGTGGGCAGGGGCTGAACCTGGGCATCCAGGATGCTTTCAACCTGGGATGGAAGTTGGCCGCAGAGATCAACGGTTGGGCGCCGGACGGGCTGTTGGACAGCTACCACGCCGAACGGCACCCGGTCGCCGCCGACGTACTGGACAACACCCGGGCCCAGATGGAGTTGCTGTCCACCGAGCCAGGTGCCCAGGCGGTACGTCGGCTGCTGGCGGAGTTGATGGACTTCGAGGACGTGAACCGTCACCTCATCGAGAAGGTCACCGCGATCGGGGTCCGCTACGACTTCGGCGCGGGGCACGACCTGCTCGGCCGGCACCTGCGGGACGTACGTCTGAAGGGGGGTCGGCTCTACGAGCTGATGCACGGCGGGCGCGGCCTGTTGCTCGACCAGACCGGCCGGCTTTCGGTCGCGGGGTGGGCGGACCGGGTCGACCACGTCGTCGATGTCAGCGAGGAGGTGGACGCGCCGGCGGTGCTGCTGCGACCGGACGGTCACGTGGCCTGGGCCGGTGACGACCAGCAGGGCCTGGTTGGCCAGCTGCGTCGATGGTTCGGCGCAGCCGCCGGCTGACGGACAAACCGTCGTCAGCCGCTGGCTGACACGGACTGTCGGCGTCAGCCGGCGTCACCGAGGCGCAGCACCCCGGTACGTCTGTCAGCCCGCCGCGAGGCCGTATTCCCGGTCGGTGAACAGGTCCACGTCGCGGGGCCCCAGCTTCGCGACCCGGCGGGCGTGCAGGGCAAGTTGCCGGCGTGCCTCGCCGAGGCGACGGCTGGCGATCGTCATCTCGTCGGACGGTTCGAACGGTTCGGTGCCGCTGCACTGCATGGCGGCGACCATCACCCCGTTGAACGCGGTCATGAGTCCGTTGGCGAGGGCGATGCCGTCCTGGTCGCCGTGGGTCCAGATCTGCGACCAGGCGCTCTCCACAGTGGTCATGTCCCGGGCCAGCCAGTCGTGCAGCGCCATGGGTCCCAGCGGCTTGTGCCCCGCGAACAGTTCGTTGCCCGCCTCCGGCAGGCTCGAACGCCAGTACCTGGTCTGCCGCAACGCTTCGGCCTTGTGCGCGAGCCGCAGGGCGCCGGACAGGATCAGCACGTACGCCCGTTGCAGATCTGCCCGTTCCTGGTGCCGTCGCCTCATTCGGGAGTGCACCAGGACCACGAGCAGTGATGCGAAGGCGGTGATCGCGGAGCCGAGGAGGGCGGCCAGGGTTGAGTTCACGCCGACATGATGCCTGCCGATCAATAGCGCCGATCCTTGGGATCACCCGATCCGGTCTGCCCGAGGGCACGGCGGACCGCCGGTGAGGGCAGGCGCGGGCCGCCCTGTTACCGGTAACAGGGCGGTTGGCAGCCCGTTTGCGGCGGCTCGATAGATGTCCTTCGTTACGACTTGACGAACGGCATGTTATCGCTCACAGTCGATGTCGAGGACGACAGTAGCTGTGACTCACCGGGCGAGCCCGCTGGTCGTACCTCACGACCAGACGTCCCCCAGGGCATGCGGACGTCGCATCAGCACCGTGTCAGCAGCAGCCGGCCACACGGCGGGCACATCGCGCCTGCCGACCGTCACAGGACGACCGACCCGGAACTCACTGTGATCGAAACGTCCAGCGCCAGCCGGCGATCCACCCCGGGTCATCCGGGAACCGACGCCGGCAGCGACGTCGGGTACCACCACCGCTGCAACCTCCACGAAGGACTCGACATGAAACCCAAGAAAGCCGTGCGGGCGACGGTGATCCTCGCCGTCGCCGGCGCACTGACCGCGGCCACGATGGTGGCCCTGGCTCCGACCGCCAGCGCCGGGACGACCCTGCGCACGGCGGCGGCTGAGAAGGGCCGCTACTTCGGCGCCGCGGTCGCGACGGGCAAGCTCTCCACCAGCACGTACGTCAACATTCTGAACCGCGAGTTCAACAGTGTGGTGGCTGAGAATGAGATGAAGTGGGATGCCACCGAGCCGCAGCAGGGTCGGTTCAGCTATTCCGGTGGTGATCGT
>NZ_LGEB01000065.1:0-59750 GCF_001279555.1 Micromonospora sp. NRRL B-16802 | reverse complement strand
CCCCAACACCGCCTCCTACGACATCACCGTCGAGCACCTCGCCGACTGGATCGCCACCCGCGGCTACGCCACCAGCTGACCCCACCCAACACGCACCACCGAAGGGCCGGACCCCCACAAGGGGCCCGGCCCTTCGTCTGGGTTGCTGGCGATGGCCGCCTTCTGCGGCCCACGGACCGGAGGCACCGCGCACGCCCCGTAGCGCGTCCTAGGAGGCTAGGGGTGAGGAGGGGCGACAGAGGCGGCCCGGGTTGCGCAACTAGCAAGACGGACGTACGGTTTTATTCGAGAGCGGATCGACTGTAAGTGTCACCTAACCTCGGCGGCACTTCGGCCGGTACGACAGACTGCTCAGGACTACTCATGGTCGCTGGTGTGAAGGAGTACGACGTGGCGAGCCTCGACACCTTCGGTGCGAAGACCCAGCTACGCGTCGGAGACGCGAGCTACGAGATTTTCCGGATCGACAAGGTGGACGGGCAAGACCGACTGCCGTACAGCCTGAAGATCCTCCTGGAGAACCTGCTGCGGACCGAGGACGGCGCGAACATCACCGCCGACCACATCCGTCAGCTCGGCGGATGGGACCCCACCGCCGCCCCGAGCGTGGAGATCCAGTTCACCCCGGCGCGGGTGCTCATGCAGGACTTCACTGGCGTGCCCTGCGTGGTCGACCTGGCCACGATGCGTGAGGCCGTACGCGACCTGGGTGGCGACGCCACGAAGGTCAACCCCCTCGCCCCGGCCGAGCTGGTCATCGACCACTCGGTGATCGCCGACCTGTTCGGCCGCGAGGACGCGTTCGCCCGCAACGTGGAGCTTGAGTACGAGCGCAACAAGGAGCGCTACCAGTTCCTGCGCTGGGGTCAGACCGCGTTCAACGAGTTCAAGGTCGTCCCGCCAGGCACCGGCATCGTGCACCAGGTCAACATCGAGTACCTGGCCCGCACCATCATGGAGCGCAACGGCCAGGCGTACCCGGACACCGTGGTGGGCACCGACTCGCACACCACGATGGTCAACGGCCTGGGTGTGCTGGGTTGGGGCGTCGGCGGCATCGAGGCCGAGGCCGCGATGCTCGGCCAGCCGGTCAGCATGCTGATCCCCCGCGTGGTGGGCTTCAAGCTGCACGGCGAGATGCCGGCCGGCACCACCGCCACCGACCTGGTGCTGACCATCACCGAGATGCTGCGTAAGCACGGTGTGGTCGGCAAGTTCGTCGAGTTCTACGGCCCCGGCGTGAGCGCCGTGCCGCTTGCCAACCGCGCCACCATCGGCAACATGTCCCCGGAGTACGGCTCCACCGTGGCGATCTTCCCGATCGACGCGGAGACGATCCGCTACCTGGAGCTGACCGGCCGTGACAAGCAGCAGGTCGCGCTCGTCGAGGCGTACGCCAAGGAGCAGGGCCTCTGGCACGACCCGGAGGCCGAGCCGGCGTACTCGGAGCGCCTGGAGCTGGACCTGGGCTCCATCGAGCCGTCGCTCGCCGGCCCGAAGCGCCCGCAGGACCGGGTACCGCTGGGTGCTGCCAAGACGCTGTTCCGCTCCGCGCTTACCGACTACGTCGCCGACGACTCCGTCGGTGAGCGCGACCTCAAGCCGGGCGTACCCCGCGAGGAGTTGCCGCGCGGCGCCAACGGCCCGGCCGACGAGGCAAGCGCCGAGTCGTTCCCGGCCAGTGACCCGCCGGCCAACGATTTCAGCGACCCGGCCGACGAGCCGCGTGACCTGGAGACCGCCGCGGTCGGCTCGGGCGGCCGGGCCACCAACCCGGTCCGCGTGACCGGCGCCGACGGCGTCGAGTACGAGCTGGACCACGGCGCTGTGGTGATCGCCGCGATCACCTCCTGCACCAACACGTCCAACCCGCAGGTGATGATCGGTGCGGCCCTGCTGGCCCGCAACGCCGTGGAGAAGGGCCTGACCCGCAAGCCGTGGGTGAAGACCACCCTGGCACCGGGCTCCAAGGTCGTCATGGACTACTACGAGCGGGCCGGCCTCACGCCGTACCTGAACAAGCTCGGCTTCAACCTCGTCGGGTACGGCTGCACCACATGCATCGGCAACTCGGGTCCGCTGCCCGAGGAGGTGTCCGCCGCCGTCAACGAGCACGATCTGTCGGTCGTGTCGGTGCTGTCGGGCAACCGGAACTTCGAGGGCCGGATCAACCCGGACGTCAAGATGAACTACCTGGCGTCCCCGCCGCTTGTCGTCGCGTACGCCCTCGCCGGCACGATGGACATCGACCTTGCCAACGAGCCGATCGGTGAGGACACCGAGGGCAACCCGGTCTACCTGCGCGAGATCTGGCCGAACAGCGCCGAGATCCAGGACGTCATCGCCCAGGCGCTCGGCGCGACCGGCTTCAGCGCCGCGTACGCCGATGTCTTCGCCGGGGACGAGCGGTGGCAGTCGCTGCCCACCCCGACCGGCGACACGTTCGCCTGGGCCGACGACTCCACCTACGTGCGCAAGCCCCCGTACTTCGAGGGCATGCAGCGCGAGCCGCAGCCGGTCGTCGACATCTCCGGCGCCCGGGTGCTGGCCAAGCTGGGTGACTCGGTGACCACCGACCACATCTCGCCGGCCGGCTCGATCAAGGCCGACTCCCCCGCCGGGACGTACCTGGCCGAGCACGGTGTGCCGCGCCACGAGTTCAACTCGTACGGCTCGCGCCGGGGCAACCACGAGGTGATGATCCGGGGCACGTTCGCCAACATCCGGCTGCGCAACCAGCTGGTGCCCGGCGTGGAGGGCGGCTTCACAGTCAACCACCTCACCGGCGAGCAGACCTCGATCTACGACGCCTCGATGGCCTACCAGGAGGCCGGCATCCCGCTGGTGATCCTGGCCGGCAAGGAGTACGGATCGGGTTCGTCGCGGGACTGGGCGGCCAAGGGCACCATGCTGCTGGGTGTCCGGGCTGTCATCGCCGAGTCGTACGAGCGGATCCACCGTTCCAACCTGATCGGTATGGGTGTGCTGCCGCTGCAGTTCCCGGTGGACACCACCGCCGAATCGCTGGGGCTGACCGGCACCGAGATGTTCACCATCACCGGTGTGACGGCCCTGAACGACGGCGACACCCCGCGTACGGTGACGGTCACGACCGACACCGGCGTGGAGTTCGAGGCTGTGGTCCGGATCGACACCCCCGGTGAGGCGGACTACTACCGGCACGGCGGCATCCTGCAGTACGTGCTACGCCGCATGATCGCCAACTGATCGCGTACGGCTGGTCGAAGGCCGCTCCCGCTTCGGCGGGGGCGGCCTTCCCCGTTCAAACCGAGGAAGGCTTGCGGTCAGAGCGCCCGGAGCAACGGCGAACGGCACGGGCGGGATGCCAACTGGTTACGCCGGTCCGCTCCGGTCCCCCGGGAGCGCGAGGGCAGCCAGCCGTTGGTCTATCGCCGCATCCACGTCCCCGACGTCGTAGCCACGTAGCCGCCGTCGCAGGCTTGCCGCCCGAAGCACGTCTCGCGCGGCAGCCCGTGACACCGCGCTGTCAGTAGCCAGCGCCCCATCGACCTCGGCAAAGAGATTCTCGACCTGACGCATGTCATAACCGCGCAGAGCAATGGCGAATGGCAATTCCATCTGGTCACCATATCGGTGGCCGGCTGCGCCCCACAGGATGCGCGACCCGGCGGCCTGGACCCGATTCCCTGGTGCTGCCGAGCGCGGCTGACCCGGAGGATCCGGCTACCTCGCGAGGTCGTCCGCCCGGTCGAGCAGTGCACGGCGCTGGGCGGTCGGGCCGGCCATCCCGGAGGCCTCCCGGAACAGCGCGGCGGCTCGCAGCCGGTCACCCTGCCGCGCGACCAGATCGGCCCGCGCCGCCACGGCGAGCGGGTTGCCGTCCAACCCTCCCCCGGCCTGCATCGCGTCGAGCAGACCCAACCCGGCCACCGGCCCGTACGCGTAGCCGTGCGCGACCGCACGGTTGAGCGCGATCACCGGGGAGGGCCGGATGTCGGCCAGCGCGTCGTAGGCTCGCGCGATCGTCGGCCAGTCGGTGGCGTCGAACGAGGCGGCGGTGGCGTGGCAGGCGGCGATGCGGGCCTGCCACGCGTACGGCCCGTCGTGGCGTACCCGGACAAGGGCGGCCAGGCCCTCGGCGATGGCCGCGCGGTCCCACCGCGCGCGATCCTGCCGCTCCAGGGTAAGCAGGTTGCCTGCGGCGTCCCGACGGGCGTCCCGGCGGGAGTGCTGGAACAGCAGCAGCGCCAGCAGCGCGACGACCTCGGACTGCTCCGACATCAACCGGTCGAGCAGCCGGGCCAGCCGGACCGCCTCGTCGGCGAAGGCCGGCTCGCCGTCGGGGAGGTAGCCCCGGGTGAACAGCAGGTACAGCACGGCGAGCACGCCGGGCAGCCGCTCGGCGAGCGCCGGCCCGCTCGGCACCCGGTACGGGATGCCCGCCTGCGCGATGCGGGTCCGCGCACGGGTCAGCCGTCGGGTCATCGTCGATTCGCTTACCAGCAGGAGTCGGGCGATGTCGGCGGTCGGCACGCCGCAGACGGTCCGCAGTGTCAGCGCCACCCGCGCCTCGATGGCCAACGCGGGGTGACAGCAGGTGAAGATCAGTCGTAGTCGGTCGTCCACCACGTCCTCCCCCGCCTCGGGTTCGGGCTGCCCGTCGACCGGTGTGAGAACCGCCAGATCGTGCAGCTTGCGGCGCTCCACGGCGGCCCGGCGCAGCACGTCGATCGCCCGGTTGCGCGCGACAGTCATCAGCCAGCCGCCCGGGTTGGCCGGCACGCCGTCGGCGGGCCAGCGCTCCAGGGCAGCGGTGAGCGCCTCCTGGGTGCAGTCCTCCGCCAGCGACCAGTCGCCGGTCACGCGGATCAGGGTCGCGACGATCCGGGGGTACGCGTGCACGCCGGCGGCCGCGGCGGCCTGCGCCGCCGCGGCCACACCCCCGTTGACGTGCCCGTCGGCCGGGTCGTGCGTACCCGTGCCGGTCCGGTCGTGCCCGCCGGTCGGGGCGTCGATCCCGGCCACCCGGTCAGTCGGACACGATCATGAGCGGGCGCAGTTCCAGCCGCCCCTCACGTGCCATCGAGTGCGCGCGGGCCACCTCGATGGCCTCGTCCAGGTCGGCGCATTCCAGCAGGTCGAAGCCCACGATCACCTCCGTGGTCTCGGCGAACGGCCCCTCGGTGGTGAGCAGTTCACCGTTGCGTACCCGGACGGTGGTGGCCGCCGAGACCGGCGCCAGTCGGTCGCCGGTGATGCGGCGACCCCTGGCGTCGTTGTCCGTCACCCACTTCTCGACGTCGGGTAGTTCGGTCGGGTCGGTGTCCGGCTCGCTGTCGGTGCAGACGAACATCATGTACTTCAACTGACGCTCCCTCGTGGGTCCGGGTCTCGTCAGCATGACGGTCGGCCGGGGCCGTACCGGACAGCGAGGCCGACAAAATTTCCCCGGATTCTCGGTCAGTCCCCAGCGGCGGCGCGGCGCCGGGCCTCGCGGGTCTTCATGGCGTGCTCCATCAGCGTGACGAGCACCTCCTTGCTCGACTCGCGCTGGCGGGCGTCGCAGAGCAGCACCGGCACCCCAGGGTCGAGGTTCAACGCGGCCTGCACCTCGTCGAGTCGGTAGTTCCGGGCACCCTCGAAGCAGTTCACCGCCACCACGAACGGGGTGCCCCGGCCCTCGAAGTAGTCGATCGAGGGGAAGCAGTCGGCCAGCCTGCGGGTGTCGGCCAACACGACCGCGCCGATCGCACCCAACGCCAACTCGTCCCACACGAACCAGAACCGGTCCTGCCCGGGCGTACCGAACAGGTAGAGCACCAGGTCGTCGCTGATGGTGATCCGGCCGAAGTCCATTGCCACTGTGGTGGTGGTCTTGCCTTCCACCCCGGACAGGTCGTCGATGCCGACCCCGGTCTCGGTCAACACCTCCTCGGTGCGCAACGGCCGGGTCTCGCTCACCGCACCGACCATCGTGGTCTTGCCCACGCCGAAGCCACCGGCGACAAGGATCTTGATCGCGGTGGGCAGTGGGGTCGCTCCCGCCGGCCGGTCAGAGTGCCCGTAGTCCATTGATTACCGCCTCGAAGATGCTGTTGTCGGGAAGACCGGCCGTGGTCTGTGGTTCGCGTACCTGCACCAGGCTGCGGGCCGCGAGGTCGCCGAGGAGGACCCGGATGGTGCCCACCGGCAGGTCGAGGTGGGCGGCGATCTCGGCGACTGACTGTATTCGCTGGCACAGGCCGACGATCGCCAGGTGCTCGGGTCCGAGGCCGGCCTCCGGTGTGACGTCGGCTCGGGTCGCGGTGACCAGGGAGATCAGGTCGAACGTGCCGGTGACCGGGCGGGCCCTCCCGCGCGTCACCGCGTACGGGCGGACCACCGGGCCCGCATGGTCGTCCACCCACTGGTGGTCCGCGGACTCTCCCTGCACCGTCATTGCTGTTACCTCTCGCCGGCCGGCTGGGCGGTGTCCCGCGAGGGCGAGGCAACGTACTTGCCGACCCGGGTGACAAGCATCGCCATCTCGTACGCGATCAGGCCGACGTCGGCGTCCTCGCTGGCCAGAACCGCCAGGCAGGCGTTGCGGCCGGCCGCGGTGACGAACAGGAAGGACGACTGCATCTCGATGATGGTCTGCTGCACCTGCCCGCCACCGAAGCGCTTGCCGGCGCCCCGGGCCAGGCTCTGGATGCCGGCCGCCATCGCCGCGAGGTGCTCGCCGTCATCCCGGCTCAATCCCTGCGAGGAAGCCATCAACAGCCCGTCGGAGGAGAGCGCGACCGCGTGCTCGGCCTGCTTCACCCGCCCCACCAGATCGTCCAGCAACCACGTCAGGTCGGCACTCGAAGCCGTCTTCTGGGCCACTTTCGTCGTCCTCTTCTCGCCCGGCAGTTTGCGCCGTACTCGTCTTGGGTCTGACCGTCACACCGCGCGGAAACCGCAGCGCCGACGCTCGGTCAGGTGGCTTGCGGTTCCTCGTCGGTCGGCTCGGGCGTCGCCGCAGGCGACGCGCCGGACGCTCCGCCGAGCAGTCGTGCCGCGTCGGTGCGACCACGTCGGGTGCCGCTCTGGTAGGAACTCATCATCCGGCGCACCTGCTCCGGCGGGCGTACCACGTCCTCCTCGTCGGACTCCGTCGCCGCCGGGTCGTCGCGAAGCTCGGGCACGATGTTCGCCTGCCGGATCCGGACCGGCAGGCCGGAGTCGGTCCGGTCGGTCTCCGACCGGGCCGGCATCGGGCCGCCGTCGACTGTCGGTTCGCCGGGGCCGGTCGCCGGCTCCGTGCGGTCGATAGCGGGCAGGCCGGTGGCGACCGTGGGCCCTTCCAGGGCCGACTGGTTCAGGGGCCGCCGGGTCCGGGTGGGCAGCTCCGGCAGCCCGCCGGGTGGGGTCGTCCGTTGCCGGGTGGGGAGTACGACGTCACCGTCGGCCTGGTCGGCGGCGCTGCCGGCCGTTGCCAAGGTCACCAGCTGCGGCGCGTCCGGTGTGTTCGTGCCCGACGCGGCCGTGTCCGGTGCCGGTGTGGCCAGGGCGACCGGTGAGCCCAGGGCGGGACGGCCGGCGTCGCCCGCACCGGAGATCGGTGCCGCCGGCAGCGCGATGGGCGTCCCGGCCGGAGGTGTGCCGGTGTCCTCCGGGGCGACCCCGTTCTCGGTGACGAGCTCCAGCGGGATCAGCACGACGGCGGTGGTGCCGCCGTACGCCGATTCCTTGAGTCGGACCCGCACGCCGTGCCGTTCGGTCAGCCGGCTCACCACGTAGAGCCCGAGCCGGGCGGCGTTGGCGAGGTTCAACTCGGACTGGTCGACGATGCGGTGGTTCGCCGCGGCCAGGTCCTCCTCGCTCATGCCGAGGCCCCGGTCCTCGATCTCGATGGCGAACCCGTTGGCCACCAGTTGACCGCGGACCTCCACCGTGGTGTGCGGTGGCGAGAACGACAGGCCGTTCTCGATGAGTTCGGCGAGCAGGTGGATGATGTCGCCGACCGCCCGGCCGGCGAGGGAGACAGGGCCGAGGGGCAGCACGTTGACCCGCGTGTAGTCCTCCACCTCGGCCACCGCGCCGCGCACCACGTCGACCATGGGGACGTTGCGCCGCCAGGCCCGACCCGGAGTGGAGCCGGAGAGCACGATCAGGTTCTCGGCGTTACGCCGCATCCGGGTGGCCAGGTGGTCGACCCGGAACAGGTCCTCCAACTCCTCCGCGTCGTGTTCACGGCGCTCCATGGCGTCGAGCAGGGTGAGCTGGCGGTGCACCAGTGCCTGGGTGCGCCGGGCCAGGCTGAGGAAGACGTCACGGACGTTGCGACGCAGCTCGGCCTGCTCCACGGCGGTGCGCAGAGCGGTCTCCTGGACCGCGTTGAAGGCCTTGCCGACCTGGCCGATCTCGTCGGTGCCGAACTCCAGCGGAGGTGCCTCGGTGGCGACGTCGACCTCCTCGCCGCGACCGAGTCGTTCCACCACGCGGGGCAGCCGTTCGTCGGCGAGCTGCCAGGCCGCCTGGCGCAGCCTCTCCAACTGGCGCAGCAGGGTCCGGGCCGTGGTGATCGAGACGACGACCGAGGCGATGACGGCGAGCAGACCCAGACCGGTGGCGAGCACGAGCCGGACGACGACCATCACCGCCACGCCGGTCGCCCGGTCCACGATGCCCTCACCGCCGGCGACGACCACGTCGTTCACCTCGGCCAGCGCCGGCTCGACGGTGCCGCGCCACTGCTCGGCGCTGACCGGCAGCTGGGTCGCCGGTCGGCCCTCGCGGATGATGCTGTCCTGTACGGCGCGCAGCCTGGTGAACGCCTCACCCTCGACGAGTTGCTGGTAGCGGCGCTGGTCGGCGTCGGCGAGCCGGGAGCGGGTCTCTTCGCCGAGGAACCGCTCCGCGCCGACCAGGGAGACGTAGCGGGCGTACTCGGGCCCGCTCATCCGGCCGTTGCCGAACAGGCCGCTGAGCAGCGCGTCCTCCTGGGAGATCAGCTCCTTCATGCGGTTGAGCTGGATCAGGGCGGCCGCGTCGGCGGCGATCGCCTTGTCGTCGAGGCTGCCGGTGACGTCGTAGATCTGGAAGATCGACTCGATGGCGCCGGTGTAGGCGTCGGCCGCGGAGACCCTGTCGACCGAGCGGCCGAGCACCTCGGCGCGGGTCTGCTCGAGGGCGTCGATCTGGGCGATCGAGGCATCCAACTGGGCGTCGAGGGCCTTGCTGCCGGCCACGTCGACCTGCCAGTGACGGACCGAGTCGGCGAACTTCTCGGCGAGTTGCGTGGCCTTGCGCTGCTCGGCCTCCAGCGCCGCGCGCTGCTCGGCGCTGGGGTTGCTCAGGTACGCCTGCGTCAGGCGCCGCTCCAACTGGAGCTCCTGCAGCAGCGGCTCACTGGGCGCGTAGACCCTGCTGTTGATCACCTGGACACCGAGCAGGTTGAAGCCGTCCCGCAGGGTGATCCACGCCGAGAACATCCAGAGCGCGACCAGGGAGAGCAGCAGGGCGACAACCTTGGTGCGGATACTCGTACCGCGAGAACGCATTGAACCGTCCCAGGCCGGGCGTTGACTCAGCTCATCAACGGGTGATCATGGATGCATCGTCCCCGCCACGGCGGGGCATACGGGGCTGAGGCTCTGCGTACGCTAGCAGTGTCCCCACAACCCCTCAAGTCGATGTTTTTGTTGCCTGGTAACCACAATCCACCACCGAACGGTCGGCACCCGGGACGTGAACGGCGGCCAGCCGGCAGGCGGCGAGCACCGCCGAGCGGACGATGGCGGTAGGACAGTACAGCTCCTTGCCGTACCACAGTGGAGGGTGCTCGGGACCCGCCGGTCTGTGCAGGTAGGCATGCCCGCGGGCCACCGCGTCGGTGACCCGTGGCGCACCCGTCGGCGCCGCCAGCAACACCTGCAGGGCGTACGCGGTCTCCTCGGCGGTGCCGCCCCACCGTCCCCACGAGCCGTCGGCGCGTTGGTTGGCCAGCACCCAGCCGGCCGCCCGGTCCACGGCCTCGGCCGCCGCGCCACCCCGGCCGAACTCAGCCAGCGCCAGCACGCAGCAGGCCGTGGCGTAGTACGGGGAGGCGTGCCAGCGGTCCTGCCAGGGACCGTCGGCGAGTTGGTGGGCGGGCAGCACCGCGCTGAGTCGCTCGACCGTCCTGTGGTATCGCGCGTCGGCGTCGGGATACGCCGCCACGTGCTGGCCGAACGCGTCAAGCACGTGCGCGTTGGTGGTGACCGAGAAGCCGTCCTCGCTCCCCGGCCAGGTGCAGAAACCGTCCGTCGTCTCGTACGCCCACAGCCCGGCCGGGTCGGCGGGTCGACCGAGTCGGGCCAGCGCGTCCAGGGCCACCGAGGTGGTGTCGGCGTCGGTGGGCAGCCCTTCGCCGGTGGCCACGCCCGTCGCGGCGGTGGCGGCCGCGGTCAGGGTGTCCAACACGGCGGCCGGCGGGTTGACAGCGACGCCGGCCCGTCGCAGCCCGCTGAGCACCCAGGCCCGCTCGAACACGGTGATCGGGGTCGGGCAGGGCACCGGGCCACGGCCGTCCCGGATCAACTCCCGCAGGAACGCGTGGGCGCTGGGACCGGCGTCCGGGCCGGCCGCGCTCAACCAGGCGGCGGTCGCCGCCGGTGACGCGCCGACGGCGGTGAGGGTGGGGCCAGCGTCGGTGGGCATCGCGCCGAGCACCTCGTAGAAGTGAGCCAGCTTCGTGGGCAGTGCCGCCCCGGCGGCCACCGCCGCCCGCACCGCCCGCAGCCGGCCGACCCCGAGGCCCGGGGGCAGCGTCAGCGGCGGGGTGGGCAGTTGCTCCCAGGTCACCCGGTCCAGCCGGTCGTTGATCGACTCGACAAGCGCCGGGACGATGAGGTCCAGTGCCGGGGTGTCCGGCAGCGTCCGCGCGTCGGCGGCGAGCAGCCGGCCGCTGAGCACCACCAGCCCTCTGGCCGCCGGGGCGAGCAGGTGCGTCCTGGTCCCTCCACCGTCGGCCAGCGCGGCGAGCAGCGCGTCGGTGGCGCTCAGCGTGGGCACCAGGGCGTACCCCTCGGGTGGCCCCCACGCGCCGTCCGGGCGCTGCGTCCGCAGGAGAAACCCGATCCGCTCGTCGTGCCCGGGCAGCCAGGGCGCGTCGGCGACCAGGCGGGCGCTCTCGTACACCGAGGCGGCCACCTGCCCCCACGGCCGAAGCGCCAGGCCGGCGATCAGCTCACGGGCGGCGTCGGTCGCCGGGTCGCGGCCGGTGGCGGGGTCGGCCAGGACGTGGAAGGCGCCGTCACTCATCGCGTTCCCCCCAGAAGTCCGACACCTGGTAGAAGCCGCCGGTGAAGGAGATCTGCCGGTGCAGGTAGTCCGCCTGGCGGGGGCACCGTTGCGCGAGGGCGGCCAGGTCTCCCCGGGAGCGGGTGGTCAGTTCGGCCAGTCGGGCGTGCACCTGCGCCGGGTCGTCGACAAGCAGCAGGGCGTTCAGGTCGCCCCACTCGGCGTCGCGGTCGTGGGTGGCCAGGTCGTTGACCAGCCGCAGCACCCGTTGGACGCCACGTCCGGCGTCCAACAGGTCGGTCAGCTGCGCGAGGGTCTTCTCGTCGCCGGTGGCTATCCAGTGGGTGACGTTGACGAAGGAACTGCCAGAGTTGTCGGCGTTCTCCAGGTAGCGGTCCAGGTCCGGCAGGCGTCGCCCGGTGGTCGGGTCGGTCGGCAGGTTCTTCCAGTCCCACTCCCGAGCCGCGGCGGCGAGCATCCGGGCCAACTCGTCGCGCCAGATCGGGCGCAGCCGGGCGAACGCCGGCACGGTGGCCAGCTCGTCGCGCAGATCCGCCAGCAGCCGGGCCAGGTGTCGCCCCGGTGGGGGCGCCGCGCCGTCGGCCACCGCCAGGCAGTCGGTCACCACCTGCCGGACGTCGTCCACGGACCGGGCGAGGTAGTCGATCTGCCAGTCGGCCGCGAAGACCCAGAGCACGGTACGGGTGGTGATCCGCAGTTCGGCGGCGGTGTGCCACGGCGCGATGAAGGCGACCACGGTGGCCACCGAGCTGAGCAGCGCCGGGTCGAACGGTGCCGCGTCGAACAGCTCCGGGTGGGCGGCGGTGACGCCCTGGAGGTCGCGGACACCGCGCACGGCGAGCGCGCACACCCGGCCCTGCTCGGCGACCGGATCGGGACCGGTCTGCACCGGCCACGGTGCGCCGGTCACGGTACGACCGTGCCGGCGACCGGGGTGAGGATCAGCTCGGCCCGCTGCTTGGGTTGCAGCGAGGCGCCCATCCGGGGAGTCAGGTCGACCGGTCCGCGCAGCCGGAAGCGGTAGCGGCTCAGCACGGTGCTGACGATGAGCTGCGCCTCCAGCAGGAACAGGTACTGCCCGAGGCACTGGTGCGGGCCCCCGCCGAACGGGAAGTAGGAGTAGCGGTAGCGCCGCCGGGGCAGCTCCGGCGCGAACCGCTCCGGGTCGAAGAGCGCCGGGTCGGTCCAGAACGTCGACATCCGCTGGGTGACGTACGGGCTGACCAGCACGGTGCCACCGGCCTTGATCCGGACGCCGCCGAGCACGTCGTCGCCGACCGCGGTCCGGGGGATCATCCAGCCGGCAGGGTAGAGCCGCAACATTTCGTCGAGGACCATCCGGCCGTACCGCAGCTCGGGCAGGTGTGCGCGGCCGACCCGTTCGGTGCCGACCACCTGCTCGATCTCGTCGGTCATCCGCTCGGCCACGTCGGGTCGGGACGCCAGCACCGGCCAGAGCCAGGAGAGCAGGGCGATCGTGGTCTCGGTGGCGGTGGAGAACATGGCCACCACGTCGCCGCGGATCGCGTACTCGTCGGGTTCGCTGCCGTCGGCGCGCGGCCGGCAGAGGGTGGAGATGATGTCGTCGCCGTCGGTGGGTCGGGCCCGGGCCTCCCGGATGATCGGCAGCACCACCTCGTCGATGGTCCGTACCGCCTCGTTGAAGGCGCGGTCGCGGGGCATCGGCACCGCGTACGGCACGAAGGGCACCAGCAGGCGCGGGAGCATCGCGGTGGTGAGGGTGTCCAGCGCGGCGCTGATCCGTAGCGCGTCGGGCACCGAGATCCGGTCGGCGAAGAGCACCCGCATGGTGGTTCGCAGCACGATCTTGGTCAGTTCGGCGCCGCCGTCGATCGGCCGGCCCTCCCGGGCGGGCTCCAGCCACTCGTCGACGGCCTCGTTGATCGCCTCGGCCATCTTGTCGACGAGCGTCTCGGCCCGCTTCGCGGTGAACAGCGGTTGCAGCGCCCCCCGGCTGGATTCCCACACCTCGCCCTCGGCGACCAGGATGGCGTCGCCGACGATCCGGCGGACCGGCCGCCAGAGCAGGCCGTCCCCGTCGCGGGTGTAGTTGGCAACGTTGTCCCTCAGGACGCGCTGCAAATGCTCCGGATGACTGACCAGGTAGGGGCGGAACGAGCCGAGGTTGAGCCGGACGACCTCGCCGCCGGAGTCGTCCGCGAAGCCGACCAACGCGCCGAGCGGGTCGCGGATCAGCGCGGGCAGGACGCGACGGAGCGGGATCATCCGGGGCTCGGTGCTGACGGGGGCGGGGCCGGCATCGGACACCTGGGGCATGGCGTCTCCTCGTCGGTCCGGCGGCCTCCGCTGTCCACTTCGGCCGGTCGGAGCTGTGGAACTTTCACCTTCTGGGCGTCGGAAGCATCTCACCAAATCCGGGGCACCTCTAGACCTCTGACCGGTGAGATTCCACGTCCGGGCCGGGCCTACCGCGACGCGGACGGCACACAAGCGTCTAGAGTGGACGATCACTCTGGGCTCCGGCGCAGGTCGCGCCGCTTGACAGAAAACCGGAATTGTCCCCGGAGCGCGCCATGCCGGTCCGCAGCAACAACGCGTCGTCGGCACAGCCCGCTGGGGTCCCGTACCGCATCGCGGACACCGACGGCGGCGAATGGGTGCCGTGGCCATCGGGTCTCAGCGGTCGGCGGCGCCTGCGGGATCACCCGGGGGGCGAGCAGCGCCGGCGCGCGTGAGCCGGGACGCACCGGTCCCTGCGAATCCGGGCGATGTCGGGCACCCTGTGCCAGGCTCTCAGCATGGACGACAAGACCATCCTGAACCGGATCTCCGAACTCGTCGACGAGGAGCACCGGCTGCGCGCGGCGGCTCAGGCCCACGAGTCGGGCACCGAGGGCGAGACCAGCGAACGGCTACGCGACCTGGAGGAGTCCCTCGACCAGTGCTGGGACCTGCTGCGCCGCCGCCGGGCCGCGCGGGAGACCCACGGCGACCCCGACGCACAGGGCGAACGCCCCAAGCCCGAGGTGGAACGCTACCTCCAGTGACCGGCGGGGCGGGTCGGGGGGCCGCTCGGGTCGCCCGACCCGCCCCGATCAGCGCAGGCCCGCCTCGCGCAGCAGATCCCCGGTCAGCACGCCGACGTCGACCTGTTCGGCGGTCAACCCCCGGGCCAGGAACCAGTTGCTGACCACCCGGACGTCGCGGGCCAGGAACTCCGGCCCCTGCGGGTTCGCCACCACGTCCACCACCTGCGGCAGGTCGATGACGATCAGCCGCCCCGAGTGCACGAGCAGGTTGTACGGCGACAGGTCGCCGTGCGCGTAGCCGGCCCGCGCCAGCACCCGCAGCGCCTCCCCCAGCTGACCCCACAGGTCGCGTAGCTCGGTCGGGCCGGGACGCAGCTGGGCCAGCCGGGGCGCGGCCTGCCCCGACGCGGCGTCGCCGACGAACTCCAGCATCAGCTCGGTGCCGCGCAACTGCACCGGGTACGGCACGGCGATCCGGTCGTGCCCGGCGCCGATCTCCCAGAGTCGGGCCAGCGCCGCGAACTCGGCCGCCGCCCACTGCCCGGCGATCATCTGCCGGCCGAACGCCGTCCGGCCGGCCATCGCACGGTTCTCCCGGGACCGGCGTACCCGGCGGCCCTCCAGGTAGCCCGCGTCGCGGTGGAACAACCGGTGCTCGGCGTCCCGGTACCGCTTCACGGCCAGCAGGCAGGAACGGTCAGTGCCCGGCACCGCCCGGCGGACGAGGTGGACGTCCGCCTCCTTGCCGGTCTTCAGCACACCCAACTCGGTGTCCTTGGCTGCCAACTCGGTGACCAGCCACTGCGGGTGTGGCTCCGGCCCGTGTACGGCGTCGTCCCAGGACGACCACCGCTCGCCCGTGTCGGGGTCGGGTGCGTCGTCGGGGTCAGCGGGCAGCTCGATCGGCCGCCCGCGCTTCAGATACTGCGGTTCGTCGTCGTCGAAGCGGCTCTTGCCGCGGCTCCGGCGCTCCAGCGCCGGCAAGTCATGATCGCGCACTGTGGTGAGGTTCCCTTGGTCGAGGCTTGGTTAGGCAGCTGGAAGCGACCTGCGAAGACGGCCATGACCGACCCCCTCTCCTCGAACCGGGCCAACACCCGGGTGCACGATGCGCCGCCAATCCTCGCGGCGGCCCGAACGACAAGGCAACCGAATTACCGCACCGCACGGGCGCGGAGCGTCAGCTCGCGAGCACAGTGGCGACGGCCGCGATCAGGCCGTCCACGGTGCGGCTCGGCGCGAACCGCACGTCCGACCAGGTCCGTCCCCGGTGCAGCCAGACGCTGGGCAGCCCGACGGCTGCCGCGCCGCCGATGTCCGCCTCCGGGCTGTCGCCGACCACCCAGGCGCCACGCAGCGGCATCCGGACCCTCTGCGCGGCGAGCGCGAAGATCCGCGGGTTGGGTTTGCTGACCCCGGCCTCCTCGGAGATGACCCAGTCGGCGACGTAGCGGTCCAGCCCGGTCCGGCGGATCTTGGCGTCCTCGACGCGTACGGTGCCGTTGCAGACCACCACAGGCACCCAGCCGGCGTCGTCGGCGATGCGCAACGCGCAGGCGGTCAGCGAGTCGAGGCGGGTCTGCGCCACCACCCCGTCGTGCAACTCCTCGACCAGGTCGATCGAGGGGATGCGCAGCTCGTACCGGTCCCGGATGGCGTCGGCCAGGTCCCACCGGTCGGTGAGCCCGTCGGCGTCGAGGGAGATCAGCCAGTCGATGTCGGTGGGGGGCGCACCGATGCCGTCCAGGAAGCGCTCACCCCAGCGGCGGAACGGCCCGGCCCGGTCCAGCAGGGTGTTGTCCAGGTCCAGCAGGAGCAGTGGCACTCGGGCACCCTACGGGACCGACGTGTCCGCCAACAGATACCGCGTGTTTCGACCTGACGCCGACTTAACAGTTTATAGACACCCGTGGGCCACCCTGGCTCGGCAGCCGGTCGGCGAGCATCGAATGGGCCTCCCGGGTGGCCGCGAGGACGGCCGGGTCCAGCGTCGCCACCAGCACCGCCGTACCCTCGTCGGCACCCCTGGCCAGGGCCCGTCCCTGCGGGTCGTAGACCGCCGCGCCGCCGTTGAACCGCCAGGGGTCGTCGCCTCCGACCGCGTTGGCGAAGACCACGAACATGGTGTTGTCCAGTGCTCGCGCCGCGTAGTACAGGTCCCGGCGGTGCTCGGAGCCGGCCAGGTAGCCGCTGGGGCAGAGGTAGGCGTGCGCGCCGTCGAGCGCAGCGGCGCGGCCGTGCTCGGGGAAGCAGCCGTCGTAGCAGATGCCCAACCCGAGTCGCCAGTCGTCGACGAGCAGCGTGGCGCCCCGCCCGCCCGGCGTGAACAGGTCGCGCTCGCTGCCCCACAGCTGCTGCTTGTCGTACCCGAGCCGGATGACGCCGGTCCGGTCGGCCACCAGCGCGGCGATGGTCCGCCGGCCGTCCGGGTGCCGGGCCGCGGCGCCGACCACCACTGTGGCCCCGGCCGTACGCGCCGCGTGGCGCAGCGGGTCGAGCCGGGGGTCGGCGACCGCTCCGGTGGGGTCGACGGCGATGTCGGTGCCGCTCGGGTCGGCGGCGAGGATCGGCGGGTGGTACGCGCACAGGTACAGCTCGGGCAGGACGACCACCCTGGCACCCTGCCCGGCCGCCTGCCGGACCAGATCGGCAGCGGCGCTCGCGTTGCCGGCGACATCGCCGGGGGTGGGTGTGGCCTGGACGGCGGCGACGGTAAGCGACGCGGCGGGCACTGTGGGAGTCACCGGGCGATGGTAGCGATGCCGACCACGGCGAAATACCAAGCCGTACGTACGGTTTGCACGGCGGGGTGTGACCTGCGACGATCGACCCGTGCCCAGAGTAAGCCAGGACCAGCTCGACGCGCGCCGGCAGGAGATCCTCGCCGCCGCGCGGGCGTGTTTCGCCCGGCACGGCTACGAGGGGGCGACCGTTCGCCGCCTGGAGGAAGCCACCGGGCTCTCCCGGGGCGCCATCTTCCACCACTTCCGGGACAAGGACTCGCTCTTCCTCGCCGTCGCCGAGGACGACGCCGCCGCCATGGTCGAGACTGTCGCCCGCAACGGTCTCGTGCAGGTGATGCGCGATCTGCTGGCCCGCGCCGTCTCCCCCGACACCACCGGGTGGCTCGGCAGCCAACTGGAAGTCTCCCGCCGCCTGCGCACCGACCCGGCGTTCGCCCGGCGCTGGGCGGAGCGGTCCGCCGCCATCGCCGAGGCCACCCGCGACCGGTTGGCCCGCCAGCGCGACGCCGGTGTGCTGCGCGAGGACGTACCGATCGACGTGCTGGCGCAGTTCCTGGAGCTGGCCTACGACGGCCTGGTGCTGCACCTGGCGATGGGCCGACCGGCCGGCGACCTGGGCCCGGTGCTCGACCTCGTCGAGGAGGCCGTCCGCCGCCGCTGAGCCCGTTTCGCCGCGTGGCGGCGGTGCTCCACAATGAGGCCGCCGATCCCTCCGGCGACAGGAGCAGCCGATGATCGTCCACGCCGCGTCGGGCGACACCTGGGGCATTCCCGGCCCGACCTTCCTCCGGTACTACCTGATCGCGACCGCGGTTGTCGTCGCGCTCGCGGTGTGGCACCGGGTCCGGCTGGCAGCCGGCCCCCGGAGCGCCTTCGTCGATCCGCTCGGCCCGCAGCAGGCGGCGTACCTCAACGGTGGGCCCGGTCTCGCCGTACACGCCGCGCTCGGCGGGCTGCGCGGCAGCGGTGCGATCGGTGTCGGGCCGGACCGTCGGCTGCTCACCACCGGCCCGGCGCCAGCCGGGCTCACCCCGCTGGACCAGGCCATCCACTGGGCCGCCCACCAGCGTTCCCGGGCGCGGGACCTGGGCCGGGAGCAGCGGGTACGCACCGCACTCGACCAGCTCCGCACCGGCCTGGAGGAGCGCGGGCTGTTGCCGACCCCGGCGCGGCGGGCCACCGCACGTCGGTGGGTACGGATCCTCGCCGTCCTGCTGGTGCTCGGTGTGGTGCGGTTGGCAGCCGGTCTGTTCAACGGCCGCCCGGTGGGCTACCTGGCGACCACCCTGTTCGGCGTACTGGTGGCGGTCCTGCTGCTCTGGCGCGTACCGCAGACCACCCGTGCCGGTCGGGCGGCGTTGCGCGACCTGCGTCGTCAGCACACCCACCTGGCTCCCGGCTCGGCGCCCGCCTACGCCACCTACGGTGCGGCCGGCGCGGCGATGGGCGTGGCCCTGTACGGTGCCGCGTCGCTCTGGGCGATCGACCCCGGCTTCGCCGAGCAGGCCGAGATCCAGCGCCAGGCCCTCGCCGGCGGCTGGTCGTCGGGCACCGGCTCGTCGGGCAGTTCCGGCAGTTCCTGCGGGGGCGGCAGCTCCTGCGGCGGTGGCGGAGGTGGTGGCTGCGGCGGTGGTGGGTGCGGCGGATGACCGGCCCGTACGGCGTCGGCATCGGCTGGCGCCCGGAGATCGCCGGTTTCGTGGCCGAGCTGCCGGGGCTGCGCTTCGTCGAGGTGGTGGCCGAGTCGGTGCCCGCTACCGGGCCGCTCCCGCCAGGGCTGGCGCAGCTGCGCGAGCGCGACGTCACAGTCGTACCGCACGGGGTGCGGCTCTCCCTCGGCGGTGCCGAGCCGGTCGACCCGGCCCGTGTCGCCCACCTGGCGGAGGTGGCGCAGCGGTTGGAAGCGCCGCTGGTCAGCGAGCACATCGCGTTCGTCCGGGCCGGCGGGCTGGAGGCCGGGCATCTGCTGCCGTTGCCGCGCAGCCGGGAGGCGGTCGACGCGGTCTGCGCCAACGTGGCCCGCGCACAGGCCGACCTGCCGGTGCCGATCGCGCTGGAACCGATCGCCGCGCTGCTCGACTGGCCCGACGACGAGCTGGACGAGGCCGACTTCCTCACCGAGATCCTGGACCGGACCGGCGCCCTGCTGCTGCTGGACATCGCGAACGTGCACGCCAACGCGCGTAACCGCGGCACCGACCCACTCGCGCTGCTCGACCGGCTGCCGCTGGAACGGATCGGCTACGTGCACGTGGCCGGCGGGGCGGAGCACGGCGGTTTCTACCACGACACGCACACCGATCCGGTGCCGCAGGAGGTGCTGGCGCTTGTCGGCGCGCTCTGCGCCCGCAAGCGGCCACCGGCGCTGCTCCTCGAACGCGACGGCGGCTATCCGCCGGCCGACGAGCTGCGCGCCGAACTGGACGCCCTGGCCGCGGCTGCGGGCTTCCCGGCAGTGACATGACAGGCGCTCCCCCGCCCACCGACGGCGGGCAGACCGGGGGCCGCCTCGCCGAGCGGCAGGCGGAGTTGGTGGCGGCGCTTGTCGCCGGAGGCCCGCCGCCGGCCGGGTTCGCCCCGGGGCCGCTTGCCGCCACTCGAACGGCGCTGCTGCGCAAGCGTGCCGGCGACGTGGCCCGGCACTGGCCGCTTCTCGCCGCCGGCCTCGGCAACCTCTGGTGGGCGACGTTCGCCGGCTGGGCCGACGGCCGCCCCACCGCCGGTTCGCTGCGCGACGGGTGGGACCTGGCCCGGCACCTCCGCGAGCGGAACGCGCTGCCCCCGGCGGGCGCCGAGGAACTGGCCATCCGGGAGGCGGGCCAACGCTACGACGGGCGACAGACGCCGCGTCCGCGCCGGTTGCCGTCCGTGGGCCGCGCCGGCGGCGCCGTCGCGGTGCAGATCGCCGGTCGGGTACGTCTGCTGCGCCCCGCCCCACGCCCACCGGCCCCCGTTGAGGATGGCGCACCGGATGCGGCAGTATCGGCCGCATGGATCTCGGACTGACCGACCGGGTGTACGTGCTCACCGGCGCCTCCCGCGGCCTTGGCTATGCGACGGCGCAGTGCCTGGTCGCCGACGGGGCGCGGGTGGTGCTGTCGGCCCGCGACGCCGACGCGGTGGCCGCTGCCGCCCAGCAGTTGGGCGGCCCGGAGCACGCTGTCGGGCTGGCCGCCGATCTGGCCGCCCCGGAAACCCCTGAGCAGCTCGTCGCGGCGGCGCGTGAGCACTTCGGTCGGCTCGACGGCGCGCTGATCTCGGTCGGCGGCCCACCGCCCGGCAACGCCGCGTCGATCACCGACGAGCAGTGGCGGCACTCCTTCGAGACGGTCTTCCTCGGCACCGTCCGCGCGGCGCGTACTGTCGCCGCCGCCCTGCCCGAGGGCGGCGCGATCGGGCTGGTGCTCTCCACCTCGGCCCGCGGCCCGGTGCCCGGCCTCGGCATCTCCAACGGCCTGCGGCCCGGCCTGGTCGGTGTCGCCAAGGACATCGCCGACAACTACGGCCCGCGCGGCGTACGCGTCGTCGGTCTGCTCCCCGGCCGGATCATGACCGACCGCAACCGGGAACTCTTCGCCGCCACCGGCGACCCCGAGCAGGCCCGCGCCGAGGCCGAGGCCAGCATCCCGCTGCGGCGCATCGGCGACCCTGCCGAGTTCGGCCGCGTGGCAGCCTTCGTGCTCTCCCCCGCCGCAAGCTACCTGACCGGCCTCACCGTGCCGGTCGACGGTGGCGCGCTGCGCGGCCTGTGACAGCGGGCGCGGGCCGGCGCTCCGACACCGCCGGCACCGAACCGCCGACGCGGGCACGGTCGTCCACCGACCGAGCCCGACCGACGAGCGCGGATCTGCCGGCCGCCGCGCACCTCCGGCCGAGCCGCGCGGATCTCGCCGCCGCCGCCGACCGGACCATCCCCGACGTGCTCACGCCCGGCCTGGCGGTGCTTTTCGTCGGGATCAACCCCGGCCTCTGGTCGGCCGCCACCGGCCGGCACTTCGCCCGACCCGGCAACCGGTTCTGGCCGGCGCTGCACACGGGCGGGTTCACCCCGCGACTGCTGCACCCGAGCGAACAGGACGAACTGCCCGCCCTCGGACTCGGCATCACCAACATGGCCGCCCGGGCCAGCGCCCGCGCCGACGAGCTCAACGCCGAGGAACTCCTCGACGGCGCCGCGATCCTCGCCGACAAGGTGACCCGCTACCGCCCGCGCTGGGTGGCGGTGGTCGGCGTGACCGCGTACCGGATCGGTTTCGGCAGGCCGAAGGCCACCTTCGGGCCGCAGCCGGAGTCGCTGGCCGGGGCACGGCTGTGGGTGCTGCCCAATCCGAGTGGCCTGAACGCCCACTTCACGCCTGTCACGCTGGGTGCCGCGTTCGCCGAGCTGCGGGTGGCCACTGGCCTGCCCGACCGCCGCCAGGCGTGAGCGTTCTGCTCACCGGCAGATGCGCGGACCCTCGGGTCAGTTGGCGGCGGCGGGCGGCATCGCTTCGTCGGCGACGTACGTGCCCAGCGGCATGACGATCGGCTCGGGGCCTGTCGCGTCGACGAACGGCCGGGGCGAGTCGGCGACGGCGAACTGGGTGCGGTACAGCTCGGCGTAGAGCCCGCCGACCGCTACCAGCTCGTCGTGGCGACCCCGCTCGACGATCCGCCCACCGTCGAGGACCAGGATCTGGTCGGCGTCGCGGACTGTGGAGAGCCGGTGCGCGATCACCAGCGCCGTACGCCCGGCCAGCGCCACCGCCAGCGCCCGCTGCACGGCCGCCTCGCTCTCGGAATCCAGGTGCGCTGTCGCCTCGTCCAGGATCACGATCGACGGGGCCTTGAGCAGCAGCCGGGCGATGGCGATGCGTTGCTTCTCGCCACCGGAGAACCGGTAGCCGCGCTCCCCCACAGTGGTGTCCAGCCCGTCGGGCAACGACCGGACCAGGTCGGCGACCTGGGCACCGGCGAGCGCGGCCCAGATCTCGTCGTCGGTGGCGTCCGGCTTGGCGTAGCGCAGATTTTCGGCGATCGTCTCGTGGAACAGGTGCGAATCCTGGGTGACGACGCCGATCTCGTCGCGCAGGGAGGCGAGCGTGGCGTCGCGGACGTCCACGCCGCCGACCAGCACCTGACCGTCGGTCACGTCGTAGATCCGGGAGATGAGCATCGACAGCGTCGACTTGCCGGCGCCGGACGGGCCGACAAGGGCGACCATCTGCCCCGGCTCGACGCTGAACGAGACGCCCCTGAGTACCGGCTCGTTGACCGTCCGGTCGAGGGTGGAGACCTCCTCCAGGGAGGCGAGGGAGATCTCGGCGGCGCTCGGGTAGCGGAACCGCACGTCGCGGAAGTCGACCCGGCCGCTGCCGCGGGGCACCGGCACGGCGTCGGGCTTCTCCACGATGCCGGGCTCGAGGTCGAGCACCTCGAAGACGCGGTCGAAGGAGACAAGCGCGCTCATCACGTCCACCCGGACGTTGGAGAGCGCGGTGAGCGGCCCGTACAGGCGGGTCAGCAGCAGCGCGAGGGTCACCACTGTGCCCGCGCTGACACCACCGGTCACGGCGAGCCAACCGCCGAGGCCGTAGGTGAGCGCCTGCGCCAGCGAGGCGACAAGCAGCATCGCCACGAAGAACGTCCGCGAGTACATGGCGGACTGGATGCCGATGTCGCGCACCCGCTCGGCCCGGCCGGCGAACCGGCGGGCTTCGATGTCGGGCTGCCCGAACAGCTTCACCAGCAGCGCGCCGGCCACGCCGAACCGCTCGGTCATCGTGGCGTTCATCTTGGCGTCGAGGTTGTACGCCTCGCGCGTGATGTCGGCAAGCCGCCGGCCGACCCGACGGGCCGGAATGATGAAGATCGGCAGGAGTACCAGCGACAGGGCGGTGATCTGCCAGGAGAGGGTGAACATCACCGCGGCGGTGAGGACCAACTGGATGACGTTGCTGACCACGCCGGACAGGGTGGAGGTGAACGCCCGCTGGGCGCCGAGGACGTCGTTGTTGAGCCGGCTGACCAGGGCGCCGGTCTGGGTGCGGGTGAAGAACTGCAACGGCATCCGCTGCACGTGGTCGTAGACCCGGGTGCGCAGGTCGAGGATGATGCCCTCGCCGATGCGGGCCGAATACCACCGCTGGGCCAGCGAGAGCAGCGCGTCGGCGACCGCGAGCGCGGCGATGAACAGCGCCAGCCTGATCACCAGCCGGCCGGCCTCGGTGCCACCCCTGTTGATCGCGTTGATGACGTCACCGGCGAGCACCGGGGTCGCCACGCCGATGATGGCGGCCAGGACCACTGTGACCAGGAAGACGATGATGTCGCGCCGGTAGGGCTGGGCGAACGCCACGATGCGCCGGGCCACCCCGCGCTTGAGGCGGTGGGTGGAGACCTCGTCGCGGTTGCGCAGCGACCGGAGCATGCTCCACCCGGCCATGCCACCGCCGGACATCGGGTTGGACACCGCTCACCTCCGGGTCATCGGGCGCACCGCACCGTCAGGCCAATTCTCGACGAGTGTGACAACCTCAGTCGTAACCCGGATCTTCCCGGACGTCCCTTACTATTCGCCGCGGCCGGCGAGGTCCCGCAGTCGGCGGGTCTGCGCCTCCCGCTCGGCGCGTTGCTGATCGGCGTGCGACCGCCCGGCCGCGCCGGCGATCAGCGCCTTGATCTCCACCACCGCGTCACGGGCGCCGGCGAGCAGGCCCGCCGTGAGGTCACGGACCGCGCCGTCAAGATCACCCGGGGGTACGACGAGTGTGGCCAGCCCGATCCGGTCCGCCTCGGCGGCGTCCAACCGTCTGCCGGTCGCGCAGATCTCCAAAGCCCGGGAGTAGCCGACAAGCTCGACGAGACGCTTCGTACCGGCCAGGTCAGGCACCAGACCCAGGGTCACCTCGGCCATCGACAGCTTCGCGTCGGCGGCTAGGACGCGCAGGTCACAGGCGAGCGCGAGCTGGAATCCAGCGCCGATCGCGTGGCCCTGCACGGCCGCGACGGAGATGATGTCCGGTCGGTGCAGCCAGGTGAAGCCGGCCTGAAGCTCGGCGATCTGGGCCGCGCACTCCTGCTCGGACAGCGTGGCCAGCTCGGCGAACGAGCCAGGGCCGGACGCGCCGGCCACCGCGAGGTCGAGGCCGGCGGAGAACGCACGCCCCTCGCCACGGACCACCACGACCCGCACATCACCGGGCAGGTCGCGGGAGAAGTCGCTCATCGCTCGCCACATCGCGGGCGTCTGGGCATTGAGCACGTCGGGCCGGCACAACGTCACCGTGGCGACCGGCCCGTCGCAGGCCAGCCGAACCCCGGTCGCCTCGGCGGTCACCGGGCGGCCCGGGGCGCGGCGCTGGTGAACGACGCGGAGTGGCGGGTCACGCCTTCTTGCGGCGACGGGCGCCGCCGCGCTGGCGCAGCTGCACCCCGGACTCAGTGAGCACTCGGTGGATGAACCCGTAGGAACGGCCGGTCGAGGCCGCCAGCGCGCGGATGCTTTCCCCCGAGGTGTACCGCTTTACCAGGTCCTTGGCGAGCGTCTGACGCTCGGCTCCGACGATCCGGCGACCCTTCTCAGTGCTGGTGGCTGTGCCAGTGGCTGCCATGCTGTGTCCTCACGTCCCAGACTGTGCGGTTCGGATACGGTCCCACCTATTAGACCGCCTTGAACGATCATGCGCCAGATATCAACTCTTCGCCAACCGACACGCTATGCAATGTCAGCTTCCCGATAGAGTGATCCTCACAATCGACTCCCCGCGCGCCGGCCGGGTACGGCGACATCGAGCCGCAGACCGTAGCCTTCGGCCGTGATCGACCTGCTGGGCACCGCGGCCGGCGCCGCCGTGGTCTTCGCCGCCACAAACATCGACGACATCGTCATCCTGACGATCTTCTTTGTCGCTGCCCGCACCACCGGCCGACCACACACCTGGCAGATCGTCGCCGGCCAATACCTCGGCATCAGTGCACTAGCGCTGGCGAGCGTGGTGGTCGCCGCCGGGCTGCTTGTGGTGCCGGACCCGTGGACCGGGCTCCTCGGCCTGCTGCCTATCGCGCTCGGCGTCCGCGCGCTGCGCGGCTCCGACGACGACGCGCCGGCCACTGTCGTCACCGGAACGCTCGGTGTCGCCGGGGTCACGATCGCCAACGGCGCCGACAACGTGGCCGTCTACGTACCCGTGTTCCGGGCCCTCGGCGCCGCCGACAGCGCGGTGTTCCTGCTGGTCTTCGCGCTGCTCATCGCGGCGTGGTGCGCCGTCGCGGCATGGCTGGGCGGGCACCGGAAGGTGGTCGGCCTGGTCGAGCGCGCCGGCCACTGGCTGGTGCCGGCGATCTTCGTCGCCATCGGGGTGGTGATCCTGGTCAGCTCCGGCGTGCTCGGCGCACTCGTCGACCTGCTCGGCTGAGCCGCCGGAGACCGACCACTGACCGCCCAACCCACCTCGGTGGGGCGCGCTGTCAGTCAGCTCCGGCTCGGCGCGGTCGGACCAGCCCTCGGCTCGGCGCGGTCGGACCAGCTCCGGTCCGGCGCGCGGTCAGGCCAGCTCGACCAGTTCGAGGAGGTCGTCGCTCCAGGCGTCCTCGTCGCCGTCGGGCAGCAGGATGGCCCGGTCCGGCTTGAGCGCCAGCACAGCGCCCGTGTCGTGCGTGACAAGCACGATCGCACCCGGGTAGTTGGCGATGGCGTCGAGCACCTGCTCCCGGCTGACCGGGTCGAGGTTGTTCGTCGGCTCGTCGAGCAGCAGCACGTTGGCGCCGGAGCAGACAAGGGTGGACAGGGCCAGCCGGGTCTTCTCTCCACCGGAGAGCACCCCGGCCGGCTTGTTCACGTCGTCGCCGGAGAACAGGAACGCGCCGAGGATCTTGCGCAGGTCGGTGTCGGACTGCTCGACGGCGGCGGCCCGCATGTTCTCCAACACCGTCCGCTCCACGTCGAGCGTCTCGTGCTCCTGCGCGTAGTAGCCCAGCCGCAGCCCGTGCCCGGCATGCACCTCGCCGGTGTCCGGGGTGAGCAGCCCGCCGAGCATCCGCAGCAGCGTCGTCTTGCCAGCGCCGTTGAGGCCCAGGATTGCCACCCGGGACCCCCTGTCGACCGCCACGTTGACGTCGGTGAAGATCTCCAACGAGCCGTACGACTTGGACAGGCCGGTCGCGGTGAGCGGCGTCTTGCCGCACGGCGCGGGGCTGGGGAAGCGCACCTTGGCCACCCGGTCGGCGACCCGCACCTCCTCCAGGCCGGAGATGAGCTTCTCGGCGCGGCGTGCCATGTTCTGCGCAGCGACGGTCTTTGTGGCCTTGGCCCGCATCTTGTCGGCCTGCGCCATCAACGCGCCGGCCTTCTTCTCGGCGTTGGCCCGCTCCCGGCGGCGGCGGCGCTCGTCGGTCTCGCGTGCCTCCAGGTACGCCTTCCAGCCCAGGTTGTACACGTCGATGACGGATCGGGTGGCGTCGAGGAACCAGACCTTGTTGACCACCGACTCCAGCAGCGCGCCGTCGTGGGAGATCACGATGAGGCCGCCCTTGTGGTTGGCGAGGAAGCCCCGCAGCCACGTGATCGAGTCGGCGTCGAGGTGGTTCGTCGGCTCGTCGAGCAGCAGGATGCCGCCGCCGTTCTCGCCGGCGTCGCGGAACAGGATCCGGGCCAGCTCGATGCGCCGCCGCTGACCGCCGGACAGGGTGCCGATCGTCTGCGCGAGCGCGCGGTCCGGCAGGCCCAGGTTGGCGCAGATCCGTGCGGCCTCGGCTTCGGCGGCGTACCCACCGAGGGCGGCGAACTGGTCCTCCAGCGCGCCGTAGCGGCGGACCAGCTTCTCGGTGGCGTCCTCGGCGAGCTGGGCCTCGATCTCCTGCATCTGTGCCATGAGCACGTCGAGGCCGCGGGCGGAGAGCACCCGGTCGCGGCCGGTCACGTCCAGGTCGCCGGTACGCGGGTCCTGCGGCAGGTAGCCGATGGCGCTGCGCTTGTCGATCTGACCGCCGTACGGCTGACCCTCGCCGGCGAGGACCTTGAGTGTGGTGGTCTTGCCGGCGCCGTTGCGGCCGACCAGGCCGATCCGGTCACCGGGCTGCACGCGCAGCGTGGTGTCGGACAGCAGGATCCGGGAACCGGCGCGCAGTTCCAGGCCGGTGGCAGTGATCATCTGTTTGGGGCTCGCTCTCGGGGTCCGGAAGGCTGACTCGGGGCACGCGAAACGGCCGGCGGGCTCAAGGGCCCGACGGCGCGGGGCGGTTCAGCCTTCGCAGCGCAGCACCCGACAAGTGTACCGGGCGCGGCTGGATGCCCTGCCGGATTACCAATCAAGATCATCGGGTACCGGAACCGCTGTCCGGACCCCCTTCCGGACAGCCATGAGAGAACGACATCAAAAAGACATTCACCGGCATACGGCGATCGGGGTCAGCATGGAACTCAACGAGCGGGCCGAACTCGACACGTCCCAGGTCAACGACCGGGGACGCGGCGGCGGAGGCGGCGGTGGCCTCGGCATTCCCCTGCCCGGCGGCGGTGGGCGCGGCGGGATCATCGGCATCGTGGTGACCGTCCTGATCGCGCTCCTCGGTGGCGGGTTCGGCCTGAACGCCATGACCAACGGCGACGAGGGCGGCGGTCAGGCCGGCGGCACCGACCTGGAACAGCTGTGCTCGCGTGACAACCCCCAGCGCTTCGACGACGTACGGTGCCGCAACGTGCTCTACGTCAACAGCATCCAGGCGTACTGGCAGAAGGCGTACCCGGAGGTGGGCAACGGGAAGTACGAGCCGACCGACACCAACTTCTTCCAGGCTGCGGTCAACACCGGCTGCGGGCAGGCCGACTCGGGTGTGGGCCCGTTCTACTGCCCGGCCGACCGGCAGGTCTACATCGACCTGAGCTTCTACGACGAGCTGGCCTCCCGGTTCGGCGCCAAGGGTGAGTTCGCCCAGCCCTACGTGCTCGCCCACGAGTACGGCCACCACGTCCAGAACCTGCTCGGCACCAACGAGAAGGCCGGCCGGGGCGACCAGAGCGGCCCCCGCTCCGCCTCCGTACGCCTTGAGTTGCAAGCCGACTGCTACGCCGGAGCCTGGGCCAAGTACGCCACCGAGAGCAAGGACAAGACCGGCCAGGAGCCGCTGTTCAAGTCGATCACGCAGGCCGACATCAGCGAGGCCATGCAGGCCGCCGAGGCGATCGGCGACGACAGCATCCAGGAGCGCTCCGGTGGGCAGGTCAACCCCGACCAGTTCACCCACGGCACCTCCGAGCAGCGGCAGCGCTGGTTCCAGCAGGGCTACGACCGGGGCGACCCGAAGGCCTGCGACACCTTCGGCACCGACCAGCTCTGACGGGTCGACGACGCCGACGCGGGCGTCTCGACGGCCGGGACCGGCCGTCGGGGCGCCCTTTCGCATCACCGGGCTCGGTCTCGCCGCGCAGCCGAAGCCTGGTCAGGCGGGCGGAGCGGGATCCCGGACCAGGATGCGGACCGCCCGGGCGGCCACCACCGAGGCGACAAGCACAGCGTGTCGAGGCTCGGGAACGTCAAGCAACCGCTCGGCCCGCAGCGCGGCCAGCGGAGCCAGGCGCCGGTCGGCGAGGATGCCGTCGACAGTACGCCGATCGCCTCCGGCCACCACGGAGTCGAGCGAGCCGGCCTCCGGCAGCAGCAGCCGTACCGCGAGCTCGACAGCCTCGCCGAGCGCGGCCTTCGCCTGGTTGTCGCGCCGACGGGCGAAGCGGTGCTGGGACCAGCCGCCGGCAGCGGTACGACCCTGCACGTAGCGACTGTCCACCTTGGAGACGACCAGGCCCTCCCCCGCAGCCACGCCCATCGCCACGGCGCTCTTCCGCGCCAGCAACAGCCCGATCCGGCGTGGGGCGGCGGCAGCGGCGAGAAACCCCTGCAGGTCGCCGCCGGGGTCCGCGCCGGGCGGGGCGTGCAGCTCGGCTGTGGCCCCGTCGGGGGCGGTGAGCAGCAGCCCGTACCCCTGGATGGTCGTGGTGGGCGGGCCGTGCCGGTCGGCGAAGCCCTCGACCCAGCGCCCGACGCGGGCCGGGTCGACCTCGACCCAGCGGCCCCCTCCGGCTGCGGGTCGGCTGCTCATGTGCCCGAACCTACGGCACCGCAGTGCCTGCGGCCCGCCCGGCCACCCCATCGCCCGGCCGAGCGCCGTGGTGACGCGCTGGAGGCAGAGCGTCGGCCTGATCCGTCAGCGTCGGGACATTGACTGTCCTTAGTACGCTCCCGCCGACCGATTGCTGTATCGGACCGGCCGGGACCCGTCTTCGAAGTCGAGGTCCTGCCACATGTGCTGCTCACGAGCAACGACGGAAAGCTGTGGGGGCACGACCCGGAGACGGGTGCGGAGCTCTTCACGATCCAGAGGAAGAACGGCCGGGTCTACGTCGGCCCGGACGGCGGCATCTTCGTGCAGAACAACGAGCAGAGCAGGTACTTCGACGCCCAGGGCTCGCTGCTGTGGGAGCGACCGATGCCCTCTCATGGATCCACCACAGACAGGGTCTTTCGCCAGGAAGTGGTCGCCATGGGCACCGGCATCGTCGTGCTGCGCGACTGCCTCCTCCCCGGCCCCGGATGCGCCTACACCGGGTACGGGACCACCGGGGGCGTGGTGTGGACGGTGTCGGGCCACGACGGCAAGCCCGTGATCGGCGCCATGTCCCACCGGAAATCACTCACCACCGACGGCATCACCGTCGCTCCCACAGTCGTCGTGATGCCCGCTCAGGAGAAAGTCTGGGGATCGCGCGTGCCCGGGTCGACAGTGGTAGGCGGGGCCGACGACCAGGTGATCGGCACCACACGCGGCGACGCGAAAGCCGTCATCGGCGACACTGTGGTGCTGGACGTCGGCGACTGCCAGTTCGCCGCCGCCCGGGGAGGTCAGATCCTCTGGACCACCCGGGGCATGCCCTGCGAGGAACGCACGGGCGACCGCACCCACCCCCCGCGCTACTACAAGAGCCGTCTCTACCTGCCGACGTTCACAGACGGCGAGATGACCGGCACCGCCACCGTCAACCTCGACGACGGGCAGTGGCGCATGACCGGCCCGCTCCTGACGGCCAGCTCGGACTACACACTGCCGGCGGCCACGGCAGGCGTGGCTGGCGACGACATCTGGGTCGAGCGGCGCGGTTCGCGACTCACCGCTGTGGACGCCGCCACTGGCAGGGAACTCTGGACCCAAGATGCGCCCGGAAACCTTCCACCTGGCGTCGGGAACGGAACCGTCGTGGTGACCTCCGTACTGAACGCCAGGCTCACCGAACTCGCCGGGCATCCCCTGATCGGCGACAAGCGCACGGCCTACCTCGTCACAGTGCTCGACGCGCGCACCGGGCAGACGACCGCTCGTCTGATCATGACAGCCCGGGTGTGGCCTCCCGAAGGCGTCGGCGTAGCGCCCGGGCGAGCCTTCATCCAGGGCTGGCCGCTGAGCGACGAGGACGACGCCGGCGTCGTGGGCCGGCCGAGCGCGGCTCGACAGGGACCCGACTGACAGGTGCGGGTGACGACAGCGGCGCGGACCGGTCAGCCGGGCAGCATGGCGGCCACCGCCAGCGCGGCGATGAGCGCGCTGGAGACCAGACCGGTGACCAGCCGCCCGCGCGGTCCGGTCAGCGCCCGCCCGACCATCGTGCCGCCGCCCGCGACGAGCAGTTGCCAGCTCGCCGACGCCAGGAACACACCGGTCACGAACAGCGTCGCGTCGATCATGCCCACGTCGGCGGTTCCCGAACGGCCCAGCACCAGCGCGGCGAAGTACAGCACTGTCATCGGGTTCAACAGGGTCAACCCGAGCACCGCCGCGTAGGCCCGCCCCGGAGTGCTCAAACCCCGACCGCTCGGCGAGGACCTGCCCACCACCGGCGCGGACGAATGCTCCGAGCGGTGGGCCGCCCAGGTCCGCCAGAGACCGTGTGCGGCCAGCCCCAACAGGACCACCGCGGCGAGCACCCGCAGCGGGCCGGCGACCGGCGCGATGGCACCCGCCAGGCCGGCGCCGCCGACCACCGCGACCGCCGCGTACAGGCCGTCAGCCGTCGCCACCGCGAGCGCCGCCGCCGCACCGACCCGGAACGAGGTACGGGCACTGAGCCCGAGGATGAGGACGGCGATCGCACCGACCGGGATGGCGACGCCGTAGCCAGCCACCGTGCCGGCCAGGAAGACGCTCACCGACGTCGGTGCCGGACCGAGACGCGTGCCCGCGCCAGCCGCTGTCGCCGCACGGCAGTCGCCGCACGAACAGGGGTCTGGGTCGGGTACGCCTCAATCACAAGCGCATCCTGCATCCCCACCCCACGCCCCTGCCACCGATTTCCCCGGCGACCCGCCCTCACCTGAAGATGTTGGCGGGAAAAGTGCTGCCTGCGGGCTCAGAGGGCAGCACGTTCGGTGCTGGTGCGGCTCTGGAACGCGTCGAGCGCGACGCCCTGGTGGGGCATCGCGCTCGACGGGCAGAGCTGACCGGGTGTGGCCTGCTCAGACGTTGAAGCCGAGGGAACGGAGCTGGTCCCGACCCTCGTCGGTGATCTTGTCCGGCCCCCACGGCGGGAGCCACACCCAGTTGATCCGGATGTCGTTGACCAGGCCGCCGCCCGGGCCGGTGGTAAGCGCCTGCCGGGTCTGGTCCTCGATCACGTCGGTCAGCGGGCACGCCGCCGAGGTGAGCGTCATGTCCAGGGTGGCGACGTTCTCGTCGTCGACGTGCACGCCGTACACCAGGCCGAGGTCGACCACGTTGATGCCCAGCTCGGGGTCGACGACGTCCTTCATCGCCTCCTCGATGTCGGCGATCATGGCCTTGCTGACGCCGGCCGTCGGGGTGGCGGCGTCGCCGGCACCCGGCGTCGCGGCACCGTCGGTCGTCACGGCGTCGGTCTGCGGCGCCGCGGTGGCGTCACCAGCCTCCGGCGTCGCCGCGGTAGCGGTGTTCTCGCTCATGCCGTCCCTCCGCTTCGCTGCGTGATGCCATCCGGCACCACCGCTTTGCACCTGTGATTCCCGCGCTGCCGGTCGCTCACGCCTTCACCTCCGGGCTCGCGCCCACACCGGCGCGTGCCGCAGCGTCCTTGAACGCCATCCACGGCAGCAGCGCGCACTTGACCCGGGCGGGATAGCGGGCAACACCCGCGAAAGCCACCCCGTCACCGAGTACGTCCTCGTCCGGCGTGACCTGACCACGACCGGACATCAACTCGACGAACGCCTCGTGCACCTCGAAAGCTTCCCCGGCGTCCCGGCCGCGCAGCAACTCGTGCAGCACGCTCGCCGAGGCCTGGCTGATCGAGCACCCCATCCCGTCGTACGAGATGTCGTGCAGCACGGCGCCGTCGGTGGCCACCCGGACGGTGACCTCGTCGCCGCAGGTCGGGTTGACGTGGTGCGCCTCCGCGACCCGGTCACCCGCGTCGTCGGCGTCGCGCAGGCCACGCCCGTGCGGATGCTTGTAGTGATCCAGGATGATCTCCTGGTAGAGCTGGTCGAGCTGCACCATCAGTCGAACACCTTCCGCACCTGCTCCAGACCGGCCACCAGAGCGTCGATCTCCTCGGTGGTGGTGTAGAGGTAGAACGAGGCCCGGGTCATCGCCGGTACACCGAACCGGCTGCACACCGGCTTGGCACAGTGGTGGCCCACCCGCACCTGCACGCCGAGCGAGTCGAGCACCTGGCCCACGTCGTGCGGGTGCACGTCACCGAGCGCGAACGAGATGGTGCCGCCCCGGCCGACAGGCACTGTCGGGCCGAAGATCCGCAGGTCGCGCACCGAGCCGAGGGCTTCCAGCGCGTACGCCGTCAGTTCCTTCTCGTGCCACTGGATGGCCTGCATGCCGATCCCGGTCAGGTAGTCCACCGCCGCGCCGAGCGCGACCGCCTCGGCGATCGGCGGGGTGCCCGCCTCGAACCGGGCCGGCGGCGCGGCGAACGTCGACCGGGCCATGGTGACCGTCTCGATCATCGAGCCGCCGCCGAACACCGGCGGCATGGCCGCGAGCAGTTCCCCCCGACCCCAGAGCACACCGATGCCGGTGGGGCCGCACATCTTGTGCCCGGTGAACACGATGTAGTCGGCGTCCAGGTCGACCACGTCGATGGGCAGGTGCGGCACCGACTGCGAGCAGTCCAGCAGCAGCAGGGCGCCCACCTCGCGGACCCGCGCGGTGATCCGGGAGGTGGCGTTGACAGTGCCGAGGATGTTCGACATGTGCACCAGCGAAACGATCTTCGTCCGCTCGGTGACCAGGTCGTCCAGGCCCGACTCGTCGAGCCGGCCCTGGTCGGTGACCGGGAACCAGCGCAGGGTCGCGCCCGTCCGCTCGCAGAGCAGCTGCCACGGAACGATGTTCGAGTGGTGCTCCATCTCGGAGATCACCACCTCGTCGCCGGGACCGAGCCGGAACCGGGGGTCACCGTCGGGGCGCAGCGAGGCGTTGGAGAAGGCGTACGCCACGATGTTGATCGCCTCGGTGGAGTTCTTGGTGAACACCACCTCGTCCGGGCTCGGCGCGTTGATGAACGCGGCGATCTTGGCCCGTGCCCCCTCGTACGCCTCGGTGGCCTCGGTGCCCAGGGTGTGCACCGAGCGCGACACGTTGGCGTTGTGCCGCGCGTAGTGCTCGGCGAGCACGTCGAGCACCTGCCGCGGCTTGTGCGAGGTGTTGGCGCTGTCGAGGTAGACCAGCGGGTGACCGTTGATCTCCCGCTCCAGGATCGGGAAGTCGGCGCGCACCCGGGCCACGTCGAAACGCGGCTCGTCGTCGTACTGCGGCATCCCCTGCGGGATCGCGATGCTGGTCATCTCGGCAGCGCCTCTCTCGGTCAGGCCCGGGCCGTGCCAGCTCCGGCGGCGTACCGCTCGTAGCCCTCGGCTTCGAGCTTGTCGGCAAGCTCCGAGCCGCCCTGCTCGACGATCCGGCCGGCCACGAAGACGTGCACGAAGTCCGGCTTGATGTAGCGCAGGATCCGCGTGTAGTGGGTGATCAGCAGCACGCCGGTGTCGCCGTTGTCGCGGACCCGGTTGACGCCCTCGCTCACCACGCGCAGCGCGTCCACGTCGAGGCCGGAGTCGGTCTCGTCGAGGATCGCGATCTTCGGCTTGAGCAGCTCCAGCTGGACGATCTCGTGCCGCTTCTTCTCACCACCGGAGAAGCCCTCGTTGACGTTGCGCTGGGCGAACGCCGGGTCCATCTGCAGGCGCTCCATGGCGCCGCGCAGCTCGCCGCCCCAGGTACGCAGCTTCGGCGCCTCGCCGTCGATGGCGGTCTTCGCGGTACGCAGGAAGTTGGCCACCGAGACGCCGGGCACCTCGACCGGGTACTGCATGGCCAGGAAGAGGCCGGCGCGCGCCCGCTCGTCGACGGTCATGGCCAGCACGTCCTCGCCGTCGAGCGTGACGGTGCCGCCGGTGATCTCGTACTTCGGGTGACCGGCGATCGAGTACGCCAGGGTGGACTTGCCGGAACCGTTCGGGCCCATGATCGCGTGGGTTTCCCCCGACTTCACGGTCAGGTCGACGCCGGCCAGGATCGGCTTGAGCTCACCCTCGGGCAGCTTGACCGACACCTTCAGGTCGCGGATCTCCAGGGTGCTCATTATCGCGTCACTCCATTACTCGGCGTCAGGCTGAGGTAGATGTCGCCGTCGCGGACTTCGACGGGGTAGACGGGTACGGGTTCGGTGGCCGGCAGGCCGGTGGGCTGCCCGGTGCGCAGGTCGAAGCGGGAGCCGTGCAGCCAGCACTCCAGCGTGCAGCCGTCGACCTCGCCCTCGGACAGCGCGACAGCGGCGTGCGAGCACTCGTCGTACGCGGCGTAGAACTCGCCGTCCTCGCCGTGCACAAGCGCGATCGGGGTGCCGTCGACGTCCGCGCTGATCGCGGTGCCCTTCGGCACGTCCTCAGTCGAACAGATCCGGATCATCAGGCGCCGGCCTTGGTGAGCCGGGCCTCGATGGCGTCACCGAGGCGCTCGCGCAGCGACTCCACAGGGATCTTGTTGATCAGCTCGGCGAAGAAGCCGCGGACCACCAGGCGGCGGGCCTCACCCTCCGGGATGCCCCGGGCCATCAGGTAGAACAGCTGCTCGTCGTCGAAGCGGCCTGTCGCGCTGGCGTGACCGGCACCGGCGATCTCGCCGGTCTCGATCTCCAGATTAGGTACGGAGTCCGCCCGCGCGCCGTCGGTGAGCAGCAGGTTCCGATTGATCTCGTACGTGTCGGTGCCGGTCGCCTCGGCCTGGATGATCACGTCGCCCACCCAGACGGTGTGGGCGTCCGCGCCCTGCAGGGCGCCCCGGTAGCCGACGTAGCTGCGGCAGTCCGGCACGTTGTGGTCGACCAACTGCCGGTGCTCAAGGTGCTGGCCGGAGTCGGCGAAGTAGACGCCGTACAGCTCGGCCTCGCCACCCCGACCGGTGTATTCCACGCTTGTGAACTGCCGGACGAGGTTGCCGCCGAGGGTGACCTGGACGTGCACCACCCGGGCGTCCCGACCCAGCTTGATCTTGAGGTGCTGCGCCTGCACCGCGTCCTCGGCCCAGTCCGCGACGGTGACAAGGGTCAGCTTGGCGCCGTCGGCGACCGTCACCTCGACGTTGTCGGCGAGCGTGACCGAGCCCTCCTGGGAGAACACGACGGTGGCCTCCGCGAACCGGCCCACCTGCACCTGGGTGCGGGCCAGGGACAGCTCCTCGGGAAACGCGCCCAGCAGCCGCACGACCACCGGCTCGGACACGACGGCCTCGGCCGCCACCTCGACCAGCGCGACCCGCGCCGCCCCGCCGTGGGCCAGCGCGCTGACCCGGTCGACCGGCACCAGCACCGACGCGACACTGGCGTCGGACGGCTCGACGAGCCGCACCGACACTCCGGCCGGCAGGTTCGGGTGCTCCACTGTGACGCCCCGACCGGTGGCGGCCGAGGTGTCAGCCGTGGCCAGGCCGCGGAGGCGCTTGAGCGGGGTGAAACGCCACTCCTCCTCCAGGCCGGTGAGGGCCGGGAAGTCGGCGACGTCGTACGAGCGCAGCGCCTGCGACTTGGTGCTGGGCGGTGGCGCGGAAGCCTGGGTAGTCATGTCTTCCTTGGTCTGTTCTGCGATTGATCGGAGGATCGGTCGGGCTGGTCGCGGCACGGTCCGCCCAGCTGAGCTGGCTCGGGCCGGCCGCGTTTCGCCCGACGGGTCGGGCGGGGTCAGCCGGCTGGGTCAGCCGACCGCGCCCTCCATCTGGAGTTCGATCAGACGGTTGAGCTCCAGGGCGTACTCCATCGGGAGCTCCTTGGCGATCGGCTCGATGAAGCCACGCACGATCATGGCCATCGCCTCGTCCTCGCTCAGGCCGCGGCTCATCAGGTAGAAGAGCTGGTCGTCGCTGATCTTGGAGACGGTCGCCTCGTGCCCCATCGACACGTCGTCCTCGCGGATGTCGACGTACGGGTAGGTGTCCGAGCGGGAGATGGTGTCGACAAGCAGCGCGTCGCACTTGACAGTGCTCCGGCTGTGGTGCGAGCCCTCCAGCACCTGCACCAGACCCCGGTACGAGGTGCGGCCGCCGCCCCGGGCGATCGACTTCGAGATGATGTTCGAGGAGGTGTGCGGCGCGGCGTGCACCATCTTGGCGCCCGCGTCCTGGTGCTGGCCCTCGCCGGCCATCGCCACCGAGAGCACCTCGCCCTTGGCGTGCTCGCCGGTCATGTAGACCGCCGGGTACTTCATTGTCACCTTGGAGCCGATGTTGCCGTCGACCCACTCCATCGTCGCGCCCTCGTGGCAGACGGCGCGCTTGGTGACCAGGTTGTAGACGTTGTTCGACCAGTTCTGGATGGTCGTGTAGCGGCAACGCGCGTTCTTCTTGACGATGATCTCCACGACCGCGCTGTGCAGCGAGTCGGAGGAGTAGAGCGGCGCGGTGCAGCCCTCGACGTAGTGCACGTACGCACCCTCGTCGACGATGATCAGCGTCCGCTCGAACTGGCCCATGTTCTCCGTGTTGATCCGGAAGTAGGCCTGCAGCGGGATCTCCACCTGCACACCCTTCGGCACGTAGATGAACGAGCCACCGGACCATACGGAGGTGTTCAACGCGGCGAACTTGTTGTCGCCGACCGGGATCACCGTGCCGAAGTACTCCTTGAAGACGTCCTCGTGCTCGCGCAGCGCGGTGTCGGTGTCCAGGAACAGGACGCCCTGCTCCTCAAGGTCCTCACGGATCTTGTGGTAGACGACCTCGGACTCGTACTGCGCCGCGACACCGGCGACCAGCCGCTGCTTCTCCGCCTCCGGGATGCCGAGCCGGTCGTAGGTGTTCTTGATGTCCTCGGGCAGGTCCTCCCAGCTGGTGGCCTGCTTCTCGGTGGACCGCACGAAGTACTTGATGTTGTCGAAGTCGATGCCGGTGAGGTCCGCGCCCCAGGCCGGCATCGGCTTGCGGCCGAACAGCCGCAGACCCTTCAGGCGCAGGTCGAGCATCCAGGCCGGCTCGTTCTTCTTGGCCGAGATGTCCCGCACCACCGCCTCGTTGATGCCGCGCTGGGCGACCGCCCCGGCGGCGTCCGGGTCGGACCAGCCGTACTCGTAGCGACCCAGGGCGGCGAGCTGCTCTTCCTGCGTCAGGGGCTGGACGATCTGCTCGGTCATCTATCTGTCCTCACAGTGGTGACGGGATTACCGGACTGTGCGCGGCTCGGTTGGGTCGGAATGTGCGTGGTGCACACCCCGTCGCCGTGCGCGATGGTTGCCAGGCGCTGCACGTGGGTGCCGACCAAGCGGGAGATCACCGCGGTCTCGGCCTCGCACAGCTGGGGAAACTCGGCGGCCACGTGCGCCACCGGGCAGTGGTGCTGACAGAGCTGGCCGCCGGAGGCGATCGTGGTCGCGTTGGCAGCGTAACCCTCGGCGGTGAGCGCTCCGGCGAGTGCCTCCGCCCGTGCGAGGGGGTCGTCGCCGGCGTCCTCCATGGCGGCGCGGCACCGCGACTCCAGGGCGGACACCTGCTCCGTGGCGAACGCCTCGACGGCGTTCGAGCCACCGCTGCGGGCGATCCAGCGCAGCGCGGCGGTGGCCATGTTGTCGTAGTGGTGGGTGCCACAGCGGCCCCGGGCCGCGTCGGTCAGCAGGAACACCTTGGCCGGGCGCCCCCGACCGCGGCTGCCCCGCACCGTCTGCTCACGGGCGACGACGTCACCGTCGGCGAGCATCGCGTCCAGGTGTCGGCGGATCGCCGCCGGGCTCAGGCCCAACGCCACGCCGAGCTGTGCGGCGGTGGTGGCGCCCCGCTCCAGCAGCAACTGGGTGACCCGGTCGCGGGTGGAGGTCTCGGTCGCCGCGAGTGCGACAGGCGTGGTCACGACGGACCCGCCGACGGCCGCAGCGGCCATCGGCTGCTGCCCCGAGAGCGCCGCCGCGTTTTTCACAACGCCAACGTTACGTAATTACCCGGAGGGTCGCAAACCCGGGTGCCGGTGATCCGAACCACCGACCCCACCGAGTCGGACGAACCTCGATCACTACGGTGCGTAGGATTTGCGCCGTGAACCGAATCGCCCGTCCGGTCTCCGGCACCCTGCTGCGCCGCCTCGCGCTCGCCTCGATCATCGCGAACGTCGGCATCGTCGTCACCGGCGGGGCCGTCCGTCTGACCGCCTCGGGCCTCGGCTGCCCCACCTGGCCCCGGTGCACCGACACGTCGTACGTCAACACGGCCGAGATGGGCGTACACGGGGTGATCGAGTTCGGCAACCGGATGCTGACCTTCGCGGTGGGCCTCATCGCGCTGGCCACCCTGCTGGCCGTGCTGGCACACCGGCCGCGCCGGCGCGGGCTCCTTCCGCTGGCCGTAGCCGTCTTCCTGGGCATCCCCGCCCAGGCCGTGATCGGTGGCATCACGGTGCTCACCAACCTCAACCCGTGGGTCGTCGGGCTGCACTTCCTCGCCTCGATGGCGGTGATCTCCGCCGCGTACGCCCTCTGGCGGCGGATCGGCGACCCGGACGGCCCCACGGTGCCCGTGGTGCCCACGCCGCTGCGCACCCTTGCCCGGATCACCACAGGCGTCAGCGTCGCCGTGCTCGTCGTCGGCACCTGGGTCACCGGCAGCGGCCCGCACGCCGGCGACCACGGCGCGGCCCGCAACGGGCTCGACCCGGAGTCGATCTCCCAGGTCCACGCCGATGTCGTCTTCCTGCTGATCGGCCTGACGGTGGCGTTGATCTTCGCGTTCCGGGCTGTCGGCGCGGCAGGGGCCACCCGGGCCGCCATCGTCCTGCTGGCGGTGGAGTTGTCCCAGGGCGTCATCGGCTTCGTGCAGTACTTCACCCACGTGCCGGCGCTCCTGGTGGGCGCGCACATGCTCGGCTCCTGCCTGGTGCTGCTGGCCACCCTCTCGATGCAGTGGTCGACACGTGAGCGCCGCCCCGCCGAAGCGCCGAGCCCGTGGGCCGCCGCCCCGGCCGAAGCCGCAGCCGTCCCCGTCACCGCCTGACGGCCCCTCACCGCCGAAACGCCTTCCATCGGCTCACGTTCCTTGATATCGGGGTTTCCGGGTGAGGTGGATGCCCCGGTTTCAAGGAACCCGAGTGGATCTCCCCCGGATCGGCCGGTCTGACCGCTGGCTGTGGGTCGAGTTGCGCTCCCTGTCACCGCCGGACACGCGCAGCTCTCGGCGCACCGCACCCGCCGGCACTGCGTGGCGCACCGCCCTGCCGTCGCACCCGTCAGCACCACCCTGGCGCGCCGCACCCGGCGGGCTTCGGTGCCGGGGGTACGGCTGACGAAAAAGCGACCCGGGGTTTCCCCCGGGTCGACTGTGGTGGTCGGTCAGTTTCAGATTTCTATTTTCAGCGGGCCATCGTGCGTCGGGCCATCGACCGCCAGAGGTCGTTGCTCGGCCGCATCTGGTCCATCAGTTCACGCTCCCAGGCGTTCTCGACGGTGACTCCCGCCTGGGCGCACGCCTCACGAGCCGTGACGGTGTCTTCGGCGAACTGGTCGCCCCACGCACCGTCGGAGCCCACGAGGACGATTCGTGCGCCACGCTTGCCGACGTACTCGATGACCGCCTTCGCGCCGCCGTGCCCGGCGGCGAACGACCTGAGACCCGCAACCAAGCCCTGCGGCGCCTGCTCGCTGGTGGTCTGCTCGGCCGTCAGCGTCGTATCGGAACCATCTGCCATGACGCGAAGCCTAAGCAGAGTTCCACTCGTGCGGGCGAGAACCATGAAGCTTTTGTGATGCCAATTACCTACAGGTTTAAGGAAGAGCACAGGTCAACTGCCCGCTTATATCCGGACTTTTACTGGCGAAACGTCGCGCCAAATCAGTCCTGAGGCGCCACAGGTTGAGCCGATCCGACTCATGCCGAAAGTTACTCTGATGTGACGTTAAACCTGGACAACTCATCCATGGCCATGATTAGTCACTGGATTCCGCTACCGCCGGACCGAACGGGCCACACCCGCGCCGCGCGCGTGATGAGGAAGCGTCAGATCAGGGCGTCGAGTGCGACGGCCACGAAGACGATCGTCAGGTACGTCGTCGACCAGTGGAACAGCCGCATCGGCTTGATCGCCTCGCCCCGGGTCGCCCGACGGCAGAGCCGGTGCGCCTCGACGATGAAGATGGCGCCCACCACGAGGGTCGGCACGCCGTAGATAGCGCTGAGCCCCAGCGGCCAGACGGCCAGGGAGGTGAGCACCGTGAGCCAGGCGAAGATCAGGATCTCGGCGTTCACCCGACGGGTGGACGCCACCACTGGCAGCATCGGGATGCCGGCCCGCGCGTAGTCGTCCTTGTACTTCATCGCGAGGGGGTAGAAGTGCGGCATCTGCCAGAAGAAGACCACCGCGAACAGCCCCCACGCGGCAGGTGCCAGAGAGCCGGTCACCGCCGCCCACCCGATCAGCACCGGAGCCGCCCCGCAGGCGCCACCCCAGAACGTGTTGGTCGGGGTGGAGCGCTTGAGCCACAGGGTGTAGACGACGTCGTAGTAGACGATCGCGGCGAGAGTCAGCGCCGCGGCGAGCAGATTCGTGAACGCCGCCATCAACGCGATCGAGATCGCCGCCAGCACCAGACCGAAGACCAGCGCGCTGCGCGGGGACACCGTGTGCGCCGGCAACGGCCGTCGCTTGGTACGCCGCATCAACTGGTCGATGTCCCGGTCGATGTAGCAGTTGAGCACGCTTGCCGCGCCAGCCGCGAGCGAGCCGCCGATCAACACCACCGCCATCAGCCACAGCGACGGCATGCCGCCCTCGGCGAGCATCATCGCCGGGACGGTCGTGACCAGCAGCAGCTCCACGATCCGCGGCTTGGTGAGCGACACGTACGCCGAGACGACCGCGCGCACGTCCCGCCGGGCCACCGGACGCTCGACCGAGCGCACCGGGGGTTGCCCGGCGGGGTTGCTCGCGGGGCGCTCGGTGATCATGCTCACGGATTGCCACCTTCCGGCATCGGCACGGGGATCGGTTCGGCTGGCCCGCTGCGGGCCTGCACACCGACCCACACACTACGCGTCGTCGTTTTGGCTGCCCGGCCGACCCGACAACGGTGCGGGCCGTCACACCACCGGGGTTGAACGAATCGCGCCGCGCCACGTATTGCACAGCATGCAGAGATCCCCGGGCGGGCGTTTAGGGGCGCTCGATAGGGTCATCAGTGAGGGTTCCGCCCATCTGCCGAGGAGCACAACCATCGTGGCTGCCAACCGACCCGCGCACTCCGAACTCAACTGGTCCGACCTCGATCGCCGGGCTGTCGACACCGTCCGCGTGCTGGCCATGGATGCCGTGGAGAAATCCGGCAACGGTCACCCGGGCACCGCGATGAGCCTGGCACCTGCTGCGTACCTTCTCTTCAACCGGGTGATGCGACACAACCCGGCCGACCCGAACTGGCCCGGCCGCGACCGGTTCGTGCTCTCCGCCGGGCACTCCAGCCTGACCCTCTACATCCAGCTGTTCCTGTCCGGGTACCCGCTGAGCCTTGAGGACCTGAAGTCGCTGCGGCAGTGGGGCTCGCTCACCCCGGGTCACCCCGAGCACGGCCACACGCCCGGCGTGGAGACCACCACCGGTCCGCTCGGGCAGGGCCTCGGCAACGCCGTCGGCATGGCCATGGCGGCCCGCCGCGAACGCGGCCTGTTCGACCCGGAGGCCGAGCCCGGCGCGTCGGTCTTCGACCACGACATCTGGTGCATCGTCTCCGACGGTGACATCGAGGAGGGCATCAGCCACGAGGCCAGCGCCCTGGCCGGGCACCAGCAGCTGGGCAACCTCACGGTGATCTACGACGACAACGAGATCTCGATCGAGGACGACACCCGGATCGCCAAGAGCGAGGACGTGGCCGCCCGCTACGAGGCGTACGGCTGGCACGTGCAGACCGTCGACTGGCGCAGCGGTGACGCCGACCAGGGTGAGTACCACGAGGACGCCGAGGCCCTGCACCGGGCGCTGGTGGCGGCGAAGGCCGAGACCGGGCGCCCCTCCTTCATCGCGCTGCGCACGATCATCGGCTGGCCGGCGCCCAACAAGCAGAACACCGGCAAGATCCACGGCTCGGCGCTCGGTGCCGACGAGGTGAAGGCCACCAAGGAGATCCTCGGCTTCGACGCGGAGCAGACTTTCCAGGTCGACGAGGAGGTGCTCGGCCACGCCCGGCAGGTGATGGGCCGCGGCTCCGACGCCCAGCAGGAGTGGACCACCGCGTTCGACGCCTGGAAGAAGGCCAACCCGGAGCGCGCGGCACTCTACGAGCGGATGGCCGGCCGGGTGCTGCCCGACGGCTGGACCGACGCGCTGCCCACCTTCCCCGCCGACGCCAAGGGCGTGGCCACCCGGGCGGCGTCCGGCAAGGTGCTGGAGGCCCTCGCGCCGGTGCTGCCGGAGCTCTGGGGCGGTTCGGCCGACCTGGCCGAGAGCAACAACACCACGATGAAGGGCGAGCCGTCGTTCATTCCGGCCGCGCACGCCACCAAGGACTTCCCGGGCCACGAGTACGGCCGCACGCTGCACTTCGGCATCCGTGAGCACGCCATGGGCGCGATCCTCAACGGCATCGCCCTGCACGGCGGCACCCGTCCGTACGGCGGCACGTTCCTGGTGTTCAGCGACTACATGCGCCCGTCGGTGCGGCTGGCCGCGTTGATGAAGCTGCCGGTGACGTACGTCTGGACGCACGACTCGATCGGCCTGGGCGAGGACGGCCCGACCCACCAGCCGGTGGAGCACCTGACCGCGCTGCGCGCCATCCCCGGCCTGGACGTGGTCCGCCCGGCGGACGCCAACGAGACCGCCTGGGCGTGGCGGATGGCGCTTGAGCACACCGACCGGCCGACCGCCCTGGCGCTGAGCCGCCAGCCGCTGCCGACCCTGGACCGCGACGTCCTGGGCAGCGTGGACGGCGTGGCCAAGGGCGGCTACGTGCTGGCCGAGGCGTCCAACGGCAAGCCGCAGGTGATCATCGTCGGCACCGGTTCCGAGGTGCAGCTCTGCCTGACCGCCCGGGAGCGGCTGGAGGCCGACGGCACCCCCACCCGGGTCGTGTCGATGCCCTGCCAGGAGTGGTTCTACGAGCAGGATGAGGCCTACCGGGAGTCGGTCCTCCCCCGCGGGGTAAAGGCACGGGTGAGCGTGGAGGCGGGCATCGCCATGTCCTGGCGCGGCGTCGTCGGTGACCTCGGCGAGAGCGTCAGCCTGGAGCACTACGGCGCGAGCGCCCCGCACACCGTGCTCTTCGAGCAATTCGGGTTCACCCCCGACCGGATCGTGGCGGCGGCTCACGCCTCGCTGGCCCGGGTGGGCGACATCACCGGTTTCACGACCGGCAACTGAGGGAGCGTGGACGGCATGACCGACAAATTGAGTGAACTCACCGCCGCCGGTGTGGCGGTGTGGCTCGATGATCTGTCCCGGGTACGACTCAGCTCCGGCGGGCTGGACAAGCTCCGGCGGGAGCAGCACGTCGCCGGGGTGACCACCAACCCGACGATCTTCGCGAAGGCGTTGAGCGACGCCGACGAGTACAACTGGCAGTTGCACGACCTCGCCGTCCGTGGCGTGGACGTCGAGGAATCGGTACGCATGCTCACCACGTACGACGTGCGGTGGGCGTGCGACGTGATGCACCCGTCCTACGACGCGAGCGACGGTGTCGACGGCCGGGTCTCCATCGAGGTGGACCCCCGGCTGGCGCACGACAGCGACAAGACCGTCGCCGAGGCGAAGGCGCTGTGGTGGCTTGTCGACCGCCCCAACCTCTTCATCAAGATCCCTGCCACCGAGGCCGGGCTGCCGGCGATCACCGCCACGCTCGCCGAGGGCATCAGCGTCAACGTCACGCTGATCTTCGGCCTGGACCGTTACTCGGCGGTGATGGAGGCGTTCCTGGACGGTCTGGAGCAGGCCAAGGCCAACGGCCACGACCTGTCCACCATCGGCTCGGTGGCGTCGTTCTTCGTATCCCGCGTCGACTCCGAGGTCGACAAGCGGCTGGAGAAGATCGGCTCCGAGCAGGCCAAGGCCCTGCGGGGCAAGGCCGCTGTGGCGAACGCCCAGCTGGCGTACGAGCGCTACACCAAGGTGTTCTCCTCCGACCGGTGGAAGGCCCTCGCGGACGCCGGCGCGCACCCGCAGCGCCCCCTGTGGGCGTCCACCTCGACGAAGAACCCGGACTACCGCGACGTCATCTACGTCGAGGAGCTGATCGCCCCCGGCACCGTCAACACCATGCCGGAGCCGGTCATCCACGCGTACGCCGATCATGGCGAGACCCGCGCGGACACCATCACCGGCGCCTACGACGCGGCCCGCGCCGTCTTCGCGGACCTGGAGTCGGTGGGGGTGGACATGGCCGACGTGATCGCCACCCTGGAGACCGAGGGCGTGGAGAAGTTCGAGGCCAGCTGGCAGGAGCTGCTCGACGGCGTCCGCAAGTCGCTGGAGGCAGCGGCCAAGGGCAAGGGCGCGCCGAACAAGGCCGCCAAGGGCAACGCCAAGGCCGCCGAGAAGGCCGGTGGGAACGCATGAGCGAGCGGAGCGAGCGAATCAGCAGGCTCGGTGCAAATGTGCCTCATGACGGCACGCAGCGAAGCGGAGTGGCGGCATGAGCGACCTTCTCGATGGGCCCGTGGAGGCCGCCGGTGGTCTCGCCGTGTACGGCGCGGACGCCGTGGACAAGTCCGCCCCCGCCTCGACCCGTGACGCGCTGGTCAAGGCGGGCGTCCCGGGCAGGTTGGCGGCAAAGGACGCCGGCCTGTGGGGTCCGGACGCCGAGGCCGAGGCGAAGATCCGGCTCGGTTGGGTGGACACCCACCGGCACAGCCGGGAGTTGCTGGCGCAGCTGGCCGAGCTGACCGCGGAGCTTGCCGACCTGGACCACGTGGTCCTCGCCGGCATGGGTGGCTCGTCACTGGCCCCCGAGGTGATCACCCGGACGCTGGGCCGGCCGCTGACAGTGCTCGACACCACCGACCCGGGCCAGGTCCGGGCGGCCCTCGGTGACCGCCTGGAGCGCACCGTCGTGGTGGTGGCCAGCAAGTCCGGCTCGACCGTGGAGACCGACAGCCACCGTCGTGCCTACTGGCAGGCGTTCCTGGACGCCGGGATGAGCGAGGCGGAGGCCGGCAGGCACTTCGTCATCGTCACCGACCCGGGTTCCCCGCTGGCGACCACCGCCAGCGAGATGGGCGCGTTCACGGTGCTCGCCGACCCGAACGTGGGCGGCCGGTACTCGGCGCTCACCGCGTTCGGGCTGGTCCCCTCCGCGCTGGCCGGGGTCGAGGTCGCCGAACTCCTCGACCAGGCCGACGCGCTGGCGCAGTCGCTCGACGGGGACCGCGACAACCCGGCGCTGGCGCTGGGCGCCGCGCTGGGCGCCGCGGCGACGCTGGCCCGCGACAAGGTCGCCCTGGTGTCCGACGGCACCGGCATCGACGGGCTCGGCGACTGGGCCGAGCAGCTGATCGCCGAGTCGACGGGCAAGGCCGGCGTGGGCATCCTGCCGGTGGTGGTGGAGTCGCCGCAGAGCCCCGGCGCCACCGGGCCGGACGTGCTGACGGTGAGCTACGGCGGCGCGCTTGCCGCCGGTGACATGCCCGGCGGCGGCGCCAACCCGGACGTGGCCGTCAACGGCCCGCTCGGCGCGCAGTTCCTGGCCTGGGAGTACGCCACGGCGGTGGCGGGCGTGGTGCTCGGCATCGACCCGTTCAACCAGCCGAACGTCACCGAGTCCAAGGAGAACACCAACAAGATCCTGGCCTCGGGTCTGCCGGCGGAGACGCCGTCGTTCACCGAGGGCGCGATCGAGGTGTACGCGCCGCAGGGCGCCCCCGGTGACCTGGCCGGCGTGCTGCGCTGGCTGCTGGACGGGCTGGGCGAGGACGGCTACCTGGCCGTGATGGCGTACCTGGACCGCTTCGCCGACGCCGACGCGGCCCGGCTGCGGCCGCTGCTGGCCGAGGCTGCCGGCCGGCCGGTCACCTTCGGTTGGGGGCCGCGGTTCCTGCACTCCACCGGCCAGTACCACAAGGGCGGCCCGCAGGTGGGCAGCTACCTGCAGGTGACCGGCGCTGTCGCCGAGGACCTGGCGGTGCCCGGCAAGCCGTACACCTTCGGGGAGTTGCAGGCGGCGCAGGCCGCCGGCGACCGGGAGGCCCTCGCGGGCCGGGAGCGCCCGGTGCTGCGGCTGCACCTGACCGACCGGGCGGCCGGCGTCGCCCAACTGCTCGACGCGGCCGGTGAGCTGCGGACGTGAGGATGGACGCTGTGACAGACGCGGAGCGAGAAGGCGGCGTGAACCCGCTGCGCGACCCGCAGGACCGCCGGTTGCCCCGGATCCCCGAGCCATGCGCTCTGGTGATCTTCGGGGTGACCGGCGACCTGGCCCGCAAGAAGCTGCTTCCGGCCGTCTACGACCTCGCCAACCGGGGTCTGCTGCCGCCCGGCTTCGTGGTGCTCGGCTTCGCCCGGCGCGACTGGGGTGACGGCGACTTCGAGACCCTCGCGTGCGAGGCGGCCCGCAAGCACGCCCGTACGCCGTGGCGGGACGAGGTGTGGGCGCGGCTGGCCGGCAACATCAAGTTCGTGGGCGGTTCGTTCGACGACGACGCCGCCTTCGACCAGCTGGCGTCCACGCTTGACGGTCTGCGGCAGACCCACGGCATCACCGGCAACGCGGCGTTCTACTTCTCCATCCCCCCTGCCGCGTTCCCCGTCGTGCTCAAGCAGCTGGCCCGCACCGGAATGGCCGACAACGACAAGTCCGGCGGCTGGCGCCGCGTGGTGGTGGAGAAGCCGTTCGGCAACGACCTGCCGTCGGCCAAGGCGCTCAACGACCTGGTCGACGACGTGTTCACCAGGCAGGACGTCTTCCGGATCGACCACTACCTGGGCAAGGAGACGGTCCAGAACATCCTCGCCCTGCGGTTCGCCAACAACCTGTTCGAGCCGCTGTGGAATTCCAAGTACGTCGACTCGGTGCAGATCACAATGGCCGAGGACGTCGGCATCGGCACCCGCGCCGGCTTCTACGACACCGTCGGCACCGCCCGTGACGTGCTGCAGAACCACCTGCTCCAACTTCTGGCCCTGGTGGCCATGGAGGAGCCGACGAGCTTCGACGCCGACGAGATCCGGGCCGAGAAGCTGAAGGTGCTCAAGGCGATCACCCTGCCGAAGGACGTGGCCCGGGACACCGTGCGCGGCCAGTACCTGCCGGGCTGGGTGGGCGGCGAACGCGCTGTCGGCTACCTGGAGGAGCAGGACGTCCCCAGCGACTCCACCACGGAGACGTACGTGGCAGTGCGGCTGGGCATCCAGAACCGCCGGTGGGCCGAGGTGCCGTTCTACATCCGGGCCGGCAAGCGACTGCCCCGGCGCGTCACCGAGGTCGCCATCATGTTCAAGAAGGCGCCGCACCTGCCGTTCAACGACGCCGACATGGAGTCGCTGGGCAACAACCAGCTGGTGATCCGGGTGCAGCCCGACGAGGGTGTGGTGCTCAAGTTCGGCTCGAAGGTTCCCGGCACGACGATGGAGGTCCGCGACATCGCGATGGACTTCCAGTACGGCGAGGCGTTCACCGAGTCCAGCCCCGAGGCGTACGAGCGGCTGGTGCTGGACGTGCTGATCGGCGACCGCACGCTGTTCCCGGACGCCGCCGAGGTCGAGCAGAGCTGGCAGGTCATCGACCCGCTGGAGCACGCCTGGGCGGGCACGACGCCGGAGCCGTACCGCGCTGGTGAGTGGGGGCCGCGGGCAGCCGACGAGATGTTGGCCCGCGAGGGTCGGGCATGGCGACGCGCGTGAGCGAGCAGACCAGGAGGCTCCAGTGATCGGGCTGTGGGACACCACCGGCAACGAGGTGGTCAAGGCGCTCGCCGCCGAGCGGCGCAGCGCCGGCGGTGTGGCCAGTGGTATGGCGCTCACCCTCATCGTGGTGGTCGACGAGAAGCGGGTACGGGAGGCGGAGGCGGCGGCGACGATCGCCGCCGCTGCCCACCCGTGCCGGCTGCTGGTGGTGGTCCGCTCCGACATCGAGCGGGAACGCAACCGGCTGGACGCGGAGATCGTGGTCGGCGGCCGGCTCGGCCCGTGCGAGGCTGTCGTCACCCGGATGTACGGGCGGCTCGCCCTGCACGCCGAGTCGGTGGTGATGCCCCTGCTGGTGCCTGACGTACCTGTGGTGACCTGGTGGCACGGTCCGCCTCCGGCGGAGATCGCCACCGACTTCCTCGGCGTGGTCGCCGACCGGCGGATCACCGACAGCGCACAGGCCGCGGATCCGATCGCCGCCCTGCGGCAGCGGGCCCACGACTACGCACCGGGTGACACCGACCTGGCGTGGACGCGGATCACCCCGTGGCGGACCCTCGTCGCCGGGGCGTTCGACACCACCCAGGCGAAGGTCACCGAGGCGACTGTTGTCGCGCCGCCGACCGACCCGACCGCGGAGCTGATGGCGGGCTGGCTGTCCAGCCGGCTCGGCATTCAGCCGGTCCGGGTGGACACCAACGAGTTCCCCCGGATGCGGGAGGTGCAGTTGACCTGCGCCAACGGTGACCGCCTGACGCTCACCCGCGAGGACAGCATGGCGGTGTTCCGGCGGACCGGCCAGGACGACCGGACGCTGCCTCTCGTCCGTCGGCCGCTCGGTGACGAACTGGCCGAGGAGCTGCGCCGGCTGGACGCCGACCAGGTGTACGCGGAGGCGCTGGGCGCCACTGTGGGGCTGCATGGGCTGGAGCAGCGTTCTCCGCAGCGGGTGCACGTCTGGAAGGATCCGGCCACCGCCCGGCGCGCCGAGGCCGGTGTGACCGCGCACAGCGGCACGAGCGAGCGCTGAGCCGGGTCACGTCAGCGGGGCGGGGCCGGGGCGTTTCCCCGGCACCCGCCGCGGCACTTCCGGGGCAGCCCGCCCCGGCACGATGCGACAGCGACCGCCGTGCGCGGTCGGGAAACGAAGGCACAACCGATGAGTGAGGCGAGTGTCGCCGTCCACGCCGACGCCGACATGCTGGCGCAGGCCGTGGCGGCCCGGCTGCTGGTGAAGCTGCTCGACGCCCAGGCCGACAGGGGTGAGGCCGCTGTGGTGCTCACCGGTGGCCGGATCGCGGCGGCCGTGTACCGGGCAGTCGGGCAGCTGCCGGCCCGCGACGCGGTCGACTGGTCACGGGTCGACGTGTGGTGGGGCGACGAGCGGTTCCTGCCGGCCGGCGACCCGGAGCGCAACGAGACGCAGGCCCGCGCCGCGCTGCTGGACGTGGTTCCGCTGGACCCGGCCCGGGTGCATCCCATGCCGGCGTCCGACGGCCCGGCCGGCAACGACCCGGAGGCCGCCGCCGCCGGGTACGCCGAGGAGCTGGCCCGCGCCGCCCGGCCGGGGCACGCCACTCTGCCGCACTTCGACGTGTTGATGCTCGGCGTCGGGGAGGACGGCCACGTCGCCTCGGTCTTTCCGGGGCATCCCGTGCACTACGAGACCCGGCCGTGCAGCGCGGTGCGGGGCAGCCCGAAGCCGCCGCCGGTGCGGACCACGCTCACCCTGCCGGCGATCAACACGGCCGAGGAGGTCTGGCTGGTGGCAGGTGGCGCGGACAAGGCACGCGCGGTGGGCATGGCGCTGGCCGGCGCCGGGCCGGTGCAGCTGCCGGCCGCCGGTGTGCACGGCGTGCACCGGACCCGCTGGCTGCTCGACCGGGCGGCAGCCGCCGACGTGCCGGCCCGCCTCCGCAGCCTGCGCTAAGTGAAAGGAAGGGCCCCTTGTTAGCGTCTGGACGCTAACAAGGGGCCCTTCCTTTCACTCGCCTCGACGGCGACGCAGCGCGGCGAGGGCCTCGGCCAGCAACGCCTCACCCTCCTCGGCGGTACGCCGCTCCTTCACGTACGCCAGGTGACTCTTGTACGGCTCAGCGCGGACCCGACCGGGCGGGTTCTGTTCGTCCTGGCCGGCGGGGAGCCCACAGCGCGGGCAGTCCCACAGGGGCGGCGCCGCAGCCTCCGCCGCGATCCGGATGTCGGTACGGTGATCGTTGCGGCACCAGTAGGTGACGTCCCGGCGCGGGGCGGGATGGTGTCGCTCGTCCGGGCGGATCGGTGCGGACCCGACCCGGGCTCCTCGGATGACGTTGCCATTCGGCACGGCTGCTCGCTCCTGTCGTCGGAGGGGACCCGCAGCCGTCAGGGATGGGCGGCGGGCGACGCGGTGTGCAGCGGAGAAAAGCCTGCGCGCGGCCCGTCGAGTGACGGACCGCGCGCAGATTGTACGACTTCGCGAGCCTGCTCAGGCAACGCCGCTCATCTGAAGGCGGAGCCAGAGCCCGAGCCCGACGATGCAGGCGAACCAGATGATCCCCACCAGAACGGTGTAGCGATCAAGGTTCTTCTCGGCCACCGAGGACCCGGCGAGGCTGGAACTGACACCCCCGCCGAACATGCTCGACAGGCCGCCACCCTTGCCGCGGTGCAGCAGGATCAGCATGATTTGCAGGAAGCTGGTGATCGTCAGCAACACGATCAACACGTATGCGAACCAGGTCGGCATGACTGGGGGAAGTCCTCTCGTAGCGATCCTCGCCCGGTCTGATCGGGCACGGCGGCACCGACCGGTGGACGGGCGGTGTCCAGGATACCGAGCGATCAGCGAGCGATGTGCTCCGGGAACCTGCAGATCTGAGCGAATTCCTCGGCGTCCAGGCTGGCGCCACCCACCAGGCCCCCGTCCACGTCCGGCTGGGCCATGATCGAGGCGACGTTCGAGGCCTTGACCGAGCCACCGTAGAGGACCCGGACCTGGTCGGCGGTCTCCTGGTCGAAGCGCTCCGCCACCCGCTGACGGACCGCCGCGCAGACCTCCTGGGCGTCCTCCGGGGTCGCCGTCTTGCCGGTGCCGATCGCCCACACCGGCTCGTACGCGATCACGACCTGGCGGACCTGCTCGGCGGTGAGCCCGGCGAGGCCCCCGTCGAGCTGCTGCGAGCAGTGCGCCACGTGGGTGCCCTGCTCCCGGATGTCCAGCCCCTCCCCCACACACAGGATCGGGGTCAGACCGTGCGTGAGCGCCGCCTTGACCTTGGCGTTGACCACCGAGTCGTCCTCGTGGTGGTACGCCCGCCGCTCCGAGTGCCCGACCACCACGTACGTGCAGCCGAGCTTGGCGAGCATCGAGCCGGAGATGTCCCCGGTGTACGCGCCCCCGGCGTGCGGGGACAGGTCCTGCCCGCCGTAGCCGATCAGCAGCTTGTCACCGTCCACCGCGGTCTGCACGGTGCGCAGGTCGGTGAACGGCGGCAGGACCACCGTCTCGACCTCGGTGAGCTGCTTCTCGTTGAGGCTCGCGGCCAGCTTCTGCACCAGCAGGTTGGCCTCGAGGTGGTTGAGGTTCATCTTCCAGTTGCCGGCCATCAACGGCCGGCGGGTCGTGCTCGCCATTCAGTTCTCCAGGGCCGCGATGCCGGGGAGGGCCTTGCCCTCGAGATACTCCAGGGAGGCGCCGCCTCCGGTGGAGATGTGGTTGAAACTCGACTCGTCCAGCCCGAGGGCACGCACGGCCGCCGCCGAGTCACCGCCACCGACGACGCTGAAGGCGTCGGCCTTGGTGATCGCCTCGGCGATGCCCCGGGTGCCGGCCGCGAACGCCGCCATCTCGAACACGCCCATCGGGCCGTTCCAGAAGATGGTCTTCGCCTGCGACAGCGCGGCGGAGAACCCGGCCACCGTCTCCGGGCCGACGTCCAGGCCGAGCCGGTGGCTCGGGATGCCGTCGACGCGGACCGTGTCGTGCGCGGCGTCCGGCGCGAACGCGTCAGCGACAACCACGTCGACCGGAAGCATGATCTTGCCCGAGGACCGCTCCAGCAGGTTGCGGCAGGTCTCGACCATGTCCTCCTCCAGCAGCGAGGTGCCCACCTCCAGGCCCTGGGCCTTGAGGAAGGTGAAGCACATCCCGCCGCCGATGAGCAGCCGGTCGACAGTCGGCAGCAGCGCCTCGATCACCGCCAGCTTGTCGGAGACCTTCGACCCACCGAGCACCACCACGTACGGCCGCTCGGGCTCGCTGGTGAGCTTGGAGAGCACCTCGACCTCGCGCAGCACCAGTCGACCCGCGACGTGCGGCAGCCGCGCCGGCACGTCGTAGACGCTTGCGTGCTTGCGGTGCACGGCGCCGAACGCGTCGTCGACGTACGCGTCGCCGAACGCGGCGAGCTGGTCGGCGAACGCGCCCCGCTCGGCCTCGTCCTTGCTGGTCTCCCCCGCGTTGAAGCGCAGGTTCTCCAGCAGGGCGACCTGGCCGTCGACCAGGCCCTCCACCGTGGAGCGTGCGGAGTCGCCGACCGTGTCGGTGGCGAAGTGCACTGGCGCGCCGAGCAGCTCACCGAGCCGCCCGGCGACCGGGCGGAGGCTGAACTGCGCGTCCGGCTTGCCCTTCGGGCGGCCCAGGTGCGAGCAGACGACCACCTTCGCGCCGGCCTCGACAAGCGCACCGAGCGTCGGCAGCACCGCGCGGATGCGTCCATCGTCAGTGATGTCACCGGTCTGCTTGTCGAGCGGGACGTTCAGGTCGGCGCGCACGAGCACGCGCCGACCCGACACCCCCTCGGCGAGCAGGTCGTCGAGGGTCCGGATGCTCACAGCGAGCTACCGACCAACTTGACCAGGTCGACGAGCCGGTTGGAGTAGCCCCACTCGTTGTCGTACCAGCCGACGACCTTCACCTGGTTGCCGACGACCTTGGTCAGCGGCGCGTCGAAGATGCACGACGCCGGGTCGGTGACGATGTCGCTGGAGACGATCGGGTCCTCGTTGTAGACCAGGATGCCCTTGAGCGGGCCGTCCGCGGCGGCCTTCAGCGCGGCGTTGACCTCGTCCACGGTGGTCTCGCGACCCACGTTGACGGTCAGGTCGGTGACGGAGCCGGTCGGGATCGGCACCCGCAGCGCGTACCCGTCGAGCTTGCCCTTCAGGTCCGGCAGCACCAGGCCGATGGCCTTCGCGGCGCCGGTCGAGGTCGGGACGATGTTCAGCGCGGCGGCCCGGGCACGACGCAGGTCCGAGTGCGGCGCGTCCTGAAGGTTCTGGTCCTGGGTGTACGCGTGGATCGTCGTCATCAGACCGTGCTGGATGCCGAACGTGTCGTGCAGGACCTTCGCCATCGGGGCGAGGCAGTTCGTGGTGCACGAAGCGTTGGAGATGATGGTGTGCTTCGCCGGGTCGTAGGTGTCCTGGTTGACACCCATGACGACGGTGACGTCCTCGTTCTTCGCCGGAGCGGAGATGATGACCTTCTTGGCGCCGCCGTCGACGTGCGCCTTGGCCTTGGTGGCGTCGGTGAAGAAGCCTGTCGACTCGATGACGACGTCGACACCGAGGTCGCCCCACGGGAGCTTCGACGGGTCCCGCTCGGCGTACGCCTTGATGGTCTTGCCACCGACGGTGATCTCGTCGGCGGTGGCCTTGACCTCGTGCGGCAGGCGACCGAGGATGCTGTCGTACTTGAGCAGGTGGGCGAGCGTGGCGTTGTCGGTCAGGTCGTTCACCGCCACGACCTCGACGTCGGCGCCCGACGCCAGTACTGCCCGGAAGAAGTTACGGCCGATCCGGCCGAAGCCGTTGATGCCAACCCGGATGGTCACAGGCCCATCTCCTCGCGTTCTGGTCCGCCGGCTGCGACAACGGGCCGGCGAAGTGGTGTGCGCCGACCGCTGGAGCCGGCCGTTGACGGTTCATCTCGGCCACCCCGCCGCGGTCTGAGGACCTGACCGCCCGAGGCGGTGAGCACGACGAGGAGTGCCTGTGTCGGCCCCCTTGCCGTACTCAGCGACCATATCCGAGCGTGCGGGACCACGCTGCGCCGGGTCGTGCTCCCGGGCGCACCGTGCGGCCCTACCGTCCTATCAGACCACGAGCATGTCGGGCGTGACGGCAGCTTCGGTATCCGGGATGCCCAGGTCGCGGGCCCGCTTGTCGGCAAGCGCCAGCAGTCGGCGGATCCGTCCGGCGATGGCGTCCTTGGTCAACGGCGGCTCGGCAAGCGCCCCCAACTCCTCCAGCGACGCCTGCCGGTGCTCCAGGCGCAGCCGGCCCGCGTCGGTCAGGTGGTTGGGCGCCTCGTCGGCGAGGATCTCCAACGCCCGCGTCACCCGGGCCGCCGCGGCAACCGCCGCCCGCGCCGAGCGGCGCAGGTTCGCGTCGTCGAAGTTGGCCAGCCGGTTGGCGGTGGCTCGCACCTCGCGGCGCACCCGACGCTCCTCCCACGCCAGCACGCTGGAGTGCGCGCCGATGCGGGTGAGCAGCGCCGCGATCGCGTCGCCGTCTTTCACCACCACCCGGTCCACACCGCGTACCTCGCGGTTCTTCGCGGTGATGCCGATCCGGCGGGCAGCCCCGACGAGAGCCAGCGCCGACTCCGGGCCGGGGCAGGTGATCTCCAGGGCGCTGGAGCGACCGGGCTCGGTGAGCGAGCCGTGCGCCATGAACGCGCCCCGCCACGCGGACACCGCGCAGCAGACGTTCGCCGCCACCACGTGCGGGGGGAGCCCACGCACCGGCCGGCCACGGACGTCCAACAGGCCGGTCTGCCGGGCGAGGGCCTCACCGTCCTTGACCACCCGGACGATGAAGTGACTGCCCTTGCGCAGCCCGCCGGAGGCCAGCACGTGGATCTCGCTGGGATAGCCGTAGACCTCCGCGACCTCCCGGCGCAACCGGCGCGCCACCGCCCCGGTGTCCAGCTCAGCCTCCACCACCACACGGCCGGAGACGATGTGCAGCCCACCGGCGAAGCGCAGCAGGGCGGCCATCTCCGCCCGCCGGCAGCAGGGCTTGGGCACGTCGACCCGACTCAGCTCGTCCTTGACCGCGGCCGTCATCGCCATTGTGCGTCCCCTCACGGACCTGTTCCGGCGTGTCGCCGGAGATTACGTACGTGTCTAACGATCGGCACCCAGGACAGGCACCAGCGCGGCGCCCAGGGCAGCCGGATCATGGCGGGGAGTGCCGTCGGTGACGGCGACGGGAGCGAGGACCAGGCGGGCACCAAGCGATTCTGCCGCACGTTCGACCGGTTCGGGGTCACCCACCGCCTTGGCGTCGGCGAGCACGAGATCCACCTTGAGCTCGGGAAGGTACCAGTGCAGCGCCGCCAGATGATCAGCGACGGACAGCCCGAGGGTCTCCTTCTCCGCCGCCAGGTTCAGGGTGACCAGCCGCCGGGCCGAGCTGGACACGATCGCATCGGCCAACTGCGGCACCAGCAGGTGCGGCAGGACACTCGTGTACCAACTGCCCGGCCCGAAGATCAACCAGTCCGCCGCGCCGATCGCCGCGAGAGCCTCGGCGCAGGCCGCCGGGGCCGCCGGAGTGAGCCGCAGCGACTCGACCCGGCCGGTGGTGACCGCCACCTGGTGCTGGCCGCGTACGGTGCACACCTCGTCCGGAGCGGACGGGTCCGCGCCGCGTACCCGCGCCTCGATGCCGACCGGCTGGCGGGACATCGGCAGCACCCGCCCGACCGCGCCGAGCATCGCTCCGGCGTGCTCCAGAGCCGCCACCGGATCCCCGAGCAGCTCCATCAGGCCGCAGAGCACCAGGTTGCCCACCGCGTGCCCGGACAGGCCGTCGGGCTCAGGGCCGTCAGTCGCCGCCGCCGGGTTCCGGTCGGTGCCGCCCGTCTGGGGTACGCCCGCAGCCGGAGCGGCCGCGAAGCGGTGCTGGAACAGCCCGGCGCTGCGGCGGGTGGCCGGATGGTCGCCGGCCAGCGCGACAAGCGCCTGCCGCAGGTCACCCGGAGGCAGGCCGCCCCGTTCGGCGCGCAGTCGACCACTGGACCCACCGTCGTCGCCGACGGTCACCACCGCGGTGATGTCCAGGTCCAGTTCGGGGGCGCAGTGGCGCAACGCGCGCAGAGACGCGGAGAGCCCGTGACCACCGCCGAACGCCACCACCCGGCGCGCCGTCATTCGCGCCCCAGGTCGCGGTGCTGGGCGTTCGCCGCCAGCCCGGAGTCGCGCAACCGGCTGGCCAGTTCCTCGGCGATGGCCACGCTGCGGTGCTTGCCGCCGGTGCAGCCCACCGCCACAGTGAGGTACCGCTTGCCCTCCCGCTCGAAGCCGGTGGTGGTGGCGTTGACCAGGTCGGCGTACGAGGCGACGAACGCGTCCGCGCCCTCCTGACCCAGCACGTACGCGCTGACCGCCTCCTCCCGCCCGGTGTGCTCCCGCAACTCCGGCACCCAGTACGGATTCGGCAGGAACCGGGCGTCCAACACGAAGTCGGCGTCCGGCGGCAGGCCGTACTTGAAGCCGAACGACAGCACCGTGAGCCGCAGCCGGCGGGCGTCCTCGCCGCCGAACAGCTCCTCGATGCGCCGACGGAGCTGGTTGACGTTGAGGTGGCTCGTGTCGATGATCACGTCGGCCTGGTCGCGGGCCTCCTCGAGCAGCCCACGCTCCACGGCGATGCCGTCGGCAAGCCGCCCGTCGCCCTGCAACGGGTGCGAACGCCGGACGCTCTCGAACCGCCGGATCAGCACCTCGTCGTCGGCGTCGACGAACACCACCCGGGGCGAGAAGCCGCGCTCCTTGAGCTCACGGATCGCCCCGACAAGGTCCGTGGAGAACGCCCGCGAGCGCACGTCAAGCACCATCGCGGTACGCCGGGCCGCGCCACCGGCCTTGAACGCCAACTCGGCCATGTCCAGCATCAACGCCTGCGGCAGGTTGTCCACCACGTAGTAGCCGACGTTCTCCAGCGCCCGCGCGACGGTGCTCCGGCCGCCGCCCGAGAGCCCAGTGACCACCACAAGGGTGGTTTCCGACTCGGCTGTCGACTGCTCGTCGGTGACCGCCGGGTCCTCGATCCGGTCACCGACTGTGCGCCCCTCGCTCACCCGTACCCCCAAGCCGTGGCGCCGCGGCCGCCATCGGCCGCGAATGGTCAATCAGCGACTCTATCTCCCCGACCGGGGTCGGACGGGCACGCGCTGCCGGGTCGTGCGGTGGCACCGGGCAGCAGGTCGCCCTCCCGACAAAACCGCCCCTTGTCAACGCGGGTGATCTGGCCCGCTCGCCAAGCAGCTCACCCACGTCGTCTGCACCCAGGTGGCCGCGGAACCGCCCGCCCGACGCTCCACCGGGTGCGGCGGACGGGCGGTGTCGGGGTGGGCTCGTAGACTCCGCGGATGGCTTCCCCCACCGACGTGCGAGCCGAGGCCGCGCTGGACGCGCTGCGCCGGGTGTTCGGCTACGACGCCTTCCGCGGCTTCCAGCAGGAGGTCATCGACCATGTCGTCGCCGGAGGCGACGCGCTGGTGCTCATGCCCACCGGTGGCGGCAAGTCACTGTGCTACCAGATCCCGGCCCTGGTCCGCGACGGTGTCGCCGTCGTCGTCTCCCCGCTGATCGCGCTCATGCAGGACCAGGTGGACGCGCTCACCGCCGTCGGCGTCCGGGCCGGATTCCTCAACTCGACCCAGACCCTCGACGCCCGGCGTCGGGTCGAGGCCGCCTTCGTCAACGGCGAGTTGGACCTGCTCTACCTGGCACCCGAGGCGCTCGGCGTCCGCTCCACCCTCGCTCTGCTGGACCGGGGTCGCATCTCCCTGTTCGCGATCGACGAGGCGCACTGCGTGTCCCAGTGGGGGCACGACTTCCGGCCCGACTACCTGGCGCTGTCGATGCTGCACGAGCGTTGGCCGCAGGTCCCCCGGATCGCGCTGACCGCCACCGCGACGAGCGCCACCCGCACCGAGATCGCCACCCGGCTCAAGCTCGACGACGCCCGGCACTTCGTGGCCAGCTTCGACCGGCCCAACATCCAGTACCGGATCGTGCCGAAGCGGGAGCCCCGCAAGCAGATCCTGGCCCTGCTGCGCGACGAGCACCCCGGCGACGCCGGCATCGTCTACTGCCTGTCCCGCGCCTCGGTCGACAAGACTGCGGAGTTCCTCACCGCCAACGGCATCGCCGCCCTGCCCTACCACGCTGGGCTGGACGCGGCCACCCGCGCCACCAACCAGCAGCGTTTCCTCCGCGAGGACGGGCTGGTCATGGTGGCCACCATCGCCTTCGGCATGGGCATCGACAAGCCCGACGTCCGCTTCGTCGCCCACCTCGACCTGCCCAAGTCGGTCGAGGGCTACTACCAGGAGACCGGCCGCGCCGGCCGCGACGGTCTGCCGTCCACCGCCTGGCTGGCGTACGGGCTCCAGGACGTCGTCCAGCAACGCAAGATGATCGAGACATCCGATGGTGACCTCGCCCATCGCCGCAACCTCGCCGCACACCTGGACGCGATGCTCGCGCTCTGCGAGACGGTGCGCTGCCGGCGCGTCCAACTGCTCGAATACTTCGGCGAGACCACGACGGCCGCCTGCGGCAACTGCGACACCTGCCTCAACCCACCGGAGTCCTGGGACGGCACGGTCGCCGCCCAGAAGCTGCTCTCCACGGTCTTCCGCCTCGACCGCGAACGCAACCAGCGGTTCGGCGCCGGGCACTGCATCGACATCCTGCTCGGCAAACAGACCGACAAGATCAGCCAGTACGGTCACGACTCCCTCACCGTCTTCGGCATCGGCACCGAACTGAGCGAGGCCGAGTGGCGCGGCGTCGTCCGGCAGCTGCTCGCCGAAGGGCTGCTCGCCGTGGAGGGCGACTACGGCACGCTGGCCCTCACCGAGGCCAGCGCCGACGTACTCGGCCGCCGACGGGTCGTGACAATGCGCCGCGAGCCGGAACGGCCGACGTCGAGTCGCTCGTCGAAGCCGCGCGGCGCTGCCACCGTGGTCGCCGACCTGACGCCGGCCGCCACGTCGCTCTTCGAACGGCTGCGCGCCTGGCGGGCCGCGACCGCCAAGGAGCAGGGCGTGCCCGCGTACGTGGTCTTCCACGACGCCACCCTGCGACAGATCGCCAGCGACGCGCCCGCCTCACTGGCCGAGCTGTCACGGGTCAGCGGGGTTGGTGAGAACAAGCTCGCCAAGTACGGCGACCAGATCCTGACCGTCCTCACCGCCGAAACCAGCCCCGCCTGATCACGCCCCGAGGCTCTCGTATCGGGACGCGCACCACTGGACCGCCGGTGGCATGGCGAAGGGCCGGGCCCCTGGTGGGGTCCGGCCCTTCGGTCGTGCGTGGTGCGTGGTGCGTGTTGGGTGGTGTCAGCTGGTGGCGTAGCCGCGGGTGGCGATCCAGTCGGCGAGGTGCTCGACGGTGATGTCGTAGGAGGCGGTGTTGGGGTTGGCGGAGTCGGCGATGG